>JAPJOW010000107.1 GCA_030826005.1 Aliterella sp. RAGGC_92
ATTTAGAATTTCAAAGTACTTGGGAATCTAGCCGCTACGCTTTAGGAAAACAAGGATTAATTACTAATTTTACTGGTGGTAACTATAGCAAATTTTTAAGTACAAAATCGCCGGAAAGTCAAGCAAAAAGCCTAGTTAGTCAGTTAAATAAAATATTTCCCGGCATTAGCGATGTGCGTAAGGCAAATCAAGCAATCCGTGCTTACTGGTCAAAAGAGCCTTATTTTCAGGGTTCTTATTCGTGTTATTTAGTTGGGCAATGGACGAGTATCGCCGGAGTAGAAAAAGAGCGGGTAGGTAATTTATTTTTTGCGGGCGAACATTGTTCCTTAGAAACGCAGGGATATATGGAGGGAGGTTGCGCTAGTGGGGAAGAAGCAGCGAGGGAGATATTGAAAGATTTGGGGGTGAAGCGTGAAATTCGATCCCCCTAACCCCCCTTAAAAAGGGGGGAGAATAAAGGCTTTTTAACCTAGGTTTAAATCTGTTACCGCACCTACACTACTAGAAGATACTAATCGGGCATATTTTGCTAATACTCCTCTCGTATAACGGGGTTTAGGTGGTAGCCACTGAGCGCGACGAAGGGCTAATTCGGCTTCATCTACGTGCAGATTTAAGGAGCGAGAATGAGCATCAATAGTAATTGTGTCATTTTCGCGCACCAGAGCGATCGCACCGCCGACAAAAGCCTCTGGAGCAACGTGACCGACTACCATCCCATAAGTACCGCCCGAAAAACGCCCGTCAGTAATTAAGCCGACCGAATCACCCAAACCAGCGCCAATAATTGCCGAAGTCGGAGCGAGCATTTCGCGCATTCCGGGGCCGCCTTTGGGGCCTTCGTAACGAACGACAATTACATCTCCCGCGACAATTTGACCTGCCAAAATTGCTTTTAAGCAATCTTCCTCAGAATCAAAGACGCGGGCGCGACCAGTAATTACAGGTTTTTTCACTCCAGTAATCTTAGCAACTGCCCCCTCGGTGGCTAAATTGCCCCGGAGAATGGCTAAATGACCTTGGGCATACAGGGGATTATTCCAAGGGCGAATTACATCTTGGTCGGGACGTGGCGCGTCGGGAATATCGGCGAGAATTTCGCCAATAGTTTGTCCGGTAATTGTTAACGCATCTGCGTGTAATAAGTTGTGCGCTAACAGCATTTTCATTACTTGAGGAATCCCCCCAGCTTTGTGCAAGTCGGTAGCGACGTATTTACCACTGGGTTTGAGGTCGCATAGTACCGGGACGCGGGCGCGGATAGTTTCAAAATCATCTATAGATAACTCTACTCCCGCCGAATGCGCGATCGCGATCATGTGCAGAACGGCATTTGTCGAACCGCCCACTGCCATAATTACCGAAATCGCGTTTTCAAAAGCTTTACGAGTCAGAATTTGTCTAGGTAATAATTGCTGACGAATCGCGTTAACTAATACAAAAGCTGATTTTTCGGCGCTACTAGCTTTTTCCTCATCTTCCGCCGCCATTGTCGAGGAATAAGGCAAACTTAGACCCATTGCTTCGATGGCGCTGGACATCGTATTCGCTGTAAACATTCCGCCACAAGAACCCGCCCCAGGGCAAGCTTTGCGCTCGATTTCGAGTAGTTCGCCTTCGTCAATTTTCCCGGCGCTATACTGCCCCACCGCTTCAAATGAACTTACAACTGTCAAGTCGCGTCCGTTGTGATGACCGGGTTTAATTGTGCCACCATAGACAAAAATAGCAGGAATATTCATCCGCGCGATCGCAATCATCGCCCCTGGCATATTTTTATCGCAACCGCCAATAGCGAGTACGCCATCCATACTTTGCCCGGTGCAAGCTGTTTCAATGGAATCAGCGATAACTTCTCGCGATACGAGGGAATATTTCATTCCTTCTGTTCCCATCGAAATCCCATCGCTAATAGTGATTGTGCCGAACATTTGCGGCATGGCGGCGGCGTTACGCAAGGCAGTTTCGGCTCTTAAAGCCAGCTTATTTATCCCCATGTTGCAGGGAGTAATCGTGCTGTAGCCGTTAGCAAGTCCCACAATAGGTTTAGTAAAATCATTGTCTGTAAAGCCAACAGCGCGTAACATAGCTCGATTAGGCGATCGCGCTGTACCTTGAGTTATAGCTTGGCTTTTGAGATTATCGGGCATTTTTATATCCTTTTTTCTATAGCTCTATTTGGGTAGTGTATTACATTTGTCCGACGCTGTTGTGGAGTGCCGCACATTAACAAAGGGAAGCTAGAGGACTCATAAGTAGTCCTCTAGCTTCTACGCAAGTTTTACTTATTCGCAGTCTACTAAATTAGTTTATGCTTTTACTTTTTGTTTAGCTTTTTTACGCAAAACACCCGCACCAGCACCAAAAGCTAGTACACCTAGCATTGTTGTAGGTTCAGGAACAGGTGTAAGCAAGAAAGCGCGACTCGTTTGAGTATCAGCAAAAAATGCTGTCGCCGCAATTTGTCCTGACTCGTTGATACCTCTAGCACTGGTTAAAACAAAGCCAGAGTTTTCAGTTATCAGCGTATTGAGATCGAATAAATCAGTGCCATCGTAGAGAAAAGCGCGACTTCTCCCATCGGCTAATTCCGAATCACCAACTACTAAACCAGAATTATTAATGCTGTAAGCAATACTAAAACTACCTCCCAAAGTTCCCAAATCGTCGGTAGCTTCTATAGCACTGTTGGCATCCGTAACAAAAGCGTGAGTTTCCCCACTAGCGGTAGTTGAACTGCCAACAACTTGCCCCAAATCGTTGATATCCGTAGCAGTGCTGAACAAGCCACCCAGAGTGCCTAAGTCATCAGTTGCCGCATTAATTACGCTATTAGGTGCAGTACGAAAAGCATGAGTTTCACCACTAGCCGTATCAGAACTCCCCACAACTTGACCTAAGTTGTTTATCCCATTGCCATTGCTGCTGCTACTGCCAAGAGTTCCTAGATCGATAAAACTATCAAAGTCGTTACCATCAATCCGCCCAGCATGATTACTTCTAATGCCCAAAGAACCTAAGAAGACCGCACCTTCCCCAGCTATTTGACTGGAATCATTGATAGCACTAGCTCGAAAAAGATTAATCCTACTTAGCGAGCCATTGGGTTCGCTAACATAGCTGATAGAATTACGAGCAGAAGACGACAAAGTATCGCCGACTACTTGACCTAAATTATTGATGTCTCTAGCAGAAATTGCTCCTATCTCCAAAACCACATCAATTTTATCTGTGGCTGGAGCGATCGCACTATTAGGAGCGGTACGAAAAACCTCTGGCCCATTATAAGTACCGGGAATGTATACCGGATCGTAGCTATCGGAGATGCCGATAACTTGACCTAGGTCATTGATGCCCGTAGCTGAACTAGAATTGCGAGGATCGGCTGTAAAAGTGCCAAGGTCGAGAACTGTGTAAAAAGTTGCGGCGGTAGCAGGCAGAGAAGTAGTTAGTCCGACAAAGGAAACTGCTGTTAATGCTAGGCTAATCGAACTAATGCTATGTAATTTCATGCTTTTTGATTTATTCGGTAACTGGCGATCGCATTATTAATGTTTTAACAACTCTAAATTATTAAGAGTGCTGGGTAGAGCCGCCCTATAGGTAGTAAAATTTATGACTGGCAGCAGTGTGTCACAGCTTTTAACTCGACTAAATCTACCCAATGAGGGTTTTAACGTAATTTGCTAAATTTGCAGAAAAATTTATACTTAACTGCAAACAAAAAAGGCAGCCTCTAAAGGCTGCCTTGTCTTTAAACTAATTAAACAATCACCTGAGCTAAACTTGGTGTAGAAATCGGTTGAGAGTCTGGGGCGTACACTTTAGTTACATAATCGGCAATCATGCGATCGGTATTGAATAATGGTGCATTCGTTTTAATTGAAGCTTTCATCATTGCTACCCAACCTTGGGGAATACCGTCAGCATTGCGATCGTAGTACAAAGGTACAATTTCTTCTTCTAGCAATTTGTACAAAGATTCTGAATCAATCCGATCTTGCACTTCTTGGTCGCTAGTATGAGCATCTTCACCTATTGCCCAACCATTAATTCCTTTGCCATCCGCGCCTTGTTGGTAGCCTTCACACCACCAACCGTCTAACACGCTGCAATTAATTCCACCGTTGAAACAAACCTTTTGTCCGCTCGTTCCTGAAGCTTCTAAAGGACGACGGGGATTATTCAACCATACATCCACGCCTTGCACTAATTTTTGACCCGTGTAGATGTCGTAGTCTTCAATTAAAGCTACTCGCTTTTGAATTGCCGAATGTCTGCACCATTCCATTAAACGCTGAATAATGCGCTTACCTTCTTCATCGGCGGGGTGGGCTTTTCCGGCAAAAACAATTTGCACTGGGCGATCGCTATTCCCAAATATTTTTAACGCCCTTTCCGCATCGCGTAGAATCAAATCGCCGCGCTTGTAAGGACTAAAACGGCGCGCAAAGCCAATTGTCAGTACATCGGGGTCTAGGAGCGTTGTAGCTGCTGCAATGCGATCGCGATCTTCGCCTCTTTGCTCTCGTGCTTTGGTAACTTTGTAACGAGTATGAGCAATTAACCGATCTTTTAATACTTGATGTCGCCACCACAATTCGCCATCGGGAATTCGATCGACCGCTTCCCACATTTTGGGATCGATTGCCCGATTTTTCCAATCTGCGCCCAAATACTGAGCGTACAAATCGGATAATAAGGGAGCAGTCCAAGTTGGAGCATGAACGCCATTAGTAATGTAGCCAATGGGAACTTTATTTTCTGGACGTTCGGGATACATAATCGTCCACATTTTCCGGGATACTTCGCCGTGCAACTGACTTACACCATTCGCCGCGCGACACATCCGCAATGCCAATACTGTCATGCCAAAAGGCTCCCAAGGATCGCCCAATCTTCTTGCACCTAATGCTAAAAATTGTTCGCGGGACATTCCCAAACTTGACCAATAATGAGCAAAGTAGGAATCCATCAAATCTGGCGAAAATACATCATGTCCGGCGGGTACGGGAGTATGAGTTGTAAAAACGCAAGTTTTGCGGACTTCTGCTTCGATATCGTAGAAAGATTTACCAGTTTGCTCAATTTTTTGTCGGGCTACTTCTAAAGTACAAAAAGCCGCGTGACCTTCGTTGAGGTGATGAATTGAGGGCGTAATTCCCAAAGCTTTGAGCGCTCTAACGCCGCCAATACCTAATACTACTTCTTGAGCAATTCGGGTGTCTTGGTTGCCGCCGTAGAGGTGTCCTGTGAGCCAGCGATCGATGGGATCGTTGTCTTGTCTATCGGTATCTAACAAGTACAAATTCACTCTACCGACTTGGACGCGCCAAATTTGAACTTTGACAACGCGCTGACGAATTTCTAATTCAATTGTTACCGCTTCGCCGCGATCGCTCGTAATTAATTCAACGGGCATATGGAAGAAGGGGTTATCGATATAAACTTCTTCTTGCCAACCATCGCGATTTAAACGCTGTCTAAAGTAACCTTGGCGATAGAGTAAGCCGACACCAATTAGCGGTACGCCCAAGTCGGACGCAGATTTGAGGTGATCCCCGGCGAGAATACCCAAGCCGCCAGAATAGACGGGTAAGGATTCGTGAATGCCAAATTCGGCACAAAAATAGGCAATAGGAGCAGTTTTAGAAATTTGTGGTGCTACTTTACTTACCCAAGTATCTTGCTCTGTCATATAAGCATCAAACTGGGCAACTAATTCCTGTAATTGTTTGATGTACAGGGGATCGGTGGCAACTTGAGTCAATCGCTCGTAGGAAGCTGATTCTAGTAGGGCTACGGGGTTGTGTCCGCAGCGCTCCCACTCTTGGGGATCGATGCTTTTAAATAGAGTGATGCGGTTGTCTGTCCAACACCACCAATAGTTATACGCTAAGTCAGCTAGACGTTTGAGGGGAAAAGGTAATTTCTCACTCAGCTTTTGGGCTGGAGTCATTACACTGCTATGGGTCATAAATTAATGCTATCCGTGCTTGGTACTCGCTCTCAACGATCGGATTTACTCCCGCTTGTTTTAGCAAGCATTACTGGAGTGTTTGCAAGGGTAGCTTGTCCTAAAAGTTGGAGTAACTAATAAGGTTATCTTATTTTGTTTGACTTGTCTAAGTAGACAAGAGGACAGGGTGGAGTGCGATCGCGAACGATCCCCCCTAGCCCACGACAACAAAGCGGGAAGCAAAGCTACACCGCTTTTTGTCTCCCCTTAAAAAGGGGGGAAAACATGAATGTTCTGCTTTTTAAGGAGGATTTAGGGCGATCGCTCCCAATGCCTACTCACAGAAAAAATTTCAAAACATTCCGTGCGATCGCTCTATATATACAAATTTACTCAGCAATATCTTTTTGTTTCTTTGTAATAATCAATTCTTGCCTTTAGCTTAGAATCATATTTTGCTTGTTTTTCCACAGCTATATTAGACCGAACTGCACGAACTCGTGGGTTTTGGGTAGTCAAAATATGCTTACGAATGTAAATGCAGCTTCCTTTATTATCAAATCTGTAACCATTCTCAGCTAGAAGTTGCATATTAATCCAAGCTTTTTTATTGCTGTGACGTGGAGGCTCAAAGTAAATGCCCATATCCCACATTTGTTTAGCACATTGCGGACATTTACGTTCATTTTGAGGCGTATTAACTATTTTGTGGTGTAAAGGAAAGTTACGAAAATTCTTTTTACAGTCAAAACAAGCCCAGTTTGTGAATAAGCTCATTATTTTGGTTCTTATTTGCAACAGTGCCAACAGAGGGCGATCTAGACATCTGTTATAACTCACTAATCAAGCTGTGATCGCTCTATATATACAAATTTACTCAGCAATATCTTTTTGTTTCTTTGTAATAATCAATTCTTGCCTTTAGCTTAGAATCATATTTTGCTTGTTTTTCCACAGCTATATTAGACCGAACTGCACGAACTCGTGGGTTTTGGGTAGTCAAAATATGCTTACGAATGTAAATGCAGCTTCCTTTATTATCAAATCTGTAACCATTCTCAGCTAGAAGTTGCATATTAATCCAAGCTTTTTTATTGCTGTGACGTGGAGGCTCAAAGTAAATGCCCATATCCCACATTTGTTTAGCACATTGCGGACATTTACGTTCATTTTGAGGCGTATTAACTATTTTGTGGTGTAAAGGAAAGTTACGAAAATTCTTTTTACAGTCAAAACAAGCCCAGTTTGTGAATAAGCTCATTATTTTGGTTCTTATTTGCAACAGTGCCAACAGAGGGCGATCTAGACATCTGTTATAACTCACTAATCAAGCTGTCGTGTCTCTCAAACTTTAAATTTAAGCGACTAAATGGAGATAACTGTTTAAAATTGTTATACAAAGTACATTTGTCTGCGGTTAAAATCAAAACTTACTCTTAGACAGCCCCAATTTGTCAAAACTAATCCTAATCTAACTATTATGAAACCTGCCCTTACTAAAATTGGTACTCAAATGTCTACCCTGACTGGTGTGAGGGCAATTATGAAAGACATTGTAGAAACCCTGCAAGCAAGTAACGGGCAAGAATTTATTAATTTGAGTGCGGGAAATCCGGTGATTTTGCCTCAAGTAGAGCAATTATGGCGCGATTGTACGGCTGAATTATTAGCTAGTTCCGAGTATGGCGAAGTTGTGTGTCGTTATGGTTCAAGTCAAGGTTACGGCGCTTTAATTGAGGCGATCGCCAATGACTTCAATCGCCGCTACAATCTCAACTTAAATAGTCGCAATATTTTAATTACTCCTGGTAGTCAATCGCTGTACTTCTATGCGGCTAATGTTTTCGGCGGCTATACTTCTAGCGACGCTCTCAAGCAAGTTGTTTTTCCTCTAAGTCCTGATTATACAGGTTATGGAGGTGTGAGTTTAACGTCAGAAGCTCTTAAAGCTTACAAGCCAAGGCTAGATATTGACGAGGCTAAACACCTGTTTAAGTATCGTCCCGATTTTAGCCAGTTAGAAATTAATGAAAGTACAGGTTGCGTTATTTTCTCGCGTCCTTGCAATCCTACAGGTAACGTGATGACGGATGAGGAAGTTAAAAAAATAGCTCATTTAGCTTCATCCTATAATGTTCCGGTTTTAATTGATTCTGCCTACGGGCCGCCTTTCCCAGCGTTGAACTTTACTGAATTTACCCCCGTATTTGGCGATAATATTGTTCATTGCATGAGCTTGTCTAAAGCGGGATTGCCAGGAGAACGAATCGGAGTTGCGATCGCCGACGAGCAAATAATTCAGGTGCTAGAATCTTTCCAGACAAATATGTGCATTCACCCGTCGCGTTACGGACAAGCGATCGCCGCGCGGGCTATTGATTCGGGAGCGCTTGCAGATATCTCTACATCCATAATTCGCCCTTTTTATCAAAATAAGTTTACGGTATTAGAATCAACTCTAAACCAAGCAATGCCTAAAGATTTGCCTTGGTTTCTCCATCGCGGCGAAGGAGCAATTTTTGCTTGGCTGTGGTTTAAAGATTTGCCGATTACCGATTGGGAATTTTATCAGCAACTTAAGCAAATAGGGGTAATTGTCGTTCCTGGAAGTACATTTTTCCCTGGTTTAAAAGAAGAATGGGCGCACAAGCATCAATGTCTGCGAATTAGTCTCACCGCCAGTGATGCAGAGATTAAAACCGGAATGGAGCGTTTGGCTAAAGTTACCGAGCAGATTTATCAAAAAGTAAGTATTGGTGCTAGTTGTGAGTAAAAAAGATATTGATGTAACTAAAACTTCTAGCCTAAAACTCCCCGATGTTAAAGCCAAAACTTCTTACTTAAAACTCCCCGATGGCTGGCTGCAAATAGGTAAAATTGTTGCCGCCCAAGGCTTACAGGGCGAATTAAGAGTTTATCCCGATTCGGATTTTCCCGAACGCTTTGTAGTTCCCGGTACGCGGTGGTTATTGCGTTCTCAAGACGAAGAACCGCAAAGCGTTGAATTGCTACACGGACGCTATATTGAGGGAAAAGGCTTATATGCGATCGCGCTTAGTGGTATAACTACCCGCAACCAAGCAGAAGACTTGCGCGGGTGCTTATTACTCGTCCCCGAAAGCGATCGCCCAAAATTAGCAGAAGATGAATATCACGTCCTAGATTTAATTGGTTTAGAAGTCTTTAACCAACTAACTCAAACTGTTATCGGTAAAGTGATAGATGTAATTCCCGCAGGTAACGATTTATTGGAAGTACAACTCGATTCATCGGCAAAAACTAAACTGATTCCGTTTGTCAAAGCGATCGCTCCTGTTGTCGATCTTGAAATGGGAAGAATTGAAATTATTCCCCCCTCTGGGTTATTGGAGCTTAACTAAAAAATAATGATACTGCTTTAAAACAGTATCATTTTGTTTAATATCTTTAGCGATCCGAATTCTTAATTAAGTTACCACAGCGCTCTTACGGGGCGGCTTGCTGGCGTAGATTCAACGTTTGTACGAGTGCTTTCGGTAGTTGTTGTGGGGGTTGCACTTGTATCATCTACTTCAGTAGTTGTTGAAGTTGTTGCTTCCGTAGTAGTGGAAGTTGTACCTGTTTGAGTGCTTGTGGCTTCTGCACCTGTCGTAGTTGTACTTGCTTGAGCTAAAGTAATATTTGAAGCTACAGATTGAGCATCTACGGTAGCAGAAATTTCCATTCCTTCGCGCAGATTCAATCTTTGCAAATCCGCGTTGGATACTCTCATTTGTTTGGTCATGCCATCAGCCATTTCTAGGGTTACTACTTGCCCTTCAATGCTTTTAACAGTTCCAGTTACGGTATTAGTGCTAGTTTCGGTAGAACTTGGCGCTGCTTGTCTTTCCATTTGCATTGGAGTTGAACTTGGTGCGGACGGACTACTTTCCATCTGCATTGGCGTAGGTACAGGCTGCGTATTTGTTCTAGTTGGGGTTTGTGGCGTATTAGTATTTGTTGGGTTTTGCACTTCTCCAGTTCCACTTGCGGGAGTTTGTTGAGCGCTGACCGGATTAATTGATAATGTTGATGCCAACATCAAAAGCATCGTACCAGGTAATAGTTTTAGTTGTCGCATACTTCTTATCTCCTCAGTTTGATATGATTTTCACCACTGCATCCAGTCACAACTTATGTTGAGTTAATAGTTGATACAACTAGCTACCTTACTTAGAGTAAAGTTTGTTACAAATTATTAAATCTACCTTTTTATATATTTCTAAAAGGTTTTAAGGCAACTTTTTAAATACTTAAAATTAGCTATATAGATATAAAATTATATAGGTAAAACAAATAGATAAATTAAGTAAAAATGAGTTTAGATAAGTTGAGGAGTTTAAAAAAGTGAGGCAAGTACTAAGTGAAATTTAATTTATTAACTGCAAGTTGCTTAATGCTTTTGGGGACAGCAGTATTAGTAATAAATAGCCCAAAAACCCTGAGGGCAGAACCAATTGAATCAGTTATAAATCAACCGATTAATTCGTCAATAACTCCATCGCCAGCAAGTAACGCCCAAACAATAAATTTAGTTATAAGATTGAGCGATCGCCGAGTTTATTTATATCGCGGAAATGAATTAGCAACAAGTTATCCAGTAGCGATCGGTAAAGCTGGTTGGGAAACGCCAGTAGGTAGCTACAAAGTGATTGAAATGCAAAGAGATCCGATTTGGGAGCATCCCTGGACGGGAAAATTAGTTCCTCCGGGAGCAAAAAATCCCCTAGGCGCGAGATGGATTGGTTTTTGGACTGATGGCAAAAATTTTATTGGTTTTCACGGTACTCCGCAAGAAAAACTGGTAGGACAAGCGGTTTCTCATGGCTGCGTGAGAATGCGAAATCAAGATATTTTGGCTTTGTACGCCCAAGTAGATGTGGGTACGCCTGTAACAGTTAAACCTTGAACAGTCAAGCGGTATGCTAAGTGAAGTATTTACGGCGATTAAGTCTAAAATAGCTGGGCATACTTTTGCAAAAGCGCTCAAAACGAGAGAACCGCATGAATCAACAACAACTGAACAATGCTTTTACTCTATTTTTAAGTTTGCTCGTTGAAGCAATGCCTTTTTTGCTACTGGGGGTTTTGTTTTCTGGCTTGCTACTGTTATTTATCGACGAACGGCAGTTAGTAGCAAAAATGCCCAAAAATCCATTATTAGGGGCAATAACGGGTAGTTTGATTGGTTTTTTGTTTCCTGTATGTGAATGCGGTAACGTACCCGTAGCGCGGCGGTTGCTATTGCAAGGAGTACCCGCCCCCGTAGCTGTAGGTTTTTTACTCGCTGCGCCAACTATTAACCCGATTGTAATTTGGGCAACTTGGACGGCATTTCGAGATCAGCCAGAAATTGTCGTGCTGCGCGTAGTATTTTCATTGGCGATCGCAATTACTATTGGGTGTGTATTTAGCGCCCAAGCGGATTTGAGGGAAATTTTACAACCAACCCTAGCTAATAGTTGGCAAATTTCTGTACCGGAGCAAGTAGAAGAAGATGTAGAAATTATCTCACCATTGCTAAAATCGGGGACTTATATACTCGCTGGAGCAGAGCAACCAATTAGAATGGATGCTACAGTCATGCAGGCTCAACTAGCGGCTACTTCTTTTAGTAAACCTTTAACTTACAAGCTGAGATTGTTTTTAGATAATACAGTCCAGGAGTTGCGAGAATTGGGGGCGGTGTTAGTAATAGGTAGTGCGATCGCGGCTTTGATTCAAGTAACCGTCCCCCGCGAAGCCATCTTAGCCCTTGGGAGCAGTCCAGTTACGTCAATTCTTGCCATGATGGTTCTGGCATTAGTTGTATCTATTTGTTCTACTGTAGACTCGTTTTTTGCGCTGTCTTTTGCCTCTGTATTTACCAGTGGCTCGTTATTAGCCTTTTTGGTTTTTGGCCCGATGATTGACCTGAAAGGTGTAGGTTTAATGCTATCAATATTTAAGCCTAGAGCAGTGTTTTACCTATTTGCCTTAGCAGCGCAGTTAACATTTTTATTTAGTCTACTTGTCAACTTATATATTGTTTAGCTTTTTTTTGCTAATGACTGCAATCAAACAACTGCGAAATTATTTACTGCCTTGGTTAGATGTCTTGGCGATCGCCTCTTGGGGTATTCTCATGCTGAGATACTGGCATACAGGCAAACTCAGCATCCTGATTCACCGCGATTATTTTTGGCTGGTAATTGCTGGAGGAATTGGTTTATCAATTGTTAGCAGCTTAAAAGCATTAGAATTACTGCGAAAGCGCTCAAATATTCCCGATACTCGGCATATTACTATATTCCCACCAGGCTTTAGTAGCGCCTTGCTGCTATTGACAGCGATTTTGGGCTTAGTTATTACCCCCCGCGTATTTGCCAGCCAAACCGCTCTCCAGCGCGGGGTAACAGATGTTTTGCAAGCAACGCGCAGTCAACCCCAAGCCTTTCGTTCCTCTATTCGCTCTGACGAACGCACTTTGATCGACTGGGTACGAACTCTTAATGTCTATCCCGAACCAGACGCATATTCTGGACAAAAAGTCAAGGTACAGGGTTTTGTGATTCATTCGCCGGAATTACCCCCAGAATACTTATTGCTATCGCGGTTTGTCATTACTTGCTGTGCGGCGGATGCTTACCCTGTGGGATTACCAGTTAAACTAACTCAAAATCGTCAAGCTTACCCTCAAGATACTTGGTTAGAAGTAGAAGGACAAATGATTACTCAAGACTTGCAAAACAAACGCCAATTAACTATTCAAGCAAGTAATCTCAAACTAATTCAAGAGCCAAAAAATCCTTATGAATACTAAGTTAATGAAATAGCCAGCTAGTAAAAGCATATTTGCAGCCTTTAATTACTGGCAAAGATTGATGGGGGTGGGTGTAATAAGAGGGAAAGACTAAAACGCTACCTTTTTGAGGCTTCACTTTCAAATTTTGCCGATCGAAAAATGTCTCGCCACCTACAAAATCATCATTCAGATAGCCCACAATACTTACATCTCTAGTTAGCACTCCTTGAGAGACTTCATCGCGGCGACTAGCTAACAGCAAATTATCAACATGGCGCTTGTAAAACTGTCCCGGCTGGTAGCGTAGAATCGAGCAAGTTTCTATTTGAGAGAATTTTACTCTGTAGTTTTGGTAGAGAGCTTCCTGGATTAAATAGATTTGGTTTAATAGTATTTGGTTAGTCGATTGCAATAAAGAATTATTTTCACCCAAATATAGCAATTCGTTACTACGAACTTGAGTTTCTACTCTTGCAAGTTCAATACCCGCAGTTTGAAACTGACAGCAATCGGCAACTTGCATAATATGGTTGCATAGAGAGACATCGAGTAATTGCTCAAATAATAAAATGTCTGAACCAAGGTCAGTTACAGACCAGGTATCGGCAGAAATCATAGATTGAGTTGAATATAATGAGTCTCCTACGAGTTATAGCATTAGACCTCTTGCAAAAGCTTGTCTAGGGTTAAAACATCGCTTTGATTGCTAAAGCCTAGCTTGCCTAGGGTTAAAACCCGCTTACTTATAGCTAAAGTCGGCTCAAGTCGACTGAAGAAAAAATTTAGACTTTGGTAGGAAACTTATTTATATTTAATCTGTTTGACGAAAACCTCAAAAAATTTGTTGTCCCACCCCAAAGGGTGGGATAGTAGCTAGAGGTTAGTGAGAATGTGAGCGACGATTTGATGACTTAGAGCGATCGCCTAATATTGCTTGGGCTTGTTCTAAGTGCTTTTGCACTACAGGTAGAGTTTTAGCCGCAAAACCTTTTACATCAGGATCTTGACCGCGTTCTAATTCGCGCTCAAACAGTTTTGCTTGTTCTTCATGACCTTTAACACCAGCTTCTTTCATGTATTCCCGGTCAAACTTTGCGCCGGAAAGTTCGGATAGGTCTTGTTTTAAGTCTTCATTTTTTTCGCCTATGGTAGTTGGCAAAGTTACGCCTTTTTGTTTTGCTATTGCCATGAGTTCATCGTTTGCTTGTGTATGTTCCACAACCATGCGACGGGCATACTCTTTAACAATGTTGCTGGTAGCTTTCTGGGTGGCAATTTTACCAAATTCTACTTCTGCCATCCCGCCTTGAGCGGCTTCAACCATAAACTCGCGGTCAAACTGATTTAAACTAGCGTCAGTCCCAGGAGTAGGAGTTAC
>JAPJOW010000108.1 GCA_030826005.1 Aliterella sp. RAGGC_92
CTATAACTTAATTATATTAGCGATCCCTTGATATAAAAACCGAAAATATACTGAATAAATTAACCATTACGAAACAATTTATTATTTTGTTCGTGCGGCAAACTCAATTTTTATTGAGAAATTGCTAAAAATCAATAAAGATTTAATATAAAAAATCTATTTCAAACTTAAGGATGATTAATCTTGCTTTTACTGATTGGCATTATAAATGTGTAAGGTTAAGGCAATAAAGCTAGTATGGTTAAATCTTGGATGGCGATCGCATTGGTAACGTTTCTAGTTGCCTTTGGCGGCGTGTTATTCAAACCCCGCGATCTCAAATGGGCTATCCAGTTGCGCCGCCCAAAATGGTTGACCTTTGAGCCATTGATCCCGGTAATTTGGACGGTGATTTTTATCTGCGGTGCTTGGTCGGCTAATATAGTTTGGCAACACGAACCAGGGAGCATCAAAACTTGGCTATTGATGGGCTTGTATTTACTTTTGGAAGTTATTACTGTTTCCTATACTTCCGTAACTCTGAGGCTTCGTAGTCTACTTGTAGGGACGATTTTAGGCGGGTCGGGAGCGGTTTTAAGTATGATTTTAGCGATCGCAATTTTTCCAATATCTCATTTAGCCGCCGGGTTACTTCTTCCTTATATTATTTGGAGTCCTGTAGGTACATATACCACCGAAGAAATGATCCAACTCAATCCTGGCGCAGAATAATTCAAAGGGTTGATGGCTCTTAGGTCGTCAAAAAGACAAGATGGGATGAGAAAAGCAACGATAAAAATATGATTAAATCTTGGCTGGTAATTGGGGGTGTAACGCTACTTGTCGCAATGGCGGCGAACTTTTTTACACCAAGCGATCGCAAATGGTTTAAACGCTTACGTCGTCCAAAATGGTTAACCTTTGAATTTGCAATTCCCTTTATTTGGATTACTATTTTTATTTGCGGTGCTTGGTCGGCTTATATAGTTTGGGAAAATAGCAAAAACTGGCTATTAATGGGACTGTATTTGCTGCTAGAAATTGTTACTATTGCCTACACTCCAGTAATGTTTAGACTTCGTAGTTTGAAAATTGGCACAATTATCGGCGGTACGGGTGCAATTATCGGAGTTTTACTTACCTTATTAGTATTACCAGTTTCCGGTTGGGCAGCATTGTTACTTGTTCCCTATATACTTTGGAGTCCTATCGGCACTTATACTACTTGGGAGATGATGAAACTAAACCCTCAAAACGCTTAAGAATTACCTATCTTACAAAAGATTTATTAGTCGGCTTAAGCCGACTTGAACTATTAGCCTGGGGTTTTAACCCTAGGCGGGCTACAATGATTGGCAAAAATATCAATTGAGCATTATTTGGCGTTTTTGCAAGAAATATAGGTTTCCACTCTCCCGTAACGCGCTATCACAGAATTATTACTTAACCACGCCCACATTTGATCGCCTTGGCAAAAATGCCACCATTCCCCAGGATGACGCGCAAAACCAGCATATTCCATCACTTCCTTTAGTAGCTGGCGATTGTGATGTGCGGGTAAATTACTATTAGCAAAATAATCGGGATGCGATCGCGCGGATAATTCATCTATAGGCGAACCCATATCTACAACCTTACCCTTACCATCGACTAAAGTAATATCTACTGCTGCGCCTGTACTATGAGGCGGTGGAGTCAGGGGATTTAAGCTTGGTACTGCCCAAATTTGATAAACTTGTTGCCAAATATCTTGTCTCTCAGTTATGGATAACGTTTCTATATCAAGCTTTTGCGATTCGACTACCTGGTTAAAAGTGTAATCTACCATAAACTGCTGTACGGCAATGGGGCGATAAGCATCAAAAATTTGAATCCGCCAACTGGGATGAATTGACTGTAAGTATTCTTGCGCTTTGATTAAATTATCAAGTACAGATTTACGCAGATAGTAGGGCGAAAATTCTGCATAAGTCGCCCCTAATAATTGATACGGGTGGGGTGACTCTACAGCAAATATTTCTAGGGGAATTTGTACTAAAGGTTCGTTGCATTCTGCGATCGCAATTTGCTGATAAGGTTTCATTTTATAGCTTCTTTCGGTAATGGCGGTACGGGATCGTAACCTCCTGGATGCAACGGATGACAGCGCAAAATTCTTTTTATTGCCATAAAACTACCTTTTATTGCCCCAAATCTCTCTATAGCTTCAATGGCGTACATCGAACAAGTGGGGTGAAATCGACAAGTAGGCGCAAATAAAGGCGATATAAACAACCGATAGCCACGAATTAGCCACAACAGCAGCACTTTAATCATATTCTTTGCTTCAGCTTAGAAAGAATCTACTACATTTGTATAAAGGAGCTTATTTTTTAGTTTAGATACTTTGGATACTTCACTTTCGCCGATTATTGTACAAATTGCGATCGTCGTACTTTGGATAGGCTTACTTTTACTTGTAGCATCTTTGCTCAATCGCTTTGGTAATCGCAACCCCGAAGTTATCCGCAAAGTTGTACATATTGGTACAGGTAATATAATTTTACTAGCTTGGTGGCTGCATATTCCCGCTTTTATTGGCGTTGGCGCTTCCATTTTGGCGAGTATTGTTACTTTGTTGTCTTATCGCTTCCCGATTTTACCGGGAATCAATAGTGTCGGGCGCAAAAGCTTGGGTACGTTTTTTTATGCGGTAAGTATTGGCGTATTAGTTGCTTGGTTTTGGACTATCAATCGCCCCCAGTATGCAGCTTTAGGCATATTAGTTATGGCTTGGGGAGATGGTTTAGCGGCTATAATCGGTCAAAAATTTGGCAAACATCCTTACAAAATTTGGGACAATAAGAAAAGCTGGGAAGGTTCTGGGACAATGGCTGTAGTTAGTTTTATTGTTTCGTGCTTAATTTTTCTGAGCGTCCAAGGAAATAATTGGCAAACTTGGCTAGTATCTTCATTAGTGGCACTATTGGCAACAACTTTAGAAGCTTTTTCTGTTTATGGTATTGATAACTTAACCGTCCCTTTGGGTAGTGCGGCTTTAGGCTTTTGCTTAATCGAAGTTTTGCCCCGTTATTTAGGTTAGAGTATCTACCTACAGAAATAAAAAGCGGGAACGCATTTTTACAACTAATTTCTCCCTACAAGTGGGTTTGCAATTTTTAACATCTACTTAAAGGCTGCTTAAAAGGAGAAATTTATTAACTCTTTTGATTGATTAATAAAAAGCAATTTGTATACAAAATAAGTACAAGCAATACAAATGATTATTTATCTGTTTTGCTAGGTCGTAGCAGGCGTTTTGCTGTTTGTCCTGCTAGTTGATTCCTAAAGGAGAACGATGTCTAAGGAACAAGCGATCGCCCTTGGCGCTACGCTTTGCGTAATCGCACATCTTGCCATTGATTTGTAGTTTCCGCTAATTGGTAGTGGTGTAGGGTTTTTATCGTTTCCCCTATTTTGTAGTTATCGAAGGGACACTAAACTGTCCATCAGAACAGCCTAAGATAATTAGCACTGGTTAGATACACTTTTAACGGAAACTGCGATCGCCCTTGGCGCTATGCTTTGCGTAATCGCGCAAGTAACTAATTTGCTTTCATAAAAAAGTTGGTAAAAATGAAACTATTTTCACCAACTTTTTTGAGTATTCTGTTCAAAACAATTTCTTTTATTGCCAATGAGCGCCGGGCTTAAAAGGCTCACCCGCAAAAGGTTGTACGCCAATCAAAGGATATTCATCATCGGTAGGGCTAAAAATTCGTCCTACTCCTTCAAACAGATATTGCACAATGCTGATAACTCTTTGAGAAATATTCATAAAACCATACCTCCAAGCAACTGCCAAGGAATGTTGTTAGTTGCATTTTAAGGTCAAAAATGAGTAAACACTCGCTCTCTCAATCATTTGCAAGCATTCTCAGTATTTGTTTGCTTATATTCGCATTACTTTATATAAAAACTACCATAAAGAAAAGTTAATTATTTGACTATTTTCTATATTTGTACCGAATAATACCAAAAATTTTTGGGTGTTTTGGTGAAATGTACTATAATTAAAAAAACTATCGAGGTAGCTGCGCCATGACTACTTCCCCTAATTGGGAGTGTCTGCAAGATAATCACTTACAATCAATAGCACCAACTCAAGAATTAACTTTAACCGAAGGACAAGATTACAGTTTATTAACAGACCTATACCAGCTTACAATGGCAGCCAGCTATGTAGGCGAAGGTGTAGAAACAAAACAAGCCAGCTTTGAATTATTCGCGCGCAAATTGCCCGAAGGGTTCGGTTATTTAATTGCTATGGGTTTGGCGCAAGCCTTAGAATACTTAGAAAAGTTTTGTTTTAGCGCTGCGGGATTAGAAGCCTTAAAAGCAACGGGAATTTTTGCCCACGCACCCGATAAATTTTGGGCTTTACTTGCTAGTGCGCGGTTTACAGGCGATGTTTGGGCTGTACCAGAAGGGACGGCAGTTTTTGCCAACGAACCATTATTACGGGTAGAAGCTCCATTATGGCAAGCTCAATTAGTAGAAACTTACTTACTTAATACCTTAAATTACCAAACTTTAGTAGCCACAAAAGCGGCTCGTTTGCGGGATGTAGCGGGGGCGGAGGCGACTTTATTAGAATTTGGTACGCGGAGGGCTTTTAGTCCGCAAGGCTCTTTGTGGGCGGCACGGGCGGCTTTAGCAGCCGGATTTGATGCAACATCTAATGTACTCGCGGCATTGAAATTAGGACAAAAACCTAGCGGTACAATGGCTCATGCTTTAGTTATGGCACTAACGGCGTTAGAAGGTACTGAGGAGCAAGCTTTTACAGCCTTTCAGCGCTATTTCCCTAGTGGGACGTTGTTAATTGATACCTTTGATACTGTGGCGGCGGCGGAAAAATTGGCGCAAAGGGTTAATGCTGGAGAGATTCAGTTAGCTGGAGTAAGGATAGATTCAGGGGATATAGAGCATTTATCTAAAATAGTGCGAAATCTTTTGCCAAATGTCCCGATTATTGCTAGTGGCGATATTGATGAAACCGAAATTGCCAGATTAAAAGCTAACGGTGCTTGCATTGATGGTTATGGAATCGGGACAAAATTAGTGACGGGAGCGCCTGTAAATGGAGTGTATAAGCTAGTAGAAATTGACGGTATCCCCGTCATGAAAAACTCTACAAGTAAAGTGACTTATCCAGGACGCAAGCAAATTTGGCGAAGTTTGGAAAATGGGAGATTGCAGGACGAATTAGGATTGATTGACGAGAAAAAACCGCCAGATCGAGTGCCATTATTGCAGTTGGTAGTTAAACAGGGACAAAGGTTACAATTACCAGAAAGTTTAGCGGATTTGCGATCGCGTACAAGTAATTCTGTAGCTAGTTTGCCCCCAGAATGTAGAAATATCAACGCTCCTGTAAGTTGTAAAGTAAATATTTCTCCTGATTTGCAGAAGTTAACTCAAAAAGTAAGCGAAAACAAAAGATGAGAGTTGCATTGTTTGGTACAAGCGCCGACCCGCCAACTTCTGGACATCAAAAAATTCTAAGTTGGCTTTCCGAGCATTACGACTGGGTAGCAGTTTGGGCGGCGGATAATCCCTTAAAGTCTCATCAAACGGCTTTAGCCCATCGTAGTACCATGCTGCGATTGCTGATTGAAGAAATGCGATCGCCACGACATAATATTGGGTTTTATCCCGAACTTAGCAGCCGTCGCACTCTAGAAACTTTGGAAAAAGCGAGAAAGTTGTGGAGTTCCGAGCAGGTAGATTTTACCTTGGTTATTGGTTCAGATTTAGTTAGCCAATTACCCCGTTGGTACAAAGTCGAGGAATTGTTACAGCAAGTTCAAATTTTGGTTGTCCCCAGACCAGGTTATACACTGGAAAATGAGGACTTACACAAATTGCAAGATTTAGCGCTGGGTGTAGAAATTGCCGATCTTACTGGGCTAGATGTATCTTCTACAGCGTACCGCGACTATGGCGACGATCGCGCGATAACTCCTCCAATTCAAGCCTATATTCATCAAGAGCATTTGTACAAGTGCCAGCACCTATCCAGAAAAAGTTTGCCGATTCACTAAACAAACAACCTTTAGCTGATTTTAAGGTTGGGGTTGACAATGTAATTTTTTCTGTCGATACTTCGCAAAATCGGCTATTAGTTCTATTGGTGATGCGACACCAAGAGCCATTTTTAGATTATTGGGGACTTCCCGGTACTTTGGTGCGTCAGGGGGAATCTTTAGAAGATGGTGCTTATCGGATTTTGGCGGAGAAAATTCGCGCTAAAAATTTGTATTTGGAGCAACTATACACTTTTGGCGGCCCAAACCGCGATCCGCGTGAAGCGATGGATTGTTATGGAGTCCGTTATCTATCGGTAAGTTATTTTGCTTTGGTGCGGTTTGAAGAAGCCGAATTAATTGCTGATGGCGTGAGTGGAATTGCTTGGTATCCGGTAAAAGAAGTACCGCAACTCGCTTTCGATCATCAAGAGATTTTGGCTTACGGACATCGAAGATTGAAAAATAAACTAGAGTACAGTCCGGTGGCTTTTGAAGTGTTACCCGAATTATTTACTTTAAGCGATTTGTACCAGCTTTATTCTACGGTGTTGGGCGATAACTTCTCTGATTATTCCAACTTCCGAGCGCGGTTATTAAAATTGGGATTTTTGGCAGATACCAAAGTTAAAGTATCACGGGGTGCAGGTCGTCCAGCTACATTGTATCGGTTTGATGCGGATGCTTTTGCACCGTTTAAAGATAAGCCTTTGGTGTTTATTTAGATTTAAAGTTATGAAAATTGCGATCGCCCAAATTAATCCAACTATCGGCGATTTGGCTGGAAATGCCGATCAAATCCGCCAAGAAGCCCACCAAGCACAGCAGCAAAATGTCTCTTTACTTTTAACGCCAGAACTATCTTTATGTGGCTATCCACCCAAGGATTTGTTGCTGAATACAAGTTTTATCAACGAGATGGCGGCGACTTTAGAGCAGTTAGCGCGAGATTTGCCGCAAAATATGGCGGTATTGGTTGGCTGCGTGCAAATAAACGATAAATCCCATCAATCCGGCGGAAAACCATTATTTAACAGCGCTGCTTTACTTCACCAAGGCAAAGTTGAGCAAGTTTTTCATAAGCGGCTTTTACCTAACTACGATGTCTTTGACGAACACCGTTATTTTGAACCAGGATTGCAAACTAATTCCTTTAGCTTCTCCTCAATAAAAATTGGTGTCTCAATCTGCGAAGACTTCTGGAATGATGAAGATTTTTGGGGAAAGCGCAGTTATGCAACCAATCCCATCGCAGACTTGGCGGCTTTGAATGTAGACTTAATCGTTAATTTGTCTGCGTCTCCCTATAGCGCCGCAAAACCCCATTTAAGAGAAGCAATGCTTAGACACGCTGCAATCCGCTATCAAAAACCAATTATTTACGCTAACCAAGTCGGCGCAAATGACGATCTAATTTTTGATGGTTGTAGTGTAGGTTTTAACCGCAAAGGTGAAGCAGTTTGTCGCGCTAAAGCTTTTGAAACTGATTTAGTAATAGTAGAATTTGACGAAAAGTTGCCAGATTTACAACCAAGCGAACTTGCATCTATGCCAGAAAATGAGGACGAAGAAATCTGGAAAGCCTTGGTATTAGGGGTTCGTGACTATAGCCGTAAGTGTGGATTTTCTAAAGTAGTTATTGGTTTAAGCGGTGGGGTTGATTCAGCATTAGTCGCTCAAATTGCCACCTCTGCGTTGGGAAAAGAAAACGTTTTAGCCGTATTAATGCCTTCTCCTTATAGTTCAGACCATTCTGTCAAAGATGCGCTACTTTTAGCTGAAAACCTAGGAATAGCTACCCAAACTCTACCAATTGGCGACTTAATGAGAGGTTACGATACAACTTTAGAACCTTTATTTGCCAATACACCTTTTGGATTAGCCGAAGAAAATATTCAATCGCGGATTCGGGGTAATTTGTTAATGGCGATCGCAAATAAATTCGGTTACTTACTACTATCTACAGGTAATAAGTCCGAAATGGCTGTAGGTTACTGTACTTTGTATGGTGATATGAATGGCGGACTAGCGGCGATCGCCGATGTTCCCAAAACTCGCGTTTATTCTATTTGTAACTGGCTAAATCGCACTTCTGAAATTATCCCCAAACACATATTAACCAAGCCACCCAGCGCCGAACTTAAACCCGGACAAGTGGACGCGGATTCTTTACCGCCTTACGATATCTTGGACGATATTTTACAGAAGTCGATTCATAACTATCAATCTGCGGCGCAAATTGTGGCGGCGGGACACGATAAAGCCACAGTTATGCGGATTTTGGCATTAGTTGCGCGATCGGAGTTTAAACGCCGCCAAGCACCCCCAGGATTGAAGATTACCGATCGCGCTTTTGGTACGGGTTGGCGAATGCCGATTGCAAGTAAGTGGGTGGATGCGAGTAGTTATGAAATCGAAGCCAAACTTCCTTCCCCAGCTAGAAGCTAATAGGACTTAAACAGCGTTTTTATGTAAAGATAAGCTTAATTTATCTAAACATTCATGACGGCGGTTGCTCTCCAAAACGTCCACAAAGTCTATAACAACATCCCTGTAGTTAACGATTTATCTTTTACAATTCAATCTGGAGAAATGTTTGGTTTACTTGGGCCAAATGGCGCGGGTAAATCTACCACTATTCGGATGCTGACAACTTTAACTAAACCAACTCAAGGACGCATTGAAGTAGCGGGTGTTGATGTCACTCGTCAACCATTACTAGCAAAGCAAAATATTGGTGTAGTTTTGCAGCAAACCAGCGTAGACGCTGATTTATCTGTGTGGGAAAATATGGAGTTGCACGGGCGTTTGCATCACCTTCCCAATCCTCAAAGACAACAATCAATCAATCGCTGGCTAGAATATGTGGAATTAATCGAGCGGCGCAAAGATTTGGTCAAAACGCTTTCCGGGGGGATGAAACGCCGCTTACAGATTGCTAGAGCGCTATTACACGAGCCAAAAATATTGTTTTTAGACGAACCAACCGTAGGCTTAGATCCGCAAACAAGGCGGCGGTTGTGGGAGATTATTCTCGACTTGAATAAGCAGGGAATGACAATGTTACTCACAACGCACTATATGGATGAAGTCGAGTATTTGTGCGATCGCATTGGGATTATGGACGGCGGTAAACTCATCTCTTTGGGAACTCTGCAACAACTAAAAGCTCAGTACGGCGAAGGTTTAGTAATGAAGCAAATAGGCGATCGCTGGGAGTATAAGTTTTTCCCCGATTTAACCGACGCAAACGCCTACCTTGATAGCCAAACTGACAAAACTGGAATGATGGTACGCCCAGCTAACTTAGAAGATATTTTTGTCGAACTTACTGGGCGACAGCTTGATTAGAGCTTTTTTAAAGCGTGGTTTCTTCCCAATAAGGCGGATTACCAAATCGTTTGATTAAAAAATCGATAAATGCTTTTACCCGCAGCGAATTTTTCCGAGAGGGCAAATAAAGCGCATAAATGCCCATATCTGTACTGGTTTGGGGATAAATTTGACAATCGGTTAATACTGCTTGCAAATTTCCTTTGCGGATATCTTCACCAATTAACCAAGTTGGCATCAAAATCAAACCCGTACCATCTAAACAAACTTGGCGGAGTACCTCAGAATTACTCGATCTTAAAGAGCCACCTACTTTAATTTCACAAAATTCAGTATCTCTTTTGAATCGCCAGACATCATAGCCCATGAAGTAAGTAAACAACAGGCAATTATGATTTGCTAAATCGTCTGGATGTTGGGGTTTGCCATGTTTAGCAAAATACGCTGTACTACCGCAAACAAGGCGCGTATACGCACCAATCTTACGCATAATTAGACTTCCCCCAGAGCGATCGAGATTTCCAATCCGAATTACAACATCTAAATCTTCCTCTACTAAATTAGACAATCCATCGCTCAATCTCAAATCAAGCTTTACTTCGGGATACTGAACAAAAAAATCGCTGATTATCGGTGCAATGTGCAGTCTTCCAAAAGCAACAGGTACGCTAACTTTTAATAACCCGCGCGGAATATCTTGCTCGATTACACTTTGGTTTGCTTCCTCTAAGTCTTGCAAAATGCGAACAGCGCGATCGTAATATTTACGCCCTTGCGCTGTAAGAGTAACGCTACGAGTTGAGCGATTGAGTAATTGAGTATTGAGAATTTCTTCTAAAGCATTTACCTGGCGAGTCACCGAAGATACTGCCATTTGCATTTGTCTAGCAGCTTCAGAAAATCCATCCGTTTCTACTACTTTGACAAAAGCCCGCATCGCTGCAAATTGATCCATCGCTTTGTATCGTTGCATAAAATGCAAAATTATTTAGCATATTTGCTAGATTATTATTCTTTATGAATGGAGTTATTGTTAAAAAGTCAGGAATTAACGGAGAATAACCCATGATAACAATTGAAATCACTTCAGACTTTATCTGTCCTTGGTGTTTGGTGGTAGATAAAAGACTCAATCGAGCAATTGAGCAACTAAAAACTCCCGTCAAAATTAAACGCCTTTGGTATCCGTTAGAATTAAACCCAACAATGCCAGAAGCAGGTATAGATCGTAAAACCTATCGTTCTCATAAGTTTGGGAGTTGGGAATATTCCCAAACCCTTGATGCTCAAACGATGCAAGCGGCTATTAACGATGACATCAAATTTCGCTACGACTTAATGGCGGTTACGCCCAATACTCTAAAGGCGCATCGCCTCAGTTGGCTTGCAGAACAGGAAGGCAAAGCTACAGAAATGGTTGAGCGAATTTTAAACGCTTACTTTACCGAAGGTCAAGATATTACTGATATTAAAACCTTAGCCAAACTTGCTGAAGAAGTTGGGTTAAAAAGCGACATTAGAGCGTTTTTAAATTCTAATGAAGGCGTTGAAGAAGTAAAAGCTTTAGAAGAACAAGCCGCAAGCCGGAATATACGCGGCGTACCTTCAATTAAAATCGGTCATGAAACAATTGTTGGAGCGCAAAGCGTTGAGGTTTTTTTAGCAGCTTTGCAAACGGCGGTAAATGAACTAGAAGTTGCATAACAGGAAGCCCAATGACTATAAAACCTACAGGTAATCGAGCAATTGTGATTGGCGGTTCGCTCGGCGGTTTATTTACGGGAATCATGTTGCGTTCTATTGGTTGGGATGTGGATATTTACGAACGCTCCGATCGCACTCTTGATAGTCGCGGTGGTGGTGTTGTCCTCCAAAGCGATGTGGTTGAAGCATTCCAACGTGCGGGTATCTCTACTCAATCGCTGGGTGTAGCAGCGCACGAACGTTATTATTTAAACTCTGATGGCAGTGTTGACGAGCCAATGCCCATGCGTCAAATGTTAACTTCTTGGAATCTGCTTTACAGTTCTATGCATCGGCATTTTCCCTCAGAGCGCTATCATTACGGGAAACGTTTAGTTAACATTGAGCAAAACGAAGAACAAGTTACAGCAATTTTTACAGACGGAACTCAAGATACAGCAGACTTATTAATTGGTGCAGACGGCCCAAATTCGACAGTACGGCAACAATTTTTACCTGATGCTCATTATCGCTACGCTGGATACGTTGCCTACCGGGGATTAGTTAACGAAAACGAACTAGATTCAGAAGCGGCGGCGCTGTTTACAGAACGATTTGTATTTTATCAGTTTCCCAACTCGCATATTTTGCAATATGTCATTCCAGGCGATCGCGAATCATTGATACCAGGAGAACGCCGTTTTAATTGGGTTTGGTATGTCAATTACGATGAAACTACAGAATTACCTCGCATTTTGACTGATAAAAATGGCAAACGTCGAGATTATTCTATTCCACCAGGTGCGATCGCACCCTCTGTAGAACAAGAGATGCGTTTATACGCTGACACCGTACTTGCTCCCCCATTTCAAAAACTTGTTGCTGCTACTCCTGAGCCTTTTGTGCAAGCGATTCTAGACTTAGGAGTACCGCAAATGACCTCTGGAAGGGTAGCGCTAGTTGGCGATGCTGCTTTTATTCCTCGTCCCCATACAGCCGCAAGTACCGCAAAAGCAGCAGCAAATGCAATTTTTCTAGCAGAGGCGCTAGTTAAATACGATCGCGATGTTATTAAAGCTCTGTCAGCTTGGCAACCAAGTCAACTAGCTTATGGCAGACAACTTATGGCATCTGGTAAACAAATGGGCGACTTTTCTCAGTTTCGCTATGGCACAGATCGATTTGGTGAAAATTTAGCGCCTCTGCAACCAAAAGCCTAGAGTAAACTGATTTAAACTACTTCAGGAGACTAAAATCTCGCAATTGGAGAGTACAAAACAAGTTCCCTTGATGAGTTTGAACTGTTTTGAAGCCTTTAGCGATGGCGTATTTGCGTTAGCGAAGCGGCTCTGAAAGAGCTTCGCTGTAACTCTACTTGTAATCGAAATCAAATTGCAATAGAGAATTGGGATTGCCATCTCTAAGTAATGTTCGCTTACCAGTGGTTGAGTTACCTGATGGCACTACAGGTCGAGCGCCTAATTTAAGTCAACTCGGTCTAGGAAACATAGAGGTTTGCATTACCACTGGAAAACTTGACGGACTGGGATATAGTACCCTAAACGCGATCGCTGTAGATGAATATAGCTGTACTATGCAAGCCAATATTTTTGCTGTAGGAGATTGCACAGATTGACTTAATTTAACTCCAGTTGCGATCGCCTAAGACAGAGCTTTTGCAGATACTCAGTTTGGTAATAAGCCTCGCGCTGTAAGCTACGATAACGTACCATCTGCTGTTTTCTCTGTAAGTTTCGACTGCTTTTTCATAGTCTGACCGAACGAGAGGAGAAGGCTCTATTGAAGTTGATAGTTGATGACAATTCAGGAAAAGTGCTGGGCGCTCACATGGTAGGAGAACACGCGGCAGAAGTGATTCAAGGTATAGCGATCGCTATTAATATGGGTGCTACTAAAAAAGACTTTGATACTACGCTTGGTATTCACCCAACGGTAGCCGAAGAATTTGTTACTCTACGTTAGAGAAACCTAGCTTTAATTGAATAACTCAACGCCTTTACAGTTGCAATTGCTTTAAGGCAGCGTCAACCCTTTTTAACCCTTCTAGTTGTCCTGTTTGCTGGTAAAGCGCGCGGGCGCGGCTAAAAGCTGCGATCGCTTCTTGATTTTGTTGCTGTTGCTGTAAAGCTACGCCTAAGTTGTAGTAAGCAGTCCCGTTTTGAGGTGATAGGATAACCAGCCGTTTATAGGCTCTAATTGCAGGCTTTAATTCTCCTCTAGCTAGTAAAATATTCCCAATTGCTTCTTGGGCTGTAACTAAGTTTGGCTGTACCGCTAAAGCTCTCTCGTAAGCTAGTAAAGCACCGTTGGCATCATTTTGTTCTGCTAAAAGATTGCCAATTGTAAGATGAACTTTAGCATTGCTCGGCTCTAATTTAGCTACTTGCTGCAAAGTCAATAATTTAGCTGTATTATTGCCCTGTTTCCCCCAGGCATCTGCTAAAGATAACAGTACATTGCTGTTATTAGCGTCTATTTGTGCAGACTTCTGTAAAACAGAAATCGCTTCCATTGAGCGCCCTTGTCTAAGTAATATTTCTCCCAAAAACCCGTAAGCACTAGCATTATCAGGATCGAGAGCGAGTGCTTTTTCGTAAGCGGCGATCGCGCTATTATAATTTCCTTGGCGTAACATAATTACTCCAAAACCTAAGTAGGCATTGGAGTTATTTGCGTCTAACTCTATAGTGCGCTGATAAGCTTGGGCTGCGCCATCATTTTCGCCTAATTTCCCTAAGCTATAAGCTAGAGCATAATGAAAATCTGGGTTTTCTGGTTCTATGGCTACGG
>JAPJOW010000109.1 GCA_030826005.1 Aliterella sp. RAGGC_92
CTTAAGCACTATTTGCCAAATAAAAAAATATCTTTAGATACATTTTTTATATTTAAAATAATATAGATGGTATTAATTGAACTTGACGACGACCGGGAAGCGCTAGAAATTTTTTAGTGACAAAAATAAAATATGGATGTTCTGGCTGCACAATTTTACTTGACCCAAGATACTAGACATTTTAAACCAGCTAAGATAGGCTGTTTGGTTAAAAGCTCTCGTACCCCATTTGGTAGCATTAATGAGTGTTATGTGACTATAGCGATCGCCATCATTATATATGTTTGCTTATGGGGGCTAGTCTCCATAGTTTAAAGCAAGCTTTGGTCAATCGAGATGAATTGCACTTCATCGCCAACTCAAAGCTAGATCGTCAAGATAAATTGCAATTAAAAAACATCTACCACTTGGTTCAAAGCATCTTCACAACTATCTTTGACTAACTCAAACTGTCGCTGGGAAACACGAATGCGTCTCAAACTCCCCGTTCCGCTCTATAAACTCATGAAGGCTACGAGTTTTTGGCGAGATAACTATTTAATTTTGCGAGAGTTCAAAAACTTTCCTCGAATTGCAGTATTAGCTATAGTATTTTCCTTACTGTCAGCAATTTTTGAAGGACTTACAATTGGCTTAATTTCAGTCTTTTTGAGAAGTTTTACCAATCCAGATACCCCACCTCTACAGACAGGAATTAATTGGTTTGATGTTATATTTTTAGGAACAGAAGCATCTTTTGTTAGTCGGCTTTACCGAATAGGTGCTTTAGTATTTTTGACAGTTTGGTTACGTTCTAGTTTTGTTTATCTAGGAAACTTATATATCAAGCTATCTGAGCTTCATTTAGGCGATTCTTTGCGTAAAAGTTTATTTAGGCAGTTTCAAAACTTGAGCTTGAGCTACTTTGCTAAAAAACGCTCTGGAGAACTGTTTCATAGTATTAATACCGAAGTTAGCCAAATCAAAACAGCTTGCAACGTAACGGCGGCTTTCATTGCTAAAGGATTTACATTAATAGTATATGTAACAGCAATGTTTTGGCTCTCTTGGCAATTAACTTTAATATCTATTGTATTGTTTAGTCTATTAGCAGCAAGTCTTTCTAATTTAGTGAAATGGGTACGGGAGGTTAGCTTTGAAATATCAAAAGCTGGTGGTAATTTTAGTTCCGTAACAATGGAATTTATCAACAGTATCCGTACAGTTCAAGCATTTGCGACTCAAGATTTTGAGAAGCGGAGATTTTACAAAGCTTGCGAACAAGTAGAGATTGCCAATGAAAAAGCGGCGGCGGCAGGTTCTCTAGTTCAACCTCTAACTGAAGGCGTGTCCGCTACAATTTTGTTACTGATTGTTGTATTAGCCGTAACAATTTCTGGAGAAGATGGCAGGCTGCAAATAGCTTCTTTGCTAACGTTTTTATTTGTTTTGCTACGTTTAGGACCTTTGGTATCGCAACTAAATGGAGCGTGGTCGAGACTCAACGGCTTTCAAGGTTCTTTAGATAATGTTAAGGCTCTACTGAAAACTGAGGATAAAACCTATTTAAAGAATGGACTGATTGAATTTGATAGTTTAAAGAAAACAATTGATTTTGTTGATGTAAATTTTGGATATGATGCGGAAAACTTAGTATTAAAAAATATTACATTAACCATCAATCAAGGAGAAATGACAGCTTTAGTTGGAGCTTCTGGAGCGGGTAAAACAACTTTAGTAGATTTAATTCCCAGATTCTACGATCCAGTAAAAGGCAACATTCTTATTGATGGAGTCAATATTCAAAACTTGAATATAAATTCACTGCGAAAAAAGTTAGCTATTGTTAGTCAAGATACATTTATATTCAATACTTCTGTCAAAAACAATATAGCCTATGGCTCAGAGAATGCGACAGAGACAGAAATTATAGAAGCTGCTCGATTAGCTAATGCTCTAGAATTTATTTTAGATATGCCTGATGGATTTGAAACTCAGTTGGGAGATCGAGGAGTACGGCTATCTGGGGGTCAGCGCCAGCGTATTGCTATTGCTCGCGCTTTATTACGCAATCCAGAAATTCTCATCTTAGATGAAGCTACAAGCGCTTTAGATTCGGTATCTGAAAGATTGATTCAAGAGTCTTTAGAGAAATTAACTGTAGGTCGAACGGTAATTGCGATCGCCCACAGACTATCAACTATTATTCGCGCCGATAAAGTAGTAGTGCTAGACCAAGGAGAGATTGTAGAACAAGGTAAATATCAAGAGTTATTAGAACAACGTGGCAAGCTATGGAAGTACCATCAGATGCAGTATGAATTAGGTCAAGTTAGCTAGGCTAAAGCTGCAATTAGTGCAGGTAAATATTAGCGATCGCTCGTTTATTTCACTTTTTATTAGCTTTATGCCAACAGTATGCGAGTTTTATTTGTTTCAAGTGATTTCCCTAGTGATTTACATCTAAAAGTTCATGGCGTTTACAAACGCATGAGGATGTTTATTGATGCAATTAAACAGATTGCTCAACTAGATATGTTGTTTTATGTGTCCCCAGAAACAGATATTTCTCCGGCAGCTATTGCTGAATTAGAAAATTCCCTTTCGCAATTCTGGAACGCCAAAATTACTCTTTTCCTGTGTCCGATATTCAAGCAACAAGTTAAATTATCTTACTTGCAGCGTTATATACCTAGCTTATTTAGTTTGTTTAAACAACCAAAGTATGGTGGTACGAGTGGAGTACACCAAGTTCAAGCTCTTGATGAATGTTTAAGTCGAAATCCAGACGCAGTTTTTGTCCATAGGTTGAAATCTATATGTCCGTGTTTGCTTACCCGCAAAACTTTACCACCAATTTATTTCGATCTAGATGATGTAGAACATATAGCCTTTACTCGCCACCTGAGCCAGCCGCCTAAAAAGAGAGATAGACTTTTATGTTATCTACAAATACCAGCACTATGGTGGGGCGAGTGTCGTGCTATCCGCTTGGCAAAACATACATTTGTTTGTTCAGAAAAAGATCGACACTATCTTACGAAAAGATGGCGGCTTCCCGGTATCGTTTGCATCCCCAATGCCGTTGATATTCCTGATTTGCAGCCTGTCGTTCCCGCCCCTACCCTCCTTTTTCTCGGTTCTTATACTTATGCGCCCAATGTAAATGCAGTAGAATTTCTAATTGAGCAAGTTTGGCCCAAGATTTATCAAGTTATGCCGGAAGCACGATTGATTATTGCTGGTGGCAATCCCGATAAAATACGCAATTATAAGGATGGTGTTCCAGGCGTAGAGTTTACTGGTTTTGTTCAAAACCTCGATTGCCTTTATCAGCGCTCTCGCGTAGTTTGCTGCCCAATTTTATCTGGTAGTGGAACGCGGATCAAGATTTTAGAAGCGGCAGCTTATGGGAAACCTATTGTTTCTACTAAAGTTGGCTCAGAAGGAATTGACATGAATGATGGAAAAGAGCTTTTGTTACGTGACGAACCAAAACTATTTGCTCAAGCGTGTCTGGAATTACTTAAAAATTCTGTTTTGTGCGAACAGCTAGGATTAGCGGCACGGGCTGTAGTAATTCAAAAATATAACCGCGATCGCATTCTGCACCTGATTCAGCAATATATAGTCTAGTATTCATCGCTTATGCTACTAATTTCACCGCAAGATATAAATCAAATAAAACCTGAAGTAACAGTGATTATTCCTACTTATAATCGGTGTTTGATGTTACAGGAGGCTTTAGCCAGTGTAACTTCTCAAGAGTTTGATGGTTCGGTCGAAATTATTATTATTGATGACAACTCGCAAGATGGAACTTCAGAAGTTATCACGCAGAAATATCCATTTGTTCGCCTAATTCACCTCAAACAAAATGCCGGACCGTCGGCGGCGCGTAACCAAGCAATATTACAATCTCAAGGTCAATACATCGCCTTTCTTGATTCAGACGACCTTTGGAAACCAAACCATTTAGAAACTCAGATAGTAGCTCTAAAAGGTAAAGATAAATCTTTAAGCGTTAGTAGTAACTTAATAATTTGGAATACCGCTAACGATTGCCAACAAACTAAAGCACAAAAACCTAACTTTAAAAAGTATACTTCAATTATTCATCATTTGTTTGTTGCAGGTTTTATTATCACTTTATCATCTGTCGTAATCCCTAAGCAAGCCTTCACTGAAGTAGGTTTATTTGATGAAAATATGAGAATAGGTGAAGATAACGAGTTATGCCTGCGCTGTTTACTTGCTGGCTACAATTTAATATGTACAGAACAACCAACAGTTATTAAACGAGAACATAGTCAAGAGCAGTTAACTGATACTAAAAATCTCAAGCTCAAAGAGAAATATCGGTTCATGCGTATAAATAAGCTTTACCCTTTAACTAGAGGACGTTTTGACATAGTTCCTATCAAACAGATTTATGCAGAAACTCATGCTATTTTTGCCCGACAATACTTGAAAAAGTATAATTTTTTAAATTGGATTCGTTCTTCTATAGCTATGGCACATAATGGTTCTCCAAAATATGCCCTAGTTAGTACATCGCGCGATATCAAAAACTTATTGTATGATGTTTTTATTACTCGTTATTCGTCATAAATTACAAAAATTATACGCTCTAAAATTATTAACTAAGTTAAGCAAAAATAATTGGGAGGGTTGGTAGTCCGATAGTTAAAGTTTTTTTGAAGTTTAACCCTTTACAAGCGCAAATTTTAATTAAAGCTATGCACTCCTTACCTCAGCCGTTTATTTCTGTAGTAATTCCAGTATTTAACGATTTTAAACGATTAGAACTTTGTCTAGAAGCTCTTGAAAAACAAACTTATCCCAAAAATCTCTATGAAGTGATTGTTGTTGATAATGGTTCAAAGGAAAATATTGCAGATTTACTAGATCGCTTTGGTCAAGTATCTTTTGCTTATGAAGATAAGCCTGGCTCTTATGCTGCTCGTAATAAAGGAATTTCTCTTGCTCAAGGTGAAGCGATCGCATTTACTGACTCAGATTGTATTCCTACAACTAATTGGTTAGAAACAGGTGTAAAACATCTATTGTCCGTACCTCAGTGCGGATTAGTTGCTGGTAGAATAGAAATATTTTTTAAAAACCCTACCCATCCTACAATAGTAGAAATTTATGATAGCATTACCTTCCTTCAGCAAAAAAGAAATGTTGAAGAAGATAAGTATGGCGCTACAGCTAATATATTTACGCTGAAAAGCGTTATTGAAAAAGTAGGACTTTTTAATTCGGAGTTAAAATCTGGTGGTGATTTAGAATGGGGAAAAAGAGTTTTTTCTCATGGTTATTTAGTAGTTTATGCCGAGGATGCCTGTGTAGCTCATCCTGCAAGATACTCTTTTGCTCAAGTATATAAAAAAGTTGCGCGGTTAAGCGGGGGAGGATATGACTCTAATAAGTTATTACAAAACAATAGCTATTCTTTAAAACAAGCGGTTACTGATTGGTCTGGTTTAAAGCCGCCGTTAAGATACTACTTTCAAAAAATTTGGGCTGATGGAAGACTAAAAAACCCTACTCAAAAGCTGCAAATATTTGCTTTACGCTTAGTTCATTATTATATAAAGTTCTTTGAGAAGAAACGCCTACAAATAGGATTTGGAGGTTCTAGAAGATAACAAATATAAGACGTTCTATTTTTATCAAATATAACAATGGAGTTAAATCATATTATGGATAATATTTCTCAGCCATTTGTATCGGCGATCGTTCCAGTTTATAACGATTCAAAACGCCTGGAAATTTGTTTAAAAAGTCTGCAAAATCAAACCTACCCTCAAAACCTTTACGAGATAATTATTGTTGATAATGGTTCGCAAGAAAATATTAAAGAAGTAGTTTCTCAGTTTAGCCAAGCATCTATTACTTATGAAAGCCGTCCGGGTTCTTATGCAGCCAGAAATAAAGGAATCTCTATAGCTAAAGGAGAGATTATTGCTTTTACTGATTCTGATTGCATTCCCGCTTTAGATTGGATTGAAAAAGGAGTCAAAAGCATCCAAAGCGTACCTAATTGCGGATTAGTTGCAGGTAGAATAGACCTGTTCTTTAAAGACGCAGAAAACCCAACTCCTGTAGAACTTTATGAAAGTATTGAAATGAGTTTTCCTCAACAGAAATCTCTAGAAAAACAAAACTATGGCGTAACAGCAAATTTGTTTACATTTAAAAGCGTCATCGATCGCGTAGGATTGTTTGATGATACCCTAAAGTCTTGTGGAGACAGGCAATGGGGTCAGCGCGTTTTTGCGGCTGGTTATAAACAAATTTATGCTGACGATGTTTTTATAGCTCATCCAGCTAGAGATTCCTTTAACGAACTATATAAAAGAGTCACCCGGATAGTTGGAGGACGCTACGATTTATTGAAGAAAAACAGTCAGTCCTCCGCAGAAATTTTCAAAGATTTGTTGATGGCTTTTAAACCACCTTTTCGCAGCTTCTTTCGGATCTGGTCAAATAGTAAGTTGCGTGGGAACAAACAAAAGCTACAATTTACGCTGGTTATGCTGTTTGTAAGATATACAACTACTTGGGAAAGAGTGCGATTGCAGTTTGGAGGCGAACCTAAAAGAGGTTGAAAATCAATTAATTAAATAACTTTAGCTACCATCTGAGCTATCTATTATATAAGGTTAGGATGACACTTACTAATGAATTGAATAGTCTTGAGTATCAGCCTCTAGTTAGTATTTTAATCAATAACTACAACTACGATCGCTTTATTCGTCAAGCTATAGATAGCACTTTAAACCAAACTTATCCTCAAATCGAGATTATTGTAGTAGACGATGGTTCTACGGATAAATCGCTACAGATTATTGCCGAGTACGGCGATAAAATTATCCCTGTATTCAAAGAAAATGGCGGTCAAGCCTCGACATTTAATGTAGGATTTGCAGCAAGTAAAGGCGAAATTATTTGCTTTTTAGATGCTGATGATGTCTTCGTACCCGAAAAAATTACGGAAGTTGTAACTGCATTTGCTGAGGGTAAAAATATTGGTTGGTGTTTTCACAATCAAAAGTGGGTAGATGAAAATACTCAGGCTTTACCTAAAACTAGCACTCAGCGAACGTCCCAAGAATGCGATTTTAGAGAATTGCTCAAAGCCGGAAAACTACCTCCACCGCTACCTGCAACCTCTGCACTTTGCTTTAAGCGATCGCTCCTTCAGCAAATTTTACCGATGTTTGAGTCCGATGGAACTTCCGCCGATCGCTATCTCAAATACGCCGCCGTCGCCCTCGATCGAGGATTTTTTTTAGGTAAAGTGTTGGCTCTCCACAGAATACACGATAATAATGCCTATACGCTTAGAAATGACAAGCAGTGGGTAGCAGCTAAATCTTTTATTTTGACAGGTTCTTGGCTAAAAACTAAGTTTCCCTTTTTGGCAAAGCTGGCAAACAAAATGCTAGGAATGGGCATTGGTTTTTATTGGGCAAATGGAGGTATCGATCCCAAATACCAAACTACAGTTAAAAACTACTTATCTAGTGCTTCTCCCTTAGAAAAACTAGAGATTTATAGTAGAGCTTGCTATCACTACTTAAAAAAGCTTCGTCCAACTAAGTCGTAAGATGGAATTATTTTATACAAATAATTTGGTTAAAAAATGAATAATGTATACTACAAGACTTATTAATTAAACGACATAGTGTAATAATTAGCCCGGAGTAATGGAATATTATGGACTATGCCTTTACTAAAACGGGACTTGGTAGCAAAATTAGCTGTAAGTTGGATGGCTAGAGAGATTGCAAGTTAATGAGTAAGTGCATCGTTATCACCCATCAACATTCCCTCCGCAGTCCAGGGGGCGGGACGTTAAGCTGCCTGCAAATTGCTCATCATCTCCAAAAACTAGGTGTCGATGTCCTTTTACTACCTATATCAAAAGAACCGACGCTAGAAGTAAAGGCTAGTTCTACCCAAGTCATGCCAGTTTTACCTAACAAGCTACATTATTTATTCAACGGGATTGGCATCGCTAAAAGTGTAGAACAACTCATTGCCGAAAAAAATATAGATGCCGTACTCAGTTGGGATTATGAGGCGGCTTTTCTGCCCAAGCTATTAAAATCAAAAAAAATTGTCTTCGGCACGATCGCTTCCTCTCCTTCTTACGAAACTTGGGTCAAAAGAAAGACGACGCTACCTTTAGTTAAAGCCGCAACAGATAATTGGTTTCGTTGGCGACCTTTAAAATTGGCAGATGTAGTATTTGTATCGTCAAACTTCACGCGCACGGAATTAACAACTTTATTTAAAGTCGCCCCAGAAAAAATAAAAACGATTCATCGCGGTATAGATAATATATTTAGTCAAGTCGATCGCTCGTTTAAGGGAGAAATATTTCAGCTAATTTTTTATGGCTCTTTAGCACCTCTCAAAGGAGTTTTTGATGTAATTGCAGCTTTAGGCTCTCTTGCAGCCCAAGGACACGATCGCTGGACGCTTAAAATTGCCGGGTGGGGTAACGAAGAATCAGTCAAACAAGCAATTCGCGATCGCCAAATTGAAGACAAAGTTACTTTATTAGGACGTTTGGACTCCCAAGCTTTAGCTAAAGAATTAACAGAGGCAGATTTAGCCATTTTGCCATCGCGCGCGGAATCCTTTGGGAGAGCGATCGCCGAAGCACAAGCGGCGGGACTACCCGTTATCTCCTACGATGTTGGTTCTGTACCGGAAGTCGTAGACAAAGACGTTACAGGTTGGCTAGTACCCCTCGATCGCATAGATGAATTAGCACAAGCTACGCTACAAGCCATGCAAGACCCGCAAAAGACCTTTGCAATGGGTTTAGCTGGTCGAGAACGAGTAACGAGATTGTTCTCTTGGGAGCAAACTGCAATGGCAATACTACAAGGTATTGAACAAGCAAAAGGAAACCGATATGAACAGCATTGATGTCCGCAGCAATCCAAGTCAAACAAGTAGCGCCCCAAAGTCCTGCTTGCGCGTGCTTTTTGTCAGCCATACTTATGTAGTCGGCGTAAATCAAGGTAAATTAGATGCGATCGCAGCAACGGGTTTTGCTGAAGTTGGGCTATTAGTGCCGGAAAACTGGCAAGCTTTAGCCTGGGGTAAGCGATTTGAAGTCGAAAAACCCTATCCCCGCATCCGGTTGTATCCAGCAAAAGTATGGTTTGAGGGGAAAGTTGGCGCGTACTTTTATCCACCATTGGTAATTCAACGCGCGATCGCTGATTTTAACCCCGATGTAATTCAAGTCGAGCAAGAAGTATTTTCCCTTTCTGCTTTTGAAATCGCTCTATGGGCTAAATTTACCCGCAAGCCTTTAGTACTGTTTTGCTGGGAAAATATGGAGCGGGACTTGTCAAAGTTTCGCCAAGGGTTACGTAAGTTTGTTTTAAATACTGCCCAGCTAATTATTGCTGGCAACACTGAAGGTAAAGAACTACTACGCAAGTGGGGATATCAAGGGCTAATTGAAGTGATGCCGCAAATGGGGGTAGATGCCGACTTATTTAATCCTCGGCTGCGCCAACCAAAAGACAATCCGCGCTTAGTGGTGGGATTTGTCGGCAGACTAGCCCACCAAAAAGGTATTGACTTATTAATTGAAGCGGTCAAACAACTGCGCGATCGCAATTTAGAGTGTCAAGTTATTTTATGCGGATCGGGAGCAGAGGAAGAAACGCTGCGTCAAGAAGCGCAAAGGCAAAACGTAGCAGACTTAATTGTTTGGCGAGGAGGCGTGCGCCATGACGAAGTTCCGGCAGAAATGAGCAAGTTTGACGTATTAGTATTACCTTCACGCAGTACTGCCGATTGGAAAGAACAATTTGGTCACGTACTAATTGAAGCAATGGCGATGGGCATACCTGCGATCGGCTCTAGTTGCGGCGAGATTCCTAATGTAATTGGGCGCTCGGACTTAGTATTTGCCGAAGGCGATGCTAACCAATTAGCTGCTATTTTAGAGCGGATGATTTGCGATCGCGCTTGGCGGCAGCAATTAGAACAAGACAGTTTAAATAGAGCTAAAGACCACTATACTCACGAACGTATTGCCGAAAAGTCGCTCGATTTATGGCACAAAGCTATAAACCAAAAAAGTAATTCTGAGGAACAATAATGCGCGTCGGAATTTTACGGAGGGCCTTAGGAGCTTCTATCAGTATGGATGTCTATGCTGATGGTCTAGTTGAGGGACTAAAGGTGGCAAGGCCAGACTGGGAAATTGTGGAACTCGCACCAAAAAGCGATCGCCTAGAGCAAAAAAATAGTTCTTGGTCAACTGGTTTGCGGAAATACTACGAACGTTATTGGCATTATCCGCTTACGGTTAGGCAAGAAAAAGTAGACTTATATCATGTCATCGATCATAGCGACGGTCACTTAGTTTACTGGTTGAAAAAGACTAACCAACCTGTAACCGTAACTTGCCACGATTTAATTAATTTTGTTAATCCAGAGAATGTTGACAACCAAGCGCGCATTCCCGCTATTAGTATGGCAGTTTGGAAATATGCGGTAAGCGGTTTAAAAAAAGCCGATCGCATCGTTGCTGTTTCTACGCACACAGCTAAAGATATCGTCCAACAATTGGATATCCCAAAAGAACGCATAGCCGTTGTTCCCGATGCGGTGGAGGCGCTGTTTCATCCCCTGCCCGCCGATGAAATTGCCTCTTTTCGCTCCCAGCATCGGATTGCCGCCGAGACAATGTGCTTGCTTCACGTCGGCTCTAATCATCCACGCAAAAATGTCGCTACAGTTTTAAAAGTCCTCGCAGCTTTAAAAACTCAAGGGTTATCCGTTCATTTATGGAAAGTAGGCGCAGATTTTACTAGCGAACAAAAAACATTTATTCAAACTCAAGCGTTAGAAACCTCTGTAACTTATTTAGGTAAACCAAATAAACAAACTCTCGTTTTGATATACAACTCTGCGGACGTGCTAGTCTCACCCTCCCATTACGAAGGTTTTGGTATGACCATCATAGAAGCAATGGCTTGCGGTACGCCGGTCGTCACGGCAAATGTCACCTCTCTACCAGAAGTTGTAGGAGATGCGGGGATTTTAGTCCAGCCCACAGATGTACGCGCGATCGTAGAAGCGGTATGGCATCTCTATCAAGACGCTCACTACCGTCAATCGTTGCAAACAAAAGGATTGAATAGAGCAAAACTCTTTACATGGGAAGCTACGGCTAGAGCCATAGCTACAGAATATGAAAAATTAATCTGCCAAAAAGCAGAGATATCCTAGTTCGGTTAGAAGAAAAATCATACCTAATAATTCCTGGAGGCGATTTAGATGCAAGTTGTTCAAACTCATGAGGAGACGAAGCCTTTAAAGGTGCTGGTATCAGCTTATGCTTGCAGACCAGGTAATGGCTCAGATCCAGGGATAGGATGGCACACGATTCGGGAATTAGTCAAGCAGCATCAGGTATGGGCAATCACCCGGAATGATAATCGCCCATTTATTGAAGCGGAATTAGCTATCAATCCGATTCCCAATCTCCACTTTAGTTACTATGACCTGCCCCAGTGGGTGCAATGGTGGAAGCGAGAGCAAAGGGGGGTACAGTTCCACTACTACTTATGGCAAGTGGGAGCTTACAATTTAGCTCGCCAACTTCAAAACGAAGTTGGCTTCGATCTCAGCCATCACGTGACTTATGTCAAGTATTGGGGTCCTAGCTTCCTTGCACTTTTGCCCGCACCTTTTATTTGGGGACCTGTGGGGGGTGGCGAATCTGGGCCAAAAGCTTTTTGGCAAGATTTTAGCTGGCGTGGCAAGTCTTATGAAACTCTGCGAGATATCGCTAGGTGGGTAGGGGAAAACGATCCCTTTGTACGCTTTACCGCTCGGCGGAGTGCAGTAGCTTTAGCGGCTACAAAAGAGACAGCTACGCGGCTATCCGCCTTGGGTTGCAAACGAGTAGAACTTTGTGAAGTGGCAAGTCTACCGGAAGTTGATTTTCATTCACTCATGCAATTACCTCTAGTTAGTCAAAAGCCGCGTTTTATCTCTATAGGCAGGCTTTTACACTGGAAAGGTTTTCACCTAGGGCTAAAGGCTTTTGCAAAAGCTAATATCCCCGATGCGGAATACTGGATTATTGGTGATGGCCCAGAAGCAAAGCCACTTCAGGAGTTGGCAACACAATTAGGGATCGCCGAGCAAGTTAAGTTTTGGAGTAAACTGCCTCGCGATCGCACCTTGCAAAGGTTGGGAGAGTGTTTGGCGCTAGTCCACCCTAGCTTGCACGAATCTGGGGGCTGGGTATGCTTAGAAGCAATGGCGGCAGGTCGCCCAGTAATCTGCTTGGATTTAGGAGGCCCGGCTATTCAAGGTACAGAGGAAACTGGCTTTAAGATTTCCGCCCATACACCAGAGCAAGTAGTAGATGACTTAGCTACAGCTATGACTCGCTTGGCTCAAGACCGAGAACTGCAAATGCGGATGGGGAAAGCAGGGCAAAAGCGGGTAGTTGAAGTTTATGGTTGGGAAACCAAGGGTCAATTTATTCTCAAGCTCTATGACGATATCCTCAATGAAGATCGAGTTAAAGTGCCTACTTAAATTGTTTATTAGCAGGGGATAAAAGAAAATGCGTGTCCTGAGCGTACACAATCGCTATCAAATTCGTGGTGGAGAAGATGAATCCCGCGAAGCTGAAGAACGGCTTTTACAGCAAATGGATCACTTAGTAGACACTTATGAAGAAAACAACGATCGCGTAGCTGCTTTAGGTACAATCCGCACGGCGGTAAAAACTATCTGGTCTGTAGAAGCTTACGATACTTTGAGACATCGACTCCAAAAGCAGGTTTACGATTTAGTCCACGTGCAGAATTTTTTCCCGTTAATTTCACCTTCGGTACACTATGCTGCCAAGGCTGAAGGAGTACCAGTTATTCAAACTCTCCGTAACTACCGCCTCCTCTGTCCCAATGGCTTCTTTTTTCGCGACGATCGCGTTTGCGAAGATTGTCTGGGAAAGTTTGTTCCTTGGCCGGCGGTAGTGCATTCTTGCTATCGAGGCAGCCGAGCGGCAAGTGGAGTATTAACAACAATGCTGACAACTCACCGCCTACTACCTACCTGGACTGAGATGGTAGACCAATATATTACTCTTAGCAATTTTGCCCGCGAAAAGTTTATCCAAGCAGGTTTCCCGGCAGACAAAATTGCTGTTAAGCCTAATTTCGTTCATCCCGATCCCCTAATTGGTGAGGGACGAGGCGGTTATGCTTTATTTGTGGGGCGCTTATCGCCAGAAAAAGGCATAAGTACGCTATTGAGAGCATGGCAAAAGTTGGGCAAAAAAGTTCCGCTCAAAATTGTTGGTGAAGGGCCTTTAGCTCCACAAGTAGTTGAAGCCGTTAGTTTAGATCGAGGTGTAGAATGGCTGGGAAAAAAATCTTTGCCAGAGGTTTACGAATTAATCGGCAATGCGGCATTTTTGATATTTCCGACTATTGGGTACGAAACTTTTGGACGAGTAGCAATTGAGGCTTTTGCAAAAGGAACTCCAGTTATTGCTTCGCAAGTAGGCGCGATCGCAGAATTAGTGGACTCTAACCGCAATGGGCTGCACTTTCATCCCGGTGACTCGGAAGACTTAGCCCTTAAGGTAGAGTGGGCTTTAACTCATCCCCAGGAGATGGCACAGATGCGATTAGAAGCCCGAAATGAATTTCAAGCTAAGTATACCGCCCAGGAAAACTATAAAAGAATTATGGAAATATACGCAATGGCTAGTAAAAAATAACTGTCTATGTAAAACTGTACTTTTTGTTAGGTAATATATTTTACAAGTATATTAC
>JAPJOW010000110.1:0-6015 GCA_030826005.1 Aliterella sp. RAGGC_92
AAGACCTCAGCTTTTACTACGTCCCGGCTGACCTAGAAGACCTGTTTTGATCTTCTAGGTCAGCCTTGGATTTTAGGCGAACATAAATCTATCTAGTAACTTTCTTACTTCTTCAATCAAACCTAGTGCCGTTTCTAGTCCCATATTCGTTGTCTTAGTTCCATCTACTAAGGTATCTTTGGCACTAACAACGGTCGTTCCTCCTTCCTCAACCAAGGTACTTAGCTGTGTCATTGTTTGCTCTAGCTCGTTAGCCGTATTCATCAAGTCGCCAAATACTGTTTCCTGGTTTTGCTGATATCGGTCGATTGAATCTTGGGCTGATGTCTCTGTTGACTCCTCTAACTCTTGCTTTTTCTGGGTTAATTGTTCTACTTTATCCTCAAGCTGAGTTGCTAAGTCTGCTACCATGTCTGCGATCGCTGGCATAGATTCATCACTAATGTAAGCCTGCAAGTCTGAACTTCGCTGCTCGATATCTGTTTGATGGGTTTGCACTTGACTAGAAACATCATTTTGCAAGTAGCTCTCTTTCTGAGCAATTTCCTCCTCAATCTGTCCTTCTACTGCCTCCACTTTTTCTTTAAGAGAGGTGAGGGAATTTTCGACTTCCTGCAACGTCCCTTCAAGCTCTGAACTGCGTGTTTCTAATTCGTCGCCCAAACCTGCGATCTCTGAACTTGTTGCTTCTTGTTCTTGACTTGTCTCATCTTGCAAGGCTTCCACGTCGCTCTTGAGTTGACCTAGCCCTTCACTAACTGAATTTGCTTCTGTAGTAATTTCTTCTCTAGCAGTAGTAACCCGCTCTAGGAGTGACTGGGCGCGATCGCTTAAACTAGACCAATCAGCCTCGATTTGTTGGGAAATTTGTGCTAGTTGTTCTCGTACCTCTGTCAAACCTGATTGTGCCTGGTCGGCATCATCTAATAATGCTGTTAGTTTTGCAGCCGTTTCTTTAGCAGTAGTTTCAAGCGTACTAGGCATTGCTTACCTCCATCTCTATAAATTTAATTAAAATCAACCGAAACCAACCCCAACCGAGTCCGCAGCCTGCTTTACGCCTTCAATACCATCTTTGAGCGGACTGATAAAATCAGCTAGTTCATCAAATAAGGGTTCTAGCGGTTCGCGGGCATTGGATGCCTCAGACTCAGAATCGGCAATTTTGTCGCTCATTTGCGCGATCGTGTCTGTAACCTGCTTGACCGCCGCTTCAATTAGCTCTTTAAGTTCGCCTTCTATTTGTTGTTCAGCTTGTTCTTGCAATTCATCTGTCCCCGCCTTAACAACGTTTGTACTTACATCGGTTAAATTCGTGCCGAACTCCTCATGTAAGCGGGTAAACTCCTCTGCCATATCTTGAATCTTTGTGGCAACATCTTCTTGAGCCTTGTCCATTTCATCAGTCAACTGATTCATCTGCTCTGACATGGCATTTTTAACTGACTCCAACTTCTCTTGCAAAGCTTCTACTTCTTGATTAGTTGTATCCAGTGCTGACCCTAATTGATCTTTACTAGACTTAATTTTTCCTTGAGCTTCTGTTAAGGCTGTTTCGGTTTCTTGACCTGCGGTTTCGGTAGACGAACTACTTTCACTTAATTGCCCTTTGAGGTCTGACATTTTTCCTTGAGCCACTTCTAACTCGTTACCTAACTGCTCTTGGGCTTCAGTCATGAACCCAGTCAAGGATTCGATGCTGCTTTCTACTTCGGTAACTTCTCCTTCAAGTTGAGTTTGTTGATTAGAAACTTCTTCTCGCAATTCACTTAAAGCCGTCTGAATTTGTTCGAGGATCTGTGTGACTTGATTTTGTTTATCTTCAACATTAGTGACTAATGTATCGGCTTCCGCTTGAACTTCCCCTGCTAACTCAACTAAAGTATTCAGTCTTTGGGGAAATTGGGTAGCCATTTGAGATAAAGATGATAGCGCTTGACTCAATTCTGTAGGCATTTTTAAAACATCCTCATATCGTTGTTTTCTTCAGGCTCAGTTCTGTAATTTCTTGACGGCAAAACTTGTTTACTATTGATTAAAACCAGCATTAAAACTACAAGCTGGAGTTGCCAAGGTGCTAAAGCTAGACTCAAAATTAGGTTAAAAACCGTAGCTAAACTCATCAGTTCCGCCAGATCGGTAGCAGAATTTTTAAATATATAACCAGTTCCTAAACTAATCGTGAGGGGAATTAGAAAAAACAAGCACATATTTGTCACCTTTTAAAATACGTCGATCGCATCAAGTACGCTATTGATGGCTTCAACAGCTACTTGAGCAGCAACTAACTGTGGTAATACTGGACTTAAAGAAGTGGTTACACCCGAACCCATACTCATGAGCGCGATGTTTTCTCCAACTTCTGAAATTAGTGCTTCTACAGAATTATCAATTGCATTGCTATAAGCATCCTGCAACTCGCTTGTAAGCGTCTCCCCAGCGTATTCACCCGTTGATTGGAGAATTTCTGCTACTCGCACTTTTAAATCGTCTCCATGTCCTTCAACTTCACTACCAAAACTCGTAAATGAGTCGCTAAAATTGACCTCAAAATCGTCAAAGCTAGAGGTAATTTGTTCTGTGTGTTCTCCAGTTAGATTGTCGCTAAAGTTGCTAAAAATAGTTTCAATATCTGAGGCGTGGGTTTCGCTAATGTCATTATCTAGCTCTTCAAAGCTTGTCTCGGTTTGAGACTGAAAAGTTTCAACTTGTTGTTGCAATTCGGCGATCGCTTCTGTTAATTCATCAAAGGTATTCTGGGTTGTCTCCTTACCCTGCGTTAAAGACTCCTCAACATTTGCGATCGCTTCTGCTAATTCACCAAAAGACTCTTTTAGCTCAGTAAAGCTCCCCTCTAGTTCTGTCTGGCTATTATTAACCTCTGACTCAAAGTTACTCTGCGCTGCTTCTACAGACTGGGACGCTTCATCTAATTTTGCTTGGAGGTCGTTTATAGCTTGCTGCAAAGTATCAATTTCTGCTGTCGTTTCTCCCTCCACACTATTGAATTCATCCAGGGATGTTTGTAAAGCCTCAGTCAAAGTTTCTAAACTATTATTTAAGCTTTCCGCAGACTCGTCTAAAGTGTCCGTTTCAGATTCAAGCTCCGAACAAGCTTCTTCCATTTGATCGCAGGCTTGGTCAAGTATCCCTATAAGCTCGTTTAATTTATCAGCAGATTCTTCAATGTTCTGACCAAACTCCAGAACTTGTGGCGACTCTCTTGGCATAGTCAGAACTTGTGGCGAATTGTCTGGCATAGCAATCAACTCTTTTAACTAATTCACTTGTACATTAATCTTATCGGGATACTTCTATTTACTTATGCACTTATGAAGTGCTTACTTAAAAAAATCAGACGAATGGTACGCCTGAATCATATAATTATCAGAAAATGCTTAGTAATTAAAGTTCTAAATCCGCTTAAGCTTTTGTAAATCAGCTTTTGCTTTATCCAAACTTTTTTGCTGAACAATTAAATTTTCTAGATCGCTTTTTAAAAAGCTCTGATTTGTTTTTAGTTCACTAATATGAGCCATAAGATGCTCTCGAAAGCTATCAATGATTTTTTTTAACCGAGCTTCTTCGGTTTCCAAAGCACTAATCAAATCTTGCGCCAGCTTTTCCACACTTACTTTTGCGAAAGATTGGTAATAACTTTGTAATTCTTTTCTGAGTTTTTTCGCTTCATCTTCTAACTTTTGCTGACCATCTTGAGAATAATTATAGAACAGTAAAAGAAACAAGAAACAAAGAGGAACTGCTAACCCAATAGTTAGCAAAACCGGGTTATCTTTAAATCCATATAGAGGCTTAAAAATATTCTTCATAAAATCCCTTCTATTACTAGAAGATAATCCCGTCATAGTCACGAAAGTGAGCAAAAACATTATCCCCATCCATTGGTTTCTCACTTGTCTAATTAGGTAACTTCCTACAGAAACTTTTTTGTAGTAGCTTTCGCAACGAACTCCTGCAACTAAATCTTTTAGGCTTTTCTGAAAGCAAGTTTTATCTCGGTTAGCTTGAAACAATGAAGCTCTGAATTTAAAAGATGGAATTAAATTGAGTGTGGCATAAGTTTTTTGAAAAAAATAACTTATTCCTCCCTCTCCATAGGATGTATAAATTTGCTCCCACTCTGCGATCGCCCACTGACTTAAATTAGAGTAACAAAGATACATCATGTCAATATTAATGTCAGCAGAATTTTGGGCATTACCTGAGTAGAGTTGAACATACTTAGCACCTCCTTTTCTAATTACAGATGGTTGCAGACTATCTGTAAAAGATTGAATTTTATAAGAAATGCTTTTGCGATTAAATCCATCTAGTAATTCTGCTTTTGATTGATTAAATTCTAGTTTAACTTGCTTAAAAAACTTTTCTTTGTCTTCATTAACTTGCTTGATTGCTTGTTCAGCCTGCTCTTTTAAGTCATAGGTTAAATCACTCTGTTTCAAACTAGATAATTTTCCTTCGGCTTGTTTTATTTCCTGTTTCAATAACTCTGCCTCTCTATCAAAAATTCGTTCAATTTGTAGTAACTGAAATAGTACTTGTGTAGTGATACGCTTAATCAGTATATCTTCAGGTCTGCGTTTAACTAAAGCTTCTAAAGATTTGCAGAACTGTTCGAGTTTATTCTGTAAACTAGCATCAGTTGTTATAGCTTGAGCATTTTGGTAAAAAGGATACAAGAATAAGGGAATTACCTCAATAGATGGCTCAAAGTTATGACTTTTAATCCATTCTTCCACTCCAGCCGTGTTAGATTGAATTGGTTGGTTTGATTGACTATTATCGGTTATATCTACAACTACAAATTGTTTAACAGCGTGAGTATTACTAAATTGTTCGACAAACCATTGTTCGCTGCTTGAAAGCATCTGCTTTAACTCAACAACTAGGCACAATACATCACAATCTACCAATTGATTAAACTCACTTAACTTTGGTGCAGTTTGCTCAGGCTGATTAGGCAGAGTAGCGACCGAAAATTGGTAGAACTCTGGTAGTGTTTTATAGTTGCTCAAAAAATTATAAAGTGCTAGAGCAGAGACAGGCTCGTTACTAACAATTTGAACAGTGAGCTTGCCTTTTTTAAGGACATTAGATATTTTTTCCAGTTCTTGACTAATTGCTGCAAATGTTATATTTTCAGCGACTCTAGGAGTAATAAAATCACAAATCTCTTGAATGCGTTGAGCTATTTTTTCAGATTTAGTTAACATAGTTTTGGTAAACAAAGAAGATGAGTTATTAAAGTCTTGTCAGTGAATTTAAAGATGACAAACTATTCAAGATCATCTGTGGGAGTATTTAGCAATTCTCCGGTATGTAAATTCCAATTTTTGATTGTATTGTCTGCATCGACACTGATAAGAGTTTGACCATCAGAACTAATGGCAACAGACTGAACTTGACTGGAGTGTCCTTTAAGAGTGTTTAATACTTCTCCAGTGTCCATATTCCAAATTTTGATTGTATTGTTTGTGCTAATGCCAACAAGAAATTTACCATCAGGGCTAATGACCGAAGAATGAGTATTCTTACTTATAGGTACTTCTGATGTTTGGGTTGTCTCAGGAGGAGATTCTGAAAAATGTTGTATCTCAGCACTTTCTTCTAAAGGAGGTGCTACTTGTTCTTGCTCCTGGGCAGACTCCTCGGCAACCTCTGGAGAAGTCTCTAACTCCTCGGCAACCTCTGGAGAGATTTCTCGTTCTTCGGCAGACTCCTCGGCAACCTCTGGAGAAGTTTCTAACTCCTCTTGTTCTTGCTCCTGGGCAACCTCTGGAGAAGTTTCTAAGTCCTCAGCAGACACAGAAGAAGATGCTAATCTTTCTTGCAGCCTAGCCAGTAATACTTCTCGGTCTGGCGATCGCTCGGACTGTTGTGGAATAGGCGGAGTAACAGGGGTTGCTGTTGACTCCTCTTGCTCCTCGGTAGAGGGAAGTGTTACTTGTCCTGACTCCTGGGCAGACTCCTCGCCAACCTCTGGAGAGGTTTCTC
>JAPJOW010000110.1:6115-13779 GCA_030826005.1 Aliterella sp. RAGGC_92
GTTACTTGTCCTGACTCCTGGGCAGACTCCTCGCCAACCTCTGGAGAGGTTTCTCTTTCTTCGGCAGACTCCTGGGCAACCTCTGGAGAAGTTTCTAACTCCTGGGCAGACATAGAAGAAGATGCCAATCTTGCTTGCAGCCTAGCAAGTAATACTTCTCGTTCTGGTAATGCCTCCGGCTCTTGTTGAATAGGCGGAGCGACAGGGGTTGCCGTTGACTCCTGTTGCTTCTTGGTAGAAAAATTGGTGGTTGTAATTACTTCTACCTTTGGCTGTTTAGTAGATACATCCTTAGAAGTCTTGTTTAACTCGTGCTTTTCAACAGAAGATTTGGAGGCAGAAGTTATCAATTCTAGTAATTTAAGTTTAGCAAGTAAAGCTTCAGAAGCCTCATTTAGCTTGCGTTTCTCCGTAGACAATTTAGCAATAGCAGCTATTTCCTTTAGTTTCTCCGTAGAGATATCTTTAGTGTTAGTTAACTTGTGCTGCTCAATAGGAAGATTGGCGGTAGCTGCAATAACTTGTCTCTCCCTAGGAAAATTAGAAGGTTGTTGTCTTGTTAACTTAAGTTGTGGCTGTTCAGTAGGAGGATTAGTAGTAGCTGCATTGACTTGTCTCTCTTTAGGAAAGCTGGGTGGTTGTTCTCTGGCTGACTTGGTATTTAGATTAGTGGGGCTACTAACTGTAAAGGGTTGATTAATAGTCTGAGGTGGCTTTTCTATCCGAGGGTTACTCAAATTAGAATTATTTGGTGTTCTGGCTTCCTTGTCAGGAGCATTTTTTAGGGAACTATCCGATTTAGAAAGATTTTGCTCGGAGCTATTTGATTTAGAAATATCTTGCATAGGCTTATCTGCCAAGGTAGAAATTCCAGTAGATAAAGCTACAGCAGAGGCTAAACCCGTGCCAATTCCAGCCCAAATCCAACTTCTGTTTTTGGCATCTGTTGCGTGTTCTGATGTGATAGAAAAAACTGCTTCTTGACTTGGCTTAGAAACGGGAAGCTGGGACAGCAATGTAGAAGGAGGTGGTAATTGTTGAGCAGGATCTTCTACTTGGCTTGGCTCAGGAAGGGGAAGTTGAGACAGCAACGTAGAAGGAGTTGATAATTGTTGAGCCGGAGCTTCTAGTTGGCTATATGAATAACTAGAAGGGTTTGAGGACTGAGGTTTAGTCAATGGCTGGAGGGCTTCTAGGGCTTCAATGGCTGACTGGTAACGATTTTTGAAGTGGTAGGACACCAGTTTGCTGATAAAAAAGGCTAGATCGGGACTAACTTTAGCTTGTTGCTGCCAGCAAATCTCATCGGTATCAGGGTCTAGCGGAAATTGCGTGGGAATTAATCCAGTTAATGCTTGGACGCTAATAACACCGAGTGAGTAGAGGTCGCTGTTTGGACGAGGATTACCTTGTCCTTGCTCTGCTGCCATGTAGCCTTGAGTGCCAATGGGAATAGTAGCACTACAATGACCTTGAGGAGTTACGGTTTGAGTTCTAATTTGCTTGACGCTACCAAAGTCAATCAAAACTAGCTTGTTATCATGCTTGCGTTGGATTAAATTGTCAGGTTTGATATCGCGATGGATAACTCCATGAGTGTGAATAAATACTAGGAGAGCCAAAACTTCTTGCAGCAGTTGGATAACTTGACTTTCCGACCAGCAGCAACCAGGCTGGATTTTTGCACTGAGTGGTTGACCTTCAATATATTCCTGAATCAGGTAAAAATTTTGTTCCTCCTCAAAGTAAGCCAATAGCTGAGGAATTTGGTTATTGTGACCGAGTTTCTCTAGAATTTCAGCCTCAGTTTGAAATAGACGTTGTGCAGTTTGTAAAAAGCTGCGATCGCTACTAGCTGGTTTGAAGTGCTTGACGACACAAGTGGGGTTACTTGGTTTATGGATGTCTTTGGCGAGGTAGGTTTGACTAAATCCCCCAGCACCTAGAACTTGCATAACCTGATATCGCCCATTTAGCAACTTACCTAGTACATTCATACTCTCTACTACAGATACTAACTTTGACGGCTGACTATTCTGCTGGCGGCGAAAAGCTTTTAAGTCAGGAAACCTTTGAACTTGTCTGCAAGCATTTGTAGGGGGTGCGTTCATGTTAGTAATTTTCTATAGCAGAATAGTATTTCTGAGTGCTTCTACATATTTCATCGGTCTAGTTTTATTGACTTATGCAGATTTCATACAACTTGAAAGTCGAAGTACATATTCTGATTGAGTGGTATTGCCACGATAGCCACGTACAGTAACTTGATAACCCAATTCTTACAACACTTGAAAAATAATTTCGCTGTTTTTAATTTGGGCTTTGATGGTTGTAAAGTGAGATATAGTTAGTAATTCCTGTGTTTATTTGCTTCAATCGACTTCTAGCGGCTTAATTTCCTGCCCTATTGCAAGTTGCTTTAACTGCGCTGCTAATTGAGTATCGTTGGATGCGCCTCTTGCACCTGCTTCGGCTGCCCATTGTTTCAATGCTTCAATTTGCGGACGAGCGATCGCAGCTAAAGGTACTGTTTGCGCGATCGCCTGCGCTATATCCTCAGTCGTAAAATCTCGGCGCTGTCCATCGTTTATCATTGCAAAGGCTTGGTGCATTGCATCAACAATTACTTGCTCGATTTCTGCACCGCTAAAATTGGGGCTTGCTTTAGCTAATACAGTTAAATCGAATTCTCGCAAACGGTTGGGGCGCAATCTTTGCAAATGTACCTTAAAAATCTCTATTCTCTCCACTTCTGTCGGCAGATTCAAAAAGAAAATTTCATCAAAGCGCCCTTTCCGCAGCAACTCGGCGGGTAAAATCTGCACGTTATTAGCTGTCGCCACAATAAATACAGGGCTAGTTTTTTCCTGCATCCACGTAATCAAACTCCCAAATACGCGCCGAGATGTACCAGAATCGCCATCAAAGCCACTAGAAATATTGCCAAAAGCTTTATCTATTTCATCAATCCATAAAACGCAAGGTGCGATCGCTTCTGTTAATTGAATCATTTGCCTGACGCGGCTTTCGCTTTCTCCCACAATTCCCCCGAACAAGCGCCCAGAATCTAATCTAAGTAAAGGTAATCGCCACTGATGAGCGATCGTTTTTGCCGACAGAGATTTGCCTGTCCCTTGAATGCCTACAAGTAATATCCCTTTGGGGTTAGGAATGCCGTAGCGTCGTGCTTCTTCGGTAAAAGCATCTTGGCGCATTAACACCCATTGTTTGAGTTTATCTAGTCCCCCAACTCTTTTGAGCGATTCTTGGGGGGTGAAAAACTCCAATATTCCCGTTTGGCGAATTGCTTGCTTTTTTTCTGCCAAAACGCCATCAATATCAGACTCATTTACTTGTTGTTTGGCGGCTAAAGCCAGGGCTAAAACTCTAGAAATGCGAGTGCGGCTCAAACCTTGACAGGCTTTGGCTAATTGCTCCCGCGCTAAACCACTAACAAGCAGTTTTTCTGGTACTACTAATTGCTCGATCAGATAATTAATTTCCTCTACATTAGGTAAGGGAAAATCAAAAACTGTCACTTCGGGGAGTAATTCGTCGGGTATTGTCAAAGTATGGCTAGTCAGGAATAGAGTTTTGCGCGTTTTCTTCAACTCCCGCGTCAAGTTTCGTAATTCCCGCACAATTGGCGCGTTTTTCTCCAGGATGGGATTTTTCAAAAAGGGGTGCAAATCGCGCAAGACAAACATCACCGATACTTGACTATCAGTTTTGGCAATGCGTCCCAATGCTGCCATTACAGAGCCTTTATCTGCCCCGTTATCGCTCCAGCCGCGTACTATATCCCAAAACAATAATTGGCGCTGCGATCGCAACGCAACTACGTGCAATACTTCCTCTACAGGTTCTTCTTCCACCGCCACTATGTACAAAAGCGGAATTCGCGCCCGGATAGTCAAATCTAGCTGCTCTATCAAAGTAATATATTGCTGCTGGCGATCGCTACTTTGAGCATCTTTATGCAAATTGGTCATCTTGCCTTTAAACTTATAGCGATCGACAACATTAATTTCCTGCCCTGTTATCGAGCAATGTATTAAATAAAACTACTAATTTATCTAAGTTTATGCGCCTTTCTTGAGAGTGCCAATAGCGCACATAAAACAAAACCCTGCAATTACTGAATAATTGCAGGGTTTTTTAAGGAAATGGCGGGAAGTGGATTTGAACCACTGACCTTCGGGTTATGAGCCCGACGAGCTACCAGGCTGCTCTATCCCGCGTCGCCTTTTCTAATATAACACCATTTTTTGTTTTAGCAACTAAAGAATAGATAATTCGCCAATTACTTCTAAACGTTTAAAGTTGCCCGAAGCCATAAAGCTTTCTGTAAGAATTTCTCCCACGCTAGGATCGATCCAGCCCATTTGTTGCAATACATGAATAGCAACAGCATACTTAGCCCGCTTTGCACCATCCATCACCTTAATTGCCAACCCCATCCCCTCGCCACATCTGCCAATACACTGAATCCCTTCCGCCCCAGCTTTGCTAACGAGTTCTCCTTCGGTTAAACGCATTAATTCGGTGTCAAACTCTCCATCTCCCGCTACCATTGTGGGGTGATGAGTCATAGCGCGGACAATCCGCTCCATATCTAAGTTTTGCCCCGAAGCTAGTTGGGCGTACAAAGCTGCCATTTGTCCCAACTGCAATAAATAAGTTGGCGCACCACAATCATCGTGGGCGTGAATAAACTCGGCGGCGGGCATTTTTAGCAACTCGGCAACTTTACCAAAAATTAGTTGCTGTACGGGGTGATTGTGTTGTAAGTAAGTATTTAAAGGCCAATGCCGTTGTTGACATACTGCCAGCATTCCGGCGTGTTTGCCAGAGCAATTGTATTGCAAGCGGCTGCTTTTACCTTCAGGAATTGGACATTGCAGGATAGACGCATCAATATCTGACCGCCACAAAATATTAAATACTTGGCGTACTTGTTCGATTGTACCTTTGTGGGAACTACAAATAATTGCCAAATCGCGATCGCTTAATTCGTATCGCTCTAAAGTCCCTGTAGCTATGACGCTTAAAGCCTGAAATGGTTTGAGCGCCGAACGCACAAACGTAGCCGTTTCCGCATTTCCTGCCACCGATAAAACCCGTCCTCGGTCATCGCAGACGACCGCTTGGACTTGATGCCTTGATTCAATAATGCCTTCACGCAGTAACCTGACTTCAAGTTCCGCAGCTTGAGTTCTTTTTCCCCTTGTCATGGGTAAAATGTACCATTTACCAGCGTCATTAAAGTTAAATATTTATAAAAAATTCCAAACTACAGTCCCCGCCGTTAGCATTAACCCTAAACTTACAAAACTTTGCTGTATTCTTTGTAATATTGGTTGAATTTGGTAAGTGGCAATTAGTAAGTCGCGCGATTTTACTTCCTCTGGTTTCGTCCAAGTTTGCCCATCGTACCAGCCAGATTCTTCATAAAAAATTGTCTCGGTAGTCAGGCGACTTTTGATGTAAGACCATCCCAAATACATCCGCACCAATACTAGCAGTATGCCAACGCTTGCTCCCGCACTACCAGACAAAATAAATTGCGCTATATATTTATGAGGTGGAAAGCTGGCGGCGGCTACGGGGCCTGCTACTAACCAGGATATTCCCCAAATCCACAAGAGTTTTGTAAGATACTGCTGCCAACTTAAAGTACAAGTTTTGAAGAAACCAGACTGTTTCAACTCCTCGTATTCATTTAGTGGCTGTTGTTCGGTGGGTACAGGGCAAACATAAGCTGAAGACTCAATCATGCTTCTAACTCCCTAGGTGCGATTGTCAAAATCAGGTAAGTCAACTCTTTGCGCGTGACCCCAGAAGGCTTCTAAGTTGTAGTATTCTCTTTCTTTGGGCATCATGATATGCACCATGACATCGCCGTAGTCTTTGAGTACCCAACTTCCCTCTGCTTGTCCTTCGGTGCGGATGGGGAGGCGGTTTAATTGTTCTTCTACTTTGTCTTCTATCAGTTGGGCGATCGCTCTCACTTGTGCTTTAGAATAACCTGTAACCAAGACAAAATAATCTGCTAAGTAAGACACTTCCGCTACCCCCAACACTACCATATCCCCCGCTTTGCGATCGGCGGCGGCGGCGGCGGCTATCAAGGCTAGTTCTTTACTTTCTTCCGGGCGTTGGGCAGCAAGACGGGTATTTGCAGCAACAAGTGTAGATGGAGATGATAAATTAGTTTGGGATTGATCTGTCATTAAACCTCAACGGCTCATGGTTGGTAATTAGAACAAAAAAGCAACTAAAAGTTTTCTTTGCATCCTAACAAAAATTAGGCATTTATGCAGTTAATGGCGGTGTAGCCAGTAGTTTATTTTGGGCTTTTTGCAAAAACCAGTTACGGGTAGCAATGGTGCGGGGATGGATGAGACAATGAGTTTCGAGTAAAAATTTAAGCGAGTAGTCGCAGGTTTGCCAAATCGCTCGATCTAAGTTTTGGTAACAAATCTTTCGCAAATGCTCCAATTCTGGAGTGTTACCGCGACCAGATTCTAGTGTGTCTGCAAGAAATATAATACAACTAAGCTCGTTCATTTGGGGTCTACCCAAAGTATGATTTGCGATCGCATTCAACACATCTGTATCCGTTACTTTAAAGGTATCTCTAGCCACAATCGCGCTGACATCTGCGTGTAATAAGTGAGGGGTAGCAGCGCTTACAGGGTCAATGTCTACTCCCTCAGTTTGGGCGATTTCTAAGAGCTTTTGCGGCTTAAAGTATTTAGCCAAGTCGTGCATTAAGCCAGCAATGGCGGCTTTTTGGGTGTCTACTTGGTAATGAGTTGCTAAGTCTATAGCCATTTCCTCCACGCCCAAAATGTGTTTGATGCGTTGGGGGGGAACATTAGCAGCTAACCAAGTTAAAACTTGTTCGCGGTCAATGGTACTAGACTCCAAGCTATGGTTGAGAGGTAACACTATAAAAGTTTTTTTGTAAGATTTATTTTTATTCTAAATGAGTAACAAAACAGCTAGACTTATCGAAGTTTTTTCCGCCATCCAGGGGGAAGGACTTAATGTCGGTACTCGTCAAATATTTATTAGGTTTGCCAATTGCGATTTGCGCTGCAATTACTGTGATAGCGCCCATACTTGGGTAACGCCTTCAGAGTATCGAATTGAAGCAACTCCCGGCTTGCGCGATTTTAAAGTTTATTCTAATCCCGTAGAACTAACTACTTTGTTAAAGTTTGTCGAACGCCAAAATATCCCCGGTTTGCACGATAGCATTAGCTTGACTGGGGGCGAACCACTTTTACACGCACCTTTTTTAGTAGAGTTTTTGCCCCAAGTGCGGAGTCTTACTAATTTACCAATTTACCTTGAAACAGGCGGACATCGCCCCGAACAACTACTAACAATCTTGCCTTACTTGGATTCGGTAGGGATGGATTTAAAGTTACCTAGTGTAAGCGGCGAAAGCCATTGGCAAGCCCACGCACAGTTTTTGCAGTCTTGTTATGATTCAAAAACCGAGGTATTTGTCAAGATTATTATTTCAAGTCAAACAGATGTTGAGGAGTTAGAAAAAGCTGCAAATCTAGTCGCCGCCGTTAGCCCAGAAATAAATATATATCTGCAACCAGTAACGCCAATAGACGTGAGTGAAAAACCGATGTTTGCGCCAA
>JAPJOW010000111.1:0-9291 GCA_030826005.1 Aliterella sp. RAGGC_92
ATAGTGTTAGATCGAGACAATACACCGCTTATAGATGCTCTAAAAAAGTACGCGAGTAGCAATCATGCGGCTTTTTATACGCCAGGACACAAGCGGGGACAAGGTATTTTACCCCAATTAACTGATTGCTTTGGTGAAAAAGTATTCAAAGCTGATTTGCCAGAATTGCCAGAACTAGGCAGTTTATTTGCGTCTAGTGGTGTAGTTCAATCGGCGCAAGAGTTAGCCGCCGCAGCCTTTGGAGCATCGCATACTTGGTTTTTAGTTAATGGCTCTACTTGCGGAATTGTAGCGGCAATTATGGCTACTTGCGGTACTGGGGATAAAATTATTTTGCCGCGAAACGTACATCAATCGGCGATCGCTGGTTTGATTCTTTCTGGTGCTACTCCTATATTTATTAATCCTCAATACGATCCGGTATTAGATATTGCTCATAGCATTACTTGCGAAAGCCTAGAAGCAGCTTTAAAGCAACATTTTGATGTAAAAGCGGTAATGATGGTTTACCCGACTTATTTTGGCGTTTGTGGAGATATAGAAAAAATTGCTTGTCTCACCTATAGTTACAATATTCCCTTGCTAGTAGATGAAGCTCACGGAGCGCATTTTGCTTTTCATCCCAACTTGCCGATTTCCGCCTTAAAAGCAGGTGCAGATTTAAGCATTCAATCTATTCACAAAACTCTAGGAGCGCTGACTCAAGCCTCTATGCTGCACGTCCAAGGTGACAGGATCGATCTTAATAGATTAGCCAAATCTTTAGAGTTGGTTCAATCTAGCAGTCCTAGTTACTTACTTTTAGCTTCTTTAGATGCGGCGCGTCAGCAGATGGCAACAGAAGGAAAACAATTAATGTCTCGCACCTTGGAATTAGCCACCAGTGCGAGAAATCAAATTAGCCAAATTCCTGGCTTATCGGTTTTAGAACTAATACATCCCACACCAGGATTTGTGGCTTTAGACAAAACTCGTCTAACTGTAAACGTTTCCGGCTTGGGATTAACGGGATTTGCAGCCGACGAAATTTTAGTTAATTATGGAGCGATCGCCGAATTGCCATCTCTGCAAAATATCACCTTTATTATTAGTTTGGGGAATACCAACGCAGACATAGAAAAATTAGTGCAAGCATTGAAAACACTTGCTACCGAGCATAAACAAGTTGTTAATGAGGAAAAAGTAATTGCTCCCTTTAATCTAGAACCACAATTAGCCCTCACGCCGCGTCAGGCATTTTACGCCGCTACAGAAACTTTACCTATAGAACAGACGTGCGATCGCATTTGCGGCGAATTAGTTTGTCCTTATCCCCCAGGAATCCCGGTTTTAATTCCTGGAGAAATAGTTACAACCGAAGCTATTGTATATCTGCAAAATATTCAGAGTTTGGGGGGATATATTAGCGGGTGCGTTGATTCCAGCCTCAAAACTTTAAAAGTAATTTTAGGCAAAAGCTAATAAGTCTTCGTCAATTAAGATGCTTTCTTGGGCTAAACGGGCGATCGCGCGATCGATTATATCCAACCCTTCAGTTACAGTATTAATTACACTTAACTGCCCGCGCAATTCACTAGCACCGCTAAAACCTTTGGCGTACCAAGTCATATGTTTGCGGGCTTGACGTACACCGCGATCGCCTTTATATTCCCATAATGCTTGTAAGTGTTCTCTAGCGCATTCCAATCGCTGCACGGGATTGGGAGCAACGAGCATTTCGCCAGTTTTAAGAAAATGGTCAACTTCTCCCACTAAAAAAGGATAGCCCAAAGTTCCCCGCGAACACATTACCCCATCTGCGCCCGTTTCTTCTAAACACCTTACCGCCGCTTCTACTGTAAAAATATCGCCATTTCCAATTACCGGAATAGAGAGTATTTCTTTAACCTTGCGTATCCACTCCCATTTTGCCGCCCCATTGTAGCCTTGAGCGCGGGTACGTCCGTGAACGGTAATCATTTGCGCTCCCGCGTCTTCCATCCGTTTAGCAAAGTCTAAAATCGTGATTTCGTTGTCACTCCAACCAATGCGAGTTTTAACTGTAACGGGGACATTTACAGCTTTAACTACCTGTCGCACAATTTCCTCGGCTATTTCTGGCTGACGCAATAAAGAAGATCCGCCGCCATTTTTAGTAATTTTATTGACGGGACAACCCATATTAATATCTACCGTGTCCGCTCCCTCAGCTACTGCCATTTGCGCCGCTTCTGCCAAAAAATCGGGGCGACAATCAAATAGTTGAATGCTTATTGGGCGTTCGCATTCGTCAATTTCCATAATTTTCGGCAACTCTTTGACGTAGTGCAACCCTGTAGCATTGACCATTTCGGTATACATCATCGAATCGGGGGCGTAGCGGCGGACTAAACGGCGAAACACTAGATCGGTTACGCCTGATAATGGCGACTGAAGGACGCGGCTATTAACTTCTACAGAGCCAATTTTAAGCGGGGTAGAAAGTCGAGCTTGAAGTACAGGAGATAAATTAAACATAAAAACTTGCTGATTTTATACTTTAAAGATATTAGACCTCTATTTTAAAAGACTTGGAGACAGGGTGAAATAGATTGGATTGCTGAGGTTTTGAGTTTGAGTGTCAGCTTGGGATAAAAGTCTATTTTTGCAGCCATACGGATACCGAACCACCTTGACAGGGAAATTGTCCCCAACCATCGCTGTTTGTGTAAATGGGGTCTTTGAAGTGGTCGGTACAATCGTAAAAAGCTACGTTAGATCGAAACACATTCATCCACTTGTAACCTGCTTCGCCATTGCTAAGAACTACCGCCATTGCGCCGGGATGCTCTGAGTTACCCAAGCGCGTCCACCCAATGGTATTTGGATGGTCAAAATAATCGTGCTGTTCGCCAAAACCGTAAGCTTGACGAGCAAACAAAAATTTGTCAATCAAAAAGCGATGGGAGTAAAGGACTACAGGAAAACCCCCTCTACAGTTGGGGTATTCTGCTCCGTAGTAGTCAGGATAAAAAATACACGGGTAGCCTTCACGCCGTAATAAAATCAGCGCGTAAGCTAAAGGTTTAAACCAAGGTTCTACGGGAGATTCGAGGGATTGACAAGGTTGGGTATCGTGATTTTCAACAAAAGTAACAGCTTTACTTGGTTGCTCTTTAACTAAAGTGCGATCGCAAATCGTTCGCAGATCGAAATTACTACCAGACTTACTTGCTTGATGAAATTTGTAGTGCAAGGGAACATCAACTAAAGATAGCGTACCATCGCTATCGGCAAGATAGCCATGCAGATCGTCAACACTTCCCGACCAATATTCTGCTACGCTGAAAAGTTCGCGATCGCTAAAATGTACTCTTAAATGGTTGAGCCAATCGCGGAAAAAGTCAGAGCGGATGTGTTTTACAGCGTCAAGCCGAAAACCATCTACGTTTGTCGTATCAACAAACCATCGTCCCCAATACTTCAATTCCTCGCGCACTGCTTCGTTACTCGAATCTAAGTCATTAGCTAACAAGTAATCGTAATTGCCGTATTCGTGGTGAACATCGGTTTCAAAACCTTTATCTTTGAGGCGGTAAAGTTTATCAGAATTTTTCGTAGTGGCATTGTAACAAAGAGCGTCAAAACACCACCAAAACCACTTCATACTAGAGTAAGTATCGCCGCGACCAGGAAAAGTAAACTTGGTATAAGCCGTAATTTTATGCCAATCGCTAATTGTACGGTTGCGGTTTGACCATTCTACTTCTTGCGCCCATACTTCTTCTATTTCGTCGCCGCCGTCTTTGTGATTTAAAACTACATCGGCGTAAACTTGGAGATTTTGGGCGTGTAGCGCCTCAATTGCAGCTAAAAGTTGTTCTTTTGTCCCGTATTTAGTTCTAACCGTACCTTTTTGGTTAAATTCTCCCAAATCAAATAAATCATAGACACCATAGCCTACATCATACTTACCGCCAGTTCCTTTGTAAGCTGGAGGTAGCCAAATAGCTGTAATTCCTTTTTGAGCTAGTTCTTGAGCTTTGTCTTCTAGTTCTTGCCAAAGATTAGCATCGGCTGAGTTGTACCAGTGGAAAAACTGCATAATTACGCCATTCATTGACTATTGCTCCTTATTGGGTATTGACTATATCTGGCGAAGTTGAGACTACTTATTGAGATTAGGCTCGGAGCTTTTCCATTCTGATAGCTGACGATTTACCGCATTAGCAAAGTCTGGTGATACTAACCGCACGTTAACGTTCCCTTTGGATTTAGCTGGAGGATCGGCTAATGCGTACAAAGAAGTACGATTAAAGTCTGGTTTCCCTAAAATTAACTGATGGGTTTCGGCATTTTTTAAGGTAATTGCGATCGCTGCAAGAGGTTCGTTTAATCCATATTCGCCTAGTTGGGTAGCAGGGACAGAAAAAGTACGCGTACTTTTTCCCGTTTCTAGCAAATTTAATAAGTAAGCAACGGAGGCGCTACTAGCTGGCGTGTTACTCGGTTCTTTCATTTGCCATTTAGAATCAATCTGCTCAAACTTTAGTGTCTGGTTTTGATTTTTGATACTAAAAGCTTTTACTTGTTCTTCAGTAAAACTAAAAAGTTCTCCCCCATTGTCCTTAGCTTCTTGCCTTTGAGTTGCGCCTCTGATTTCATAGAAGTAAACAAAACCTCCGATTCCCAAGGCTAACAACAGCAAAATCAAAGTTGTTTTCGGTAACTTCATGACGAGTAAGGAGTAAAAAAGTATTATCTACGCAGCCACCAAAGAATAACTGCACTAACTAACCCAATTAACGGAATAAACCCTAAAGCAGTCCAGCTTAAAATATTAGACTGAGCATTTTGCAAGCTAATACGGCGATTTTTTGGTTCTTTGGGACGCACCGAAAGCTGGGATGCAGATTCTTGCTTACTTAGCCAGTTAATCGAGTTGATAAATACATCCCCATTTAACTGCTGTGAAAATTGATTATCGGTAATAAAGTCCGAATTGCCAATTATTACCAAACGCGACTGGGAAGGCTTGCTATTACTAGCATTTGTAGCTTGACGGCTTAAAGCAACGCCTAGAGTTAAAGGACCATTGCGATCGCTTTTCGGGTCAAATTGCAGATTTTCGTTTTTCAAGTCGCTTTCTGCCCAGCTTTGCGGACTTGTTAGCAATAAAGGAGTTGCTTGTACTCCTTCAACTACAGTTGTTTCAATTGGTCTAGCCCCGCGATACAACGATAAACCATTGCCAAAATCTTTAGTAATGGGATGTTGCCCGTAATTATCTACTAAGATTACGGCAGGCCCTAGCCCTACTGCTGCACCAGCCGGGTTTACAGCTAAACGGTTATCCAAAGTTATGCCCCAACTTTTGAGCAAACTGTCAATTCCTAAATTAATTGTGGGATCGATGGCAACAAATAAACTCCCACCTCGATTTAAGTAGTCGTTTAAAGCTTTTGTTTCTGATGGCAATAAGCTCCTTCTAGCACCTGCTAGTACAACTACAGTGGCATCAGTGGGAATAGTGGTCTGTGCTAGATTAAGCGGTTGGACAGTGTAGCTTTTTTCTGTCAATACGCTTAAAGCTTGAGACAGGCTATTTTGTTCGCCAGTTAACGGTTGTTCGCCGTGACCTTGCACAAAATAAACTTTGGCGCTAACGTTACTGGTCAACTGTTGCAAAGCGTTCGTTAACCGGGTTTCTGTCAACCGCCCATCGCTTGCTCCTGGCAATAACTTCCTTTGTTCTCCCGCTTCTAAATAGATTTCGCCAGGATTTTGGACGTTAAACTTATTTGCAAGTCCTAAGCGAATTTGCGGATCTACATATTCGTAGCTAAAGTTTCTTCCTTGCTGACGATAGTTTTCTAGTAAAGCTCGATCTTCAGGTCTAGGATCTCGCTCAAATATCCAAACTTTAACAGGCTGCTGCAAGCTTTTGACTAATTGGCGCGATTGGGGAGCAAGAGTATATAGCCCGGTTTCGGTTAAATCTACGCGCGTGGGATAACGAACGGCAAGAAAATTGACTAGCCCTAAAATTACGAATACAGATAGCGTTGCAACTAAAGCATTTGCTCCCGATTGAGTAGAACGTTTACTTAGCCAGCTACTACGCGGCGAGTAAAATATCAGCCACAAACTGCTAGTTACAATTGCTGCAATTAGCAATCCCGATGGAATTGCACCCCAACTATTAGATACAAGTCCTGCCGTTATTCCCATTAAAGCTAGAAATGGAGATACCCAAACTAGATATTGACGATATTTTTTCATAAGGTTTAGGATCTTTGAAAACGCAAAGCATCAATCGATTGAGCGGTAAGAAATATACCTAAAACAATGTAACTTGCAAACAAAACTAAGCTGCTAGTGTCAAAAATACCTTGCACTAAATTTGTATAATGTTTTAGCAAAGAAAGATGACCTAAAGCAGATCCTAGCCAGCCGCCAATACTTTGAGAGATAGCTTCTACAATCCACAACAACATAATTAAGCCAAAGGTCATAATCGCTGCCAAGATCGTGCTATCAGTGAGCGAGGAAATAAACATTCCTAAAGACAATATCGCCGCCGCTAGTAGTATTAGTGCTAAATGCCCTAGTAAGGGTACAGCCGGGGGAACAGGAGGATTTGCGGCACTAAATGCGATCGCTTCGTAAGCAAATAAGGGCAAGATCAATACTGTAAAAAAGGTTACTACTCCCAGCAATTTACCTACCGCTACCGCCCAATTAGTTACAGGAGAAGTTGCTAGTAATTCTAAAGTCCCGCGCTTGCGTTCTTCGGCGTACAATCCCATTGAAAGGATAGGCAAAATAAATAAAGCTAGTGAACTCATGACGCTTAAAAACGATCGCAAAAATTCGTAAGCAACATCTATCGGCGGTAATTGTTGCCCAGTTTGCCCAGCTTGCAATTCGGCGGCGGCGACTTGCTGGAGAATGCCTTGATCTCCAAGTAAAATTGCGACAAAAAAGTATCCCGATAGCAGCCAAAAAATTGTAGCGATCGCATAAGCTAAGGGCGAAGTGAAGTAACTTTGCAATTCTCGACGGTAAATGGCAATAATATTGCCCAAAATAATCCCCATTTAAGTCTCGTCTCCTACTGTCGTTGGTTCATCGGCGGGTGCTTCTAGGTTATCTTCGGTGGTAATTAAAAATACATCTTCTAAAGTGGCACGAGTGCGGCGCAGTTCGTACACGCCAATGCCCATATTTACCAACACTTGTACTATATCTCTCCCTGGCTCAGTTCCCGGTTCTGAAGATATTTTTAATAGCGCGCGATTACTTTTTGTTGCTTCTGGGGCAATTTCTACTAGCCGCACATCTAGCAAAAATTGTAGTTGCTTGACAGCTTCCGATGCTTCGCCATCAATCTCGACTTCGTACCCCACACCGCCCGCTAAACTTGCTTCTAAACCATCGGGGGTATTAGTTACGACTACTTTACCGCCATTAATAATCGTCACGCGATCGCAAGTCATGCTGACTTCAGGGAGAATGTGCGTAGAAAGAATTATTGTATGGCTACCCGCTAAACTTTTAATTAAATTCCGCACGTCAATAATTTGGCGAGGGTCTAACCCAACGGTTGGTTCATCTAAAATAATTACTGGTGGATCGTGTACTATTGCTTGAGCAATTCCGACTCGTTGCCGAAATCCTTTAGATAACTTGCGAATTAATACTTTGCTTTTTTGCTGAAGATTGCAGCGCTCTATTGCCCTTTTGACTGCGGAAGCGCGGTTTCCGGCATTTACTCCCTTTACCCTGGCGACAAAATACAAAAACCCTTCTACAGTCATTTCCGGGTACAAAGGTGGCGTTTCGGGTAAGTAGCCAATGCGCTGACGTACTAACAACGAATTTTCATGCACGTCATAGCCAGCAATGCGAGCAGTTCCGGCGGTAGCTGGTAAGTAACCTGCTAAAATCCGCATAGTGGTAGTTTTTCCCGCTCCATTGGGACCTAGAAAGCCCATAATTTCCCCTGGTTCGACTTTAAAGCTAATATCTTGAATCCCTGGGGTAGAGCCGTAAGTTTTACTTAAATGTTCGACTTCAATCACGATTTTGGATCAACCTCCTAAAGTAATATTTATTTTGCTCTTGAGTATATAGTTAACGCAATTAAGAAATTTAGGTATTAGTTGTACCAAATATAGGCAATTTAACGATAGGCTATAGGCGAAAGATATTTGCTTGACGCTGCCAGTGCGATGTTAACAGAAACTTTAGAAACGCCTACCAACTTAGCAGTGAAATTGTTAAATCACTATAGTTTCGATCTCGGTGGCTATAGTGCAAGCGGACTCATAGAGCAATGGTTAAAAGATTATAGCGATCGCTGGATTTATTTAGCGGTGGTAGAAGCGTTGTATCAAGGGCGTTACAAGGCAAACTCTGTAGAGCAAATTTTAACTATTTGGCAGCGCAAAGGACAAGCTTATTTTCGTTTCAATCACGAATTTGAGCGTTTAGTTTGCGGTAATTTCGCGAATATGTGGCGAAAATTAGAGCGTTCGGGTTTAGAAGGCGATCGCACTACGATCCAACAAGCTGCGCCTCAGCAAAAGTTAGATATTACTAAAATTAAGCTATTAACCCAAAATCCTCGTCAAGCTAAAGATTCAAAGCTTGCAAATCAACCCATTGAACAATTTAGCCCCCACCCTACAGATACTAAAGAGTTTTACGGCAAATTAAAAGCGATCGCGCGCAGAAATTAGTGTAGAAAGACCTACCTTAAACTATGCCCAAGTTAGACATTATTCATAATGCGGTAAAAACTGCTTTGATAAAAGACGGTTAGGCAATTACAGACGATCCTTATGTCATTCAGTATCGTAAAACAACTTTGTACGCAGACCTTGCTGCTGAACGCCCTATTGCAGTAGAAAGAGGCGATCGAAAACTTATTATTGAAGTTAAAAGTTTTGTTGGAGCGTCAAAAATACAAGATTTGAAAGAAGCTCTTGGTCAGTATGATATTTATCGCTACCTCTTAGAGGAAACAGCGCCAGAGCGTAAACTTTACATTGCTGTTAGTAATATTGTCTATAAAAGTTTTTTCGATCGGGATGTAGTGCAACTTATCCTTAGCAAACATCGACTTCCACTGATTATCGTAGATACAGAAACCGAGGTAATCGAACGATGGATAAATTAACTAATTACTCCACAATAATTAAGCAGATTTTGACGGAGTATATACAACTGTCTAACCGCCGCCCCAACCCAGACATTGAGACATTTTTGATTGTAGATGAACCAAACGGTCATTACATTTGGATGAATATTGGTTGGCAAAAGGGCGAT
>JAPJOW010000111.1:9391-13697 GCA_030826005.1 Aliterella sp. RAGGC_92
TCGCATTAATGATATGACGGTTTACGTCCGGTTGCTTAATGGTAAGTTTTGGATTGAAGAAGATTGGACTGAGAATGGAATTGCTACAGATTTAGTTCGTGCAGGCGTTGATAAGGAAGACATTGTACTTGCATTTCATGAGCCAAAAATGCGTCAGTATACGGACTATGCGGCAGTATTTTAAGCTAGGTTAGAGCATACCGATAAAGATTAGGGCGTGTTAAGAGTACGCCCTAATAAATGGTTTGTTAATTTACTGATGGTGTAACTGCTTCGCTTTTTGTTTCCAAAGTTGGTTTTAATCCACCTGTGCGAATTTCCGAAGTAAAAGAAGCCATACTAAAGCCACCAAATCGCTTTAATACGCTAACTCGCATTCTTAAATTAGGACTTGCAAACCATAATCTTTCTTCTGAATACATGGTTTCGTACTCGGTAGTTAGGGTTAATGCGTCATCGCTTCCCATAACATAACTACCTGCGACGGGTGCTTTTTCCGCATAACCCATTTCTCGCAGCAATTTACCGCGACTAGGATCGTCTGTATCGGGAACAGTAACTAATACTGTCGAACCTGTATGTTTTTCTTCGTCCCATTCCATCGTCCCATTCCAACTTACTCTAGCGCCACAAGTTGCCCTAGCTGGATCGATTTCGTATTGCTGACAAAGCTTAATGACTTCTGGATCGTCCTTTGCCAGCATTTCAATAGTAATATCTGATTTACCGTCTTCAGCTTGCTTAAAAGCTAAGTGGTGGCTAGTACGGTGAGAGAACCATTTACCCGCGCTTAATTCAAAAAACTCTTGAATATCCATAAGTCAAATCTGCGAATATCAACATTACTTTTATTGCTCATCTTTTAAGGTAGCTTAATGACGACTTGTTAATGCAACTATGTAGCAAGGCGACTTAAGGAAATTGTTGCAGCTTGGGAAACGTGAGGATGGCTATCTTTTTCTAAATATTTCAAAGCCGAAATACTTTTATCGCTAGGTAAGTTCCCCAAAGCTTCAGCCAATCGCTGACGAGTTAGCCAGTCAGTAGAAGGTACAAACTTGAGGATGTGATCGATCGCGTTTATATCTCTAATTTCCCCTAAAGCGGCGATCGCTGCTTGTTGCAATACTACTTCTTCGCTATCTAAAGCCCGTACTAGCAAGTCGTGGGCGCGGACATCTTTAAGATTGCCTAAAGACACCGCCGCACTGAACCTTACTAACCATTCGGTATCTTCGTAAAAAGCCCTAACTAACGGCTCAAAAGCTCGAATATCGCCCAAATAACCTAAAGCCCCCGCCGCATCTGCACGGATACCGTAATCGGGGTCAGTTTCGAGCAGTTTCACTAAAATTGGGTAACATTCGTCAGTTTGTTTGACCCCTAGGGCAAATACCGCCATTGAGCGAATTTGCAGAATTTCGTCATTCAATACTTTTTTAATTAACGGTACAGCATCCGCCGAGGGAAAGCGACGCAAAGAAGCAAGGGCAATCATGCGATCGCGTGAATCTTGACTATCCAACTGCGCGGATATATCTTGTAGGCTAAGTTCAGCCATGTAGTTAAAATTACCTTTTTTATTTGTATTTACTCTAGAGTTACATTTTTTAACGAGTTAACGCATAGACCAAGGGAAAGGTATTTAGTTACGAACTTGAAATCTACCTAAATACTCTTGTCCTTGACGTTGAGGTACAGAATTATTTGCAAGAGTTAAGCTATTAATTCTAAAATCTGGCTCAAAATACTGGCGAATTTCTGTCGTTGTCGTGCCAAATGGCGGGCCGCCGAGTTGATTATGCGCCCAAAATAAGGCAACAAGTTCGCCATCAGGTTTTAAAAGCGATTTTACTAATTGAACGTAAGGTTGGCGATCGCCTGGAGCGATGGCGCAAAAACAAGTATGTTCTAATACATAGTCAAAATAATGCGGAAATTCGGCAGGCAAATCGAAAATATTACGTTGCAGAAATTGGGCAGAGATACTGCTATTTTGAGCTAGTTCTGTGGCAGATGCGATCGCTCTTAGCGCTACGCTTTGCGTAATGGCGCTAGGGGCAAAATCAAACCCAATTACTTCAAATCCCCTTGCCGCAAATAGCAAAGCGTCATAGCCGCTTCCAGAGCCTAAAACTGCCATTTTTCCTGGCTTTGGTGCGGCGGCGGAATCTAGCAAACTAACAAAAGGCGGCGCGGCTTGTCCTATGTCCCAGCCTGTCGTACCTTCTTGGTAGCGATTTTCCCAATATTGCGAATTAGCGGTTGTCATCAGTATTTTGTTTCTCTTTGAGTTGTAGCAAAATTCCCGCATGGACTTCGCGGGTAAGGGGATAAAAATACGCCAAAATTAAGCCACAAATTAAAAAAACCATCGGTAAAGGCCCAACTCCAAACCGGATAGCTTGAATAGCTGAATCGGGTTGTATCGGTAAACCTTGACCTTGGACAGCCTCTTGAAATCCAGCAGCTTGTAATGTTTGACCCACTAAAAACAAGCCTAAAGCTAAACCTAATTTTTGCAGAAACACCATAAAAGCATAAAAAATTCCTTCCCGGCGTTGTCCTGTTTGCAGTTCATCTAGTTCAATGACATCGGGAATCATCGACCAAGGAATTAAATAAGCTGTAGAAACTCCCACACCAGCCAAAATTGCTAAAACGTACAACAAAGCTATTTGATTGGGTTGGATAAAAAACAAGCCAATTTGAGCAATAATCCATAAACTCATCCCCATAAAGTAAACAGCTTTTTTCCCAAACCGTTTGCTTAAATTAGTCCAAACAAATAGCATTGCTAAAGCTGTACCCTGAACCCCAATTAGTACCGTCGGTACGTTTGATTCAGGTAAACCCATCCAATTGACGGCAAAGTAAGGAATGATGCTGGCGGTTAGTTGCACCGCTAACCACGAACAAAGATAGATACCAATTACAAATAAAAACGGACGGTTGGTAAAAACAATTTTCAGTTGTTCGCCAATGGGGATAGAAGGTGGCTGGGGTAATTCTATCCGTTTGGCTTCAAACGCCAAAGCCCGATCGCGCGTGCCAAAAACGCACCAATATATAGCTAGAACAGAAATAACCGTACATACCGCCGCTAGAACTAAATATTGTAAAGTGCGATCGCTAATAGTTGCAAAAATAATTTGTGCCAATATTAAAGAGAAAACACTGCCCCCAATGGAAAACCCAAACCGAAAACTACTGAGGCTAGTACGTTCGTCATAATCTTGAGTAAGTTCGGGAGTCATTGCTGCATAAGGCAAATTGACTACAGTGTAAAATACTTGTGATAGTACGCCAATTGCCACGTAATACCAAAATAAGCTGGATATTTGCGTAGAGCGATCGCTACTAAATTGGGGTACAATCCACTGCAAGAAAAAGAAAGCTCCAAAAGGAATTGCCCCATAAAGCAACCAAGGAAGGCGACGACCCCAGGTGCGAGAATTTGTTTTATCTGTCAGCACGCCGACAATTGGATCGTTTACAGCATCCCAAATTTTGCCAATAAGTAAAATACTGCCCGCAAGTCCTATAGGAATACCAGCAACGTTTGTAAAGAAAATCAGCAGAAAAAATACGCTAATGTTAGCGGTCATCGCCGGACCCAAGTCTCCTGCACCATAAGCTAGTTTTGTGGAGAGATTGAGTTTATTGGTTTTAGGAATTAAAAAATCTGCATCTGGGGAAGGATTGCTCATAGCACGGCTAGAAAGATTAAAATATTAGCTTTGCAATAAGTATTAGCTCACAATTGCCACTTTTATGCCAGACCTTTATGTTTCTTGGTCGGAATACCATCAAAAAATCGAGCAATTAGCAGTCAAGATTTATCAATCGAACTGGCAGTTTGACCAAATTATCTGTCTTGCTAAAGGTGGCTTAAGAGTCGGCGACATTCTTTCTCGGATTTACAAATTGCCTTTAGGAATTTTGGCGACTTCCTCTTACACCGGAGAAGGGAAGCAAACAAGAGGAAGTTTAACCGTTGCCCAACACTTAACTATGACTAGCAGCGATTTGGGTTCTCACATCTTGTTAGTTGACGATTTAGTTGATTCGGGCATCACAATTAAGCAAACCATCCCTTGGTTGAAGCACAATTACAGTTCGCAAGTTAAAGAGATTCGCACAGGCGTTTTGTGGTACAAAGCTTGCTCAGAAGTTGTACCCGATTATTATGTCGATTATTTGCCCGATAATCCTTGGATTCATCAGCCTTTTGAGCAATACGAACAAATTGATTTAGCGCAACTAACATTAAAAACAAGCGCTTCAATCTCAACATCCCTTTAAT
>JAPJOW010000351.1 GCA_030826005.1 Aliterella sp. RAGGC_92
GTAGATAGCACTTCAAACAAAATATTAACTTTTATTTAATCACCATTTAACTTCTCATTGATAACCTAGTGCATTAGGGCAGAAATAACTAACCAGTTGAAGCCGGATTGGGGTAGCCTAAAAACTTCCAAACAAAGGGCTTGTCAAATGTACGATTAAAGTAATCAATGAAGCTCAAAATTTGGGATTTGAGGTCGCCCGTTGAAGTAAAATTACCGCGTCGAAGCAAACGACGTGCCAGGATACTGAACCAACACTCAATCTGATTCAGCCAAGAGGTGTGCTTGGGTAAGTAAACAAACTGAATGCGATGTGTTGAATCACTTAAAAAAGTAGCTCGCGTTTCCATCGATTGCAGAATTCCTAACTTACCTTTAATCCCTAGTTCAACATCAATTTGGCAATGCTGCGCAACCAGTCGTACCAAAGCTTCAGACTTATGCGTGTTGAGTTGATCGATAATAAAAATCCATTTAGCGCCTGGGTCGCTGGCGATTGTATTGTCAATATGAATGGCAAAATCGCTACTATTACGAGTTATACCTATCGAGGGAGCCAGTACTTGCCCAGCTACTACATCCCAATTGGCGATCAAGCTGAGCGTGCCATGGCGAATATACTCAAATTCTACCAGCTCAACTTCTCCCAATCTCATTGCTTTAGTTGGGTAAGCACGTTCTATTGCTTGAATACCTGTCATCTCATCGCAACTAACGATATGCACTCCTTGCGCTTGTAACTTCTGCGCTTGGGTGTATAACTGACACACCTGATTGACTTGCTGCTTGAACTCTAGTGGGTCGGTGGGTTGAGCATTCAGCCAATAGCGGTTTCGATGCGGTTGCAATGTCGCCTCGTTTTAAAAAACGCCCCACGCTACGTGGAGAAATCTCTTGCACAATGCCACGTTTTACTACCTCCGCCGCTAACTCCCTTGGTGTCCAATGACTAATTGGTCGTCTGCTACTTTTTGGTTGTTCACACGCCACCGCTACTATTTGCACTATTTGCTCCAAGCTAAACTTTGCCGGACCCCCTGGACGTTGTTCATCATTCAACACAGCTACAAGCTTTTGCTTTAACTCCAAGTCACTGATACTTTCTGCTTCCGCCGCCAACAATTGCTCCACTGCTTCACACCAACGTTGTCGCCACTGCCTTACAGAAGTCCTAGACAGCTGCAACTGCTCCCCAATCGTCGTATTTTTCATCCCAGTTGCGGCGCACAACACCAGTTGCGCTCGTTGAACTAAACGATAGGAATTAGTCTTGCACCGTGTAATTTGCTGTAAAAGCTGGTGCTGTCTTTGGGATACATTTATTGTCAAAGCGTGGGGACTGGGCATCAGGGGTAGAGTTGTTTGTTGACTGGACGGGTGCAACCTAACTGTTTTTGTCTAATTGTTGCTCTGTTCTTTTCATTATAACTGGTTAGCTATTCCTGCTCTCATGCACTAGTCAAAAATAGCAAATAAGCTCAAATCAAAAGATGGCTCGTCCTCTACAAGTGACAATTGTTGAAAGCCGAGAGCAATTAGAACGTCGCCTAGACACACAGACGACAGCAACAGGCAAAGAGCGTCTGCAAATGCTGTACTGGCTCAAGTTAGGTATTGTTAACAGCCGAAAAGATTTAGTCAAGTTGTTGCATAAGAGTGAGGCAACAATCACTAAGTGGCTGGGGATATACAAGAGTGGAGGGTTAAGCGCTTTATTAGAGGTGAAACACGCTCCTGGCAATCCGTCTTCTATACCAGCAGCGGCAGTGTCACGCTTACAGCAACGGTTAAAACAACCGCAAGGATTTAGTAGTTATGGGCAAGTGCAACAGTGGTTAGAGCAAGAGTGTGGTGTTAGTGCTAGTTATCATACAGTTCACACCTTAGTGCGCTACAAGCTAAAAGCAAAACTCAAAAAACCACGCCCAAAAAGCCACAAGCAAAACCCACAAGCGATTGCCCAGTTTAAAAAAACCTTGCACCTGCCTTGAAGGTGTTGCAAGAGCTAGCCGGAGGCAATAAACCATTACGCTACTTGTGTGAAGATGAGACGCGCTTAGGTTTACATACAATCCCAGGGCGACTGATTACTCTTAAGGGAGTCAAACCAATTGGTATGGTGCAGTGGATGCGAGACAACTTCTATCTTTATGGCGTTGTTGAACCTCTGACAGGAGAGAGTTTCTTCTATGAGTTCTCGCACCTCGATAGTCTCTGTTATCAACACTTTCTAAAACTGGTTTCAGATCATTGGTCTGACAGTATTGTAGTTATACAGATGGATCAAGGTAAGTTTCATTCTGCCCGTGACCTCGACTGGCCAGAAAATATCATTCCCATTTTTCAGCCTGCTCACTCTCCTGAACTTAATCCGATTGAGCGCTTATGGGAACATCTCAAAGCACAATTACGCTGGGAAAACTGTCAGAGTTTGACGCAATTGCGACGGAGATTGTCTGACATTCTGAAAGACTTAACTCCAGAATTGATTGCTTCGCTTACAGGTTGGGAGTTTATTACTAATGCTGTATTAAGTTTGTCTTCACATTAAATTGGTAT
>JAPJOW010000352.1 GCA_030826005.1 Aliterella sp. RAGGC_92
ATTATCTTCCGAAACCAGAATTTGCTTTTTTAGAAGTTTTGCTTTTTGATTTTGATTTATTAACCTCTGCTACTGCTTCCTCAAACAAGTTATTTAAGTGTATGGGTACGCTGGCAGTTTCCGGCAATTCTGGTTCTAAAGGTTTATCAAACTTTTGTTGTAAAAGTGTTGGTAATTGCTCAATTTTAAAATCTGGAAGCTCTAAAAATTGCTGTAAAACTTTCTCTAATTGTTGCGGATACTCTTGGGCTAATCGCTGCCAAATAAAGACATTAATAGTTGGGCTTTCTAAGTAGTAACGAATAATTTTTTCCGCTCCTTCAATACTCTGCCAGTTTTGAGATTCAAGGATAGTTTTAAATTTACTGTAAGTAGGTAAAAACATTTGCCCCCAACGCGGATGAGATAAAGATGTTACTTGTTCTGCTTTCTTCAGTTGGGCAGGTAATTCGATTTTAGGTGCTACCATTTTGGCGGGACTATTTTTGTCAAATAATTGCGCGACTACTTTAGCATCTGCACCTGCTTCTTTAGCTGCGGCTTCAATTTCTGCTTCGTCCATTCCCGCTTCTTGCGCCATTTCTGCCAAAGATTTAGTATTATCAATACCTGCGGCGCTCAAGGTTTGCTGCATTAATAGGTTCTGAAATTCGGCAATTTTTTTATTAAGTTGATATCCCGGCATTGTTATTTCATCGCTACCGAAAAACTCAATAAACTGTTGATGATATTGAGCTACCGATTGCCAAGCTTGTTGTAATAATTCTGGTGCGTCACCGTAAAGAGAAGGTTTGTAATTATCTTTGAAGTTACCAATTGCTACAGCTAACTTGGGTTTGCCTAATTTGCCAAGTATTGTGCAGCTACTAAAAAATATCCAGTAATCGGTAATCGGTGCAATGCGAGTAAGTAAAATATCTCCTTCTTTGCAACGCGCTAACTCTTTGGTAGTTTGAGAGTTATTAGGCTTAACAATATAGTGTTTAGTCGTGAGCCAGTTTTGCAGTTCAAAACCATCACTCAAAACTTTGACTACCGCAAATAAACCCATAAAATTACGCCGCCAGTTATCAAGCAATTCGCGATCGCTCTTTGTCAATTCTGGCTGACTGGCAATAAATAATTCTATCGGCGTTTTGTCTCCAACTTTGCCTTCGGTAAGAAAACTGTCAATAATCAACTCTTGCTGATTATCTCCCAACTTGCGCCGCGACTGCTCGGCGGCGTAAGCTTCTAAAGCTATTGCTAATTCTCCCTCCGCATCCAAAACAAAGTCAACTAAGGCTTGTTTTATTTGGTACGACTGCTCTAATATTGCATCCACAACTTATTTTCCCTGCACATCACTTCTAGAGTAAAGGCGATCGCGCAAAAAGCTAGACCTCTATTTTAAGTTCGTAATTTTGATAAGACTTGGAAGACTGGGGGACAAAGAGACAAGGGGAGAGAAAGATTTTATTTTCAATGTTTTGAGTTTGAGCGCCAAGTCAATTAATAATGATTCTCAATAAGCTGGGCTTGTTGACACTTGCTCGGTAAATTTATTAGAATTAGCAACTACAAAGCTTTCTTGAGAATGTCGTTATGACTGTTTACACGGCTGGCTCCCTCAAAGCAGAACTCCACGATCGCGGCTGGCGATTAACTCCTCAAAGAGAGACGATACTGCACGTTTTTCAAGAACTTCCTGAAGGAGAACATCTCAGCGCGGAGGATCTGTACCATCAGTTAGAGACGAAAGAGCAAGCAAAAGGTATTAGCCTGTCTACCATCTACCGGACTTTGAAGTTGATGGCGAGAATGGGTATTTTGCGCGAACTAGAGTTAGGGGAAGGACATAAACATTATGAACTAAATCAACCTTATCCCCATCACCACCATCATTTAATTTGCGTTCGCTGTAATAAAACTATTGAATTTAAAAACGATTCAATTTTAAAAATAGGTAGCAAAACGGCAGAAAAAGAAGGTTATCACTTGCTAGATTGTCAATTGGCAATTCATGCGGTGTGTCCTACCTGTCAAAGAGCGTTAATGCCTTTGTAATCCATTTTATTTAGGCATTGCTAAATTTAGGTACGATCATTTTCTTCTTGCACCCCACCCTTGTTCTCCCTGTCTCCTTGTCTCCTCTTTCATCCTTTGATTAGGCAACGCCTTAATTTACTCGCTCGGTATTACCTGCTTTTACCCACCCTTCGGTTTCGCCATCTTCTAGCCTAACTTTCTCCCACTTTTCGTCTTTGCTTTGTTGCAAAACTACGATTTCTTGGTTGTAATCTAGGCTACCAATACGTTCTGCTTCCAAACTTGGTTCGGCGCGGATGCTCAAGCCTTGATTCCATGTAACCCGCGCTGGGTAACTCCCGGAAGCTAAAGGAGAGCGGGAAGGTGTAGTTTTAACCGCAGGTTTTCGAGCGGCTACAGTAGTTTTGGGTTGAGCTTTATTTGCGGCTTTTTTTACCGCACTGCTATCGTTGGCAAATATAGGTTTAGGCGGCGGCGTAGAGGAGCGGTTGATAAATAT
>JAPJOW010000112.1:0-4062 GCA_030826005.1 Aliterella sp. RAGGC_92
AGCTTGGTAAGCCGGGACAAAAATCAAAGTAGTATCAATTGCCCCAACTTCCGCTAACGCCTGTTCTACTAGGTCAAATACCGGGATATCGTCAATAGTTCGTCCGCCTAAACCAGGATTTACTCCCGCCACTACATTTGTGCCATAAGCTTTCATCTGCACGCCATGAGTTGCCGAAAGTTCGGCGGTAATGCCTTGAAATAAAATTTTACTATCTGGCAATAAATTCATGATTTTCTAGCCACCGAAGACTTAGCTTGACGGACAGTTTGGGAGACGGCTTCATCTAAGTTTTCAATTAAAGGAATTGCTAAAGTGGCAAATCTCTCTTGGGCTGAGTCTAGCTCAGAACCAGTAAAACGGACAATTAAGCGGGGATAAGAGCCATCGCTGGTTTTGGGCATACTATTATTTTCGACAAACTTACTAATAGATTCGGCGACTTTTACGCCTTTAAGAACGCTACCAAGGATATTGACAAGGACAACTTGAATATTTTTGTCTCGCGCTAATAGTTCTAAGCCTTGTTCTAAGCGATCGCTAAAACTAGGTTTAGAAGGATCTAAATTACTACCATGACCGATATTTAGGCAAGTTTTGACCTTTCCCCCCGCATCGCTAACGAGATCCAATGTTGCCATGACAAGTCCCGCACCATTGCCTAAAATGCCAATATTGCCCGTTTTGTCAACTAAATCGGCACTGCCTAATAGATCGAAGTAGTTTTGACTATTGGTACGATTTGCCATTTTTTGCGCCATCAAGCTGATATCCGCGTGACGGGCGATCGCGCGGCTATTGACGGTTACTTTGCCATCTAGCGCCATTAATTCCCCCGTAGCGCTTACGCCTAAAGGATTTATCTCAACTAAATCTAAGTCTTTCAGCAAAAATAGCTGATACATCTTTTCGACAATATCGCTAACTGATTGAATTAAATCTCCTTGCAGTCCCATTTTAATAATTAATTTACGGGCATAAAAAGGCGAAAATTCTCGCTCTACTACGACTTGCTGGAGTAATTCTTCTGATGACTCTACATCAATACCACCTTGAGGAGAACCTAATAATACCGGTCTGCGCGTGGCGCTATCTAAGACTACCGCTAAGTAAAATTCTCGGTCTGCGTTGTATTTTGCTTCTGCTAATATTACTTCAGGAACTTCACCTAAGATGGGGAGATGAAATATAGTTTGGGCGGCAGCGATCGCATCTATAGTATTTGTAACGATCCGCACGCCCCCCGCCCGTCCCCGTCCGCCCGTGCGTACTTGAGACTTAAGTACTACTGGATAGGGAATTTTTAACCCTTTAAGGTCGCCAATTCGGTCAATGCGTTGAGATGGCAATACTGGAATGCCCGTTTCGCGAAACCATTCTTTAGCTTGGTACTCTAATAAATCCATCTAATGCTTTAGTCGCTCAACTTTCCTACCCTACAGCCTATTGTTTAGTTTATCTAGCTTTGATGTGTGGAGTTTAACGATTTTTCCATTCTTGGGCGACCAAATCGATACCATAAAAGCGCTGCCAAAAAGAGTCTACAACCTTGGTAGGCAAGATTTTTGTCATCATAAATAACAAAAATTTACCTCCCGTAGCGGCAGTATATCGGGGTTTGGGGTGGCGACTTGCTAAAGCAATGACAATAACTTCTGCCACCCGCTCCGATGTCCAAGCGCGGCTTTGGGTTTGCTGTTCTAGTCCTTTTAATCGCTCGAAGGCGGCGCGATAGGGCGTTTGTTCGGGATTTATTACCGTTTCTTCTACCGCTTGAGAAGCGGCGATAAAAAACTCCGTACTCACAGGCCCCGGCTCAATTACACTTACTTGGATATTAAAGGGTTCTAGCTCCATGCGTAAAGCGTCGCTCAAGGCTTCGAGGGCAAACTTTGAGGCGCTATACATCCCGCCAAACGGAAATGCCAAGCGTCCGCCTAGGGAGCTAATATTAATAATTCTGCCGCCTCCCGCTTCGCGCATTGCCGGGACTAGAGTCTGAATTAAAGCAATGGGTGCTAAAACATTTATTTGAAACTGTCGCTTTACTGCTCGATGGGGAATGAGTTCGATAGGGCCCATCTGCCCGTAACCTGCATTATTAACTAAAGCATCGACTTTGCCAAAATGGGCGATCGCGCTTGTTGCTAATTTGTCTACTTGTTCGCTTTGTTCTAAGTCGGTAGGGACAACTAATACCTCTGCGCCAGCTTTGCGGCAAATAGTTGCAATTTCTTCTAGCTTTTCGGCATTGCGAGCGGCTAATACTAATCTAATTCCCAAAAACTGCTGTGCCAAAATTTGCGCTAGGGCAGCCCCAATTCCCGTAGACGCACCAGTAATTAATACAACTTGCTCGGCTAAATTAGGCGGTGAATTAAACATTTTTGCTAATCGATAAGTTACTTGACTAGCTGTGCCGCACTATTAAAAAATTGACGGCATAGACCTTGAGTCACAAATAAAGCAGTTATTAAGTTAGCAAAAGTCAGCATAAACATCACCAGTATTTGGTAAGATGCGGCATCTAGTGGCTCGATACCGCTTAACAATTGTCCGGTAATGATTCCGGGTAAAGTAACTATCCCGACAACCATCATGGCGTTAATAGTGGGAATTAACCCAGCTTTAATTGCTTCGGTGCGATACTTATTTACTGCTTGCTGGGGCGTTGCACCTAAGCTTAAATGTGTTTCAATTTCTAAGTGACTGGCGTTGATATTACTTACTAATCTTTCCCCCGCGATCGCCGCCCCATTCATAGAGTTACCTAAAATAATTCCGCCGATAGGAATGAGATACTGAGGCTCGTACCAACTTCTAGGTTGAATGATGAGCAGCGTTGTATAGCCTAAAGTTAAAGCCGTGCTGATAAAAATCGATCCCCATACTAAAGGTAAGACGCGGGGAATTTTTTTACTAATCCGGTTGCGGGCGACTATAGCAGCAATCGAAACCATAACTAGCAAAATCGCCAAAACTGCCCAAGGATTATCTAAAGCAAAGATGAACGCTAATATATACCCAACTACGAGCAATTGCAGCAGCGTTCTACCTGTGGCGATCGCCAGCGTCCATTCTAAACCTAGTTGCTGCCAAGCCGATAAACCAATCGCTATAACCATCATGCCCAGCGCTAAACCCAAGTCTAGCAAGTCTAGTTTAATTAAACCTTCCACAACCTCAACTCCTTGCGATGGAAACAATTTACAGCTTTACTTATTCTCAAAGCTAAATAACATTTTCTTACTAAACAAAATTTGGTTTGATATTAAAATAAAAACTTATGGGTCAAAGCGTGAATTTTATCCCTCCTCTCGACTTAACGCAGCAGTACAAAAGTATTGAAGTGGAAGTCAACGAAACTGTATCGAAGGTTTTAGCCTCTGGGCGCTATATTGGCGGAACTTTAGTTGAAGGATTTGAACAACAGTTTGCTGATTATACGGGCGTAGCTCATTGCGTAGCTTGTAATTCGGGTACGGATGCGCTGTATTTGGCGCTGAGAGCTTTAAATATTGGCACTGGGGACGAAGTAATTACTACTCCCTTTACTTTTATCGCCACATCCGAAGCGATCGCCGCCGTAGGCGCAACCCCAGTTTTTGTTGATATTGACGGGGCTACTTTTAACCTCAATATAGACCTTGTCGAAGCAGCAATTACAGCTAAAACCAAGGCAATTATCCCCGTGCATCTATTTGGGCAACCTGTAGATATGACGGGATTAATGGCAGTTGCATCTAACCATCAAATTACAGTAATTGAGGACTGCGCCCAGTCTACCGGGGCTGCTTGGGAGACTGCTAAAGTTGGTAGTATTGGTAGGATAGGCTGTTTTAGCTTTTTCCCTACTAAAAATCTCGGTGCTTGTGGCGATGGGGGTGCGGTAACAACTAACGATCCGGCGATCGCCTCCACCATTAAAAGACTGCGAGAACACGGGCAAAAAGAACGTTATATTCACGCCGAAAATGGTATTAATAGCCGTCTAGACTCTTTGCAAGCGGCGATTTTACAGATAAAGTTGCGCTATCTCGACTCTTGGAACGAACAACGAAG
>JAPJOW010000112.1:4162-13236 GCA_030826005.1 Aliterella sp. RAGGC_92
GAGCAAGTATTATCTTTACCGATGTTTCCCGAACTGTCCTTAGAACAGCAACAACAAGTAGTGTACAGTCTCAAAGATTGTTTGCTGTAGAGACGTTCCGGTGGAACGTCTTTATAATTCCCCGGAACGTCTTTAATAATTTTTAGGCAAAAGTCCGGCTACGAACGCCAGCCATTGATTCTACCAAACTGCGAACAGCCGCAATCATGGCTACTTCGCTATTTAGTTGGTTAATTGCCGAACCAACGCCAACTCCAGAAGCTCCCGATGCGATCGCTAAGGGCGCAGTAACGCTCGATATGCCACTAGCGCACAACACGGGAACGTTTACAGCGCGAGAAATTTCATAGGCGGCGGCTAAGGTAGGAGCAGCTTTTTCAATTAGTCCTAATGTCCCGCCATGCACGGGGTTAGTGCTTGTTCCGCCTTCTGTTTGAATAATATCGGCTCCGGCTTTAACCAAGTCTTCGGCTAGTTGCACCTGTAAGTCGAGGGCTAAAATGTGGGGAACAGTTACAGATAAAGTAATATCGGGTAACAGGCTGCGAGTTTGATAAGTTAGCGCTAATACTTCTACTGCTTCAAAGCGCCGCCCTTGAGCGTAAAAACTATCAAAGTTACCAATTTCAATTAAGTCTGCGCCTGCTGCTACAGATTGTACGAATAATTCTGGCTCTACCGCAGATACACATACAGGTAAATTTGTCAACTGTTTAGCTAAGGTAACTAAATTAGGGTCAGCCGCAATATCAACAAAAGTAGCACCGCCAATCTCTGCGGCTCTAACTGTAGCGGCGACGCGATCGCTATTAAAGTTATTTAAGCCGCTAATAACTTTGAGGACGGCGGAAGAATCAAAAGCGCGTTGTAGTAATCGATCCATTGTCATAAATGTAGCTCCATGTTGTTAATGCAAGGGTAGTATCTGGTAAAATTCGTCCAAAATAAACTATTTACCGCTATAGTAAAAGGCAATTTCTTTATCTTTTAGGGGTGCAAAGTCAGCGTCTATTAGCATTTGGTTGAGTTCCGCTTGGGGAATGTGCTTTGCACCAATGCGGACAATGCGCGATCGCATAGTATTAGATACGCCACTGCGCTGTCTGCCTGCTTCCAGCCCCATTACTTGATGATACAGCCCTAGTTTGGCTTGGGGAATAGGAGAACCATCAAAATCGTTACCTGATGCGATCGCTTCATCAATTGCATCCGCGCCAGTGGTGGTTGTTGCGTCTGGGTTCATTTGTCTCAAGTCATTAATATAGGCAAAGATCATTTTATCAGGCTTGAGTAACCCCTAATTGCGCTGACAATACTACTCGTATTAAACCCTTGCGCCGCTTCTATTCTTAAACTGTTGCAACAACTCCGTCAGACTCCCGATAACTGATTTCTTTATAGCACCAATTTCTGCAAAAGTTTTAGCAGCTTTAAGTGCAGTATTTATATCAATACATAACTTGGTAGGATAAAAACCTTCTTGTCCTCCAACAGTAAGATTCTCCTCTACCTGTGACTTTGAAGGCTCAACAATATAATAAAACTGCTCGTTATCAAACGTTAAATACACCAGATATTTATCTTTACCCCCACCAATAGCCATGTGGGTTTCACCATCTGCCTCCAAAGTAACTAAAGTTTTGCGATGTCCATCTAGTTTAAAAATCGCCTTTTCAATTTCTCCCCATTCATTAACTAGCTGCACGCAACCTTTATTTTGGTTTCCTTGCCAATCTTCAACAGAGAATTTTGTAATGAACATAGCAACCTCACTTTAGCTGCTCATAATCCATTGACATCGATCGACCTTCAGCGATTTCTTGTTTTGCTCGTCGGGCGGCGGCGACTAATCTATCTTGCGACTTCTTAAATAAAGACTCCCACCGTGCTTCATCTTCCAAATCAGTAATGTACTCACGAATATGGTCTGCAACTTGCTCTTGTAAATCATTAGGCAACGATTCGAGCATTTTGACAATTGTAGTAATGGCAGAGGAAGACATAAGTTATTTAGGAATAATAAAAAGGTAGCTTTACTCCACAAATTAACATCTGTCAGGTTTAACGAAATTACTACAAGCGTTGTAGCAGCAATAAATTTGGTTTTGCTATTCGGAGTTCATGATGTGGATAGTTCAAGACAAAATTATCTACTTCTCGCAGACGTTTTGGAAGCGGTGGAAGCGGTGGATCGTCTTCTTCATAACTATAAAATCGAAATCCTAACGCATATAGCTTTTGGACTTTCCTCCATTGTTCATCGTCCCGACGCTTAGGAGCTTTAAATGCACGTCCCATCAAATAAACAGTCTCACCGCATTGTGGACAAATATGCTCTTTATCGCAACTCAACTTAAAACTTTTTTGACAACTAAAACACGCATGAGCAGCTAGATATGGATAGAAATAACCTATAGAAAGTTGCGAATTTGACCCAACTTGACGATTGCCTATATTTCGCCGAATTTCCATGCGGCGATGCTTTTCTTGCCTTCTTAACATAATCATTTTTGGATAGTCTTTTATGTATATCTTCAGTAGTAAAACATTACAGTTCATCTACCACAGACAATCTCTACATTGTAAGCGATCGCACTCTCTCACAATTTCTATAATGGCGGATGCTTAGTTTGAGAAATGCGATCGCGCTTTCGCTATTGGTGTATGAGTCTTTTTATATAGCGATCGCAACTAGCACCGATTAATCTTCATCTTCTTCAGCATTATTTGCCTCAAACCCTAACCAAAACAGTAGTATTTCCTCAATTTCTACCATTTGCTCCAGTGTCAAACTTCCCAATTTGCGTAAAAGCTTGGCATGAGGGATTGTAATGATATTTTGGACATCAAAAACTCCTGCTCGCAGGAATTTAGCTTTGACTTGCACTTCAAATCTTGAACTGCGGGGGCTGGTTGTATGTGGAATTAAAGTAGCTAATGCACGCTCTTGATAGAGCGCAGCAATACTGATTACTAAGCATGGTCTAACTTTTGCGACATAACCCAAATCGACGAGCCAAACTTCACCGCGATCGGGATTACTCATACAAAGCTTCTTGCTCGTCCAACTCTAGAAAAAGTCCTTCAGCATTCGTAACTAAATCTTCGTCAGACAAAGGCGGAAAATTTAAGTCACTCGTCCGCTTTAGAATCTCTAATACCAAATCTAACTGTTCGGAGTCTGTCAATTGGTCAAAGGTATTTAAAAGTTCTTTTACTAAGGCAGTCATAGCTTTTTATCTATACCTGTTGATAACATAACATAGGCTTTGGTCGATATCTGGGCAATTAAACGCGATCGCCTTCTCTAGTAATAGATGCTTGGCATTGAGGAATGCGATCGCACATACAAACCTTCGTGTTTAGCAATTGGCAAGTAGAAACTTTAAATTTTCCCGTATAACATAGTTGTTAAGTTTTTGGTCGTAGCAAACGAGTAAAACCTTCTTGCTCAAAGTGTCGGTCAGTAGTTAAAGCTTCAATAATTCCTCGCTGACGCATCAAAATGAAACTAACTACATCGCATAAAGAATAAGTTTTGTCCTGTTTCTGTGTCAATAGCTCTACTGCATCTCGGTGCAACGGCTCATCTACCCAAACTGTCTCTATGTCTGGGTTATCTAGCAAATCAACTACAAAGGCAAGGACGGATGAGCGAGGAAATCGCCGAGCATTTGCTAAGGCAACGTACTCAGCAATAATATAGTTATGAGTTAGGAGAGTTACAGCTTTTTGATACTTAATACGAGCTTGAGTGTGAAGCGGCTCGATTTGGTAGTGTAGACACAGCAAACCAGAAGTATCAATCAACATTACCCTTCTTCATAGGTAATGGAATACTCTTTTGCTAAATCCGTATCAATGCTTTCATTATCTAAATCTACGGTACAACCAAAATCGAGTGTGCCAAAATGTCGCTCAAATTTTGCTCGTCTGTTCTGTTTTTCTGTTTCTGTCAACAAAAGATTATTAATTTCAGAAAACTTCTGTTCTAGAAGATTTGCTGCTAGACTTTCTGGAGGAATACCAATATTCTCTGCCTGCTTTTGAATAGCAGCAAAAATTTTATCGTTTAACTCTAGAGTCAAAATTTGGCTCATAAAACTACGCTCTATGGCTAGGTTTAATTAAAATTATACTCCTATACAATCAAACGAATGCCTGAAACTTGAGTATTAAAGATGTGAAAAACTTAATGCACAGAATACTCTTTGTTAAATCCTAAATTAATTTTCCGAATAAATGCGATCGCCTTTTCTAGTAATAGATGCTTGGCATTGAGGAATGCGATCGCGCTTTCGCTATAAGTTTGCATGAAGTTTGTTAAATAGCGATTGCACTTATTCTAGGATAGTTGACTTTTTTGAAATTCTGGTTAAATATTCTACCACTTTTACCCTAACCTCATTAATGAATTTCTTATGAGTCTCTTCAAGATCGAGTTTTCTAACAAACTCAATTTTGACAAGATTTCTTGGCATTCATCAATTGTGGCTCCATTGTTTCCATATAAGATTCCAGTAGGATATTCATGAATGCAGTAATCCAACCATTGAATTTCAATGCTTAATAAGTCTTTCTGTACTTCAGCATTACGTGGATCGAGAGAGTAGCATTCTTTGAGTAATCTATAACCAGTTTTAAAGTCAATTTGCCTATGAAGATGTTTAGAGTGATATAAATTTTGTGCTGTACGAGCAAGCCACAAGAACGACCAAGGGTCATTGCTTCGATACCCACTTAGGAGGACGGGAAATACAACCTCCTCATAGAGTTCATAGCGAATTTTATCACCGTACTGGTAGTTTTCAACTTCTAGAAACTGACGAGTCCATTTTTCTTTTTCGTTATTAGAAGTGAATGAATCAATAAATTGCTGAAGGTAAGGTTTTGCTGAAGAACGAAGACCAACATTTTTAAGATGCAAATACTGTTTGTAATACTCAATCTTCATACTTCTTCGCTTATACGGAAATATAAAGTGTTAAACGGTTTTAAATTGAAGGTTTAACTTTTTTTACACCTGAGAGATTGTCTTGTATTATATTGTTGAACGGCAAAGTGAGAATACTGTTCTGTTTGAAGATAGTAAGGTTGAGTATTAATAAAAAGACTTGCCCAACCTGACGTATCAACAAACAAATTACTCATTCTCCTTTAGCTCCTGACAAAGAGCTTGTTCAATGTAGAGATCGTGATTTTCTGCTAAATCAGGAACGTCTATACTGAGAGAGCCAATAAGCTGTAGAAGCGGATTGGTTTGCGCTTATTGTACTGAATTAGATAATGGCAACAAATTTGTTAGCTGGTGTGATAGTGATTGCAATACTATTTCTTCTGGAGACTGGTTCAAACGTTCTGCTTGGGCGGTTAATGCTTGCTCTAAATCGTCTGGAAGATTAATTGTAAATGTTTTTGCCATAGCTCCTCTTTCCGGCGGATTGAAACTATTTTAAGCGATCGCGATAGTTCAAAGCATCGGTATAATAATGCGATCGCCTTCTTTAGTAATAAATGCTTGGATTGAGGAATGCGATCGCAGGACTTTAAAAAATTTAATCCTTAAGCAAAGCGAATTTTTAAATAATCTTCTTCCATTTTTGCCCCCGCAGGTTGCAACGCTGCCAAAGCTTGGGGTAAAACTAAATTGCGCCGATGATTGCCAATTGTAATATTTAACTCATCACCTGTTTTATTTAGTTGTACTTGGTTTTTAGGAATACCTGGTAAGTAAAGTTCTAAGCTGTATTGATTATCTTCTCTGACAACTTTTAATGTAGTTTCTTTGTAATAAACTTGCGTCGGATCTTCGTTATCGTACAAAGTATCTTTTAATCTTTCCAACGCTGCCAATCCGCACATTTCCTCAGAATACAAAGGAACTTCTTTAACGGGTAGAGGGCGGAAATTTTCATGAATTTCTTGGCGATACTGCTCTTGGTTTTCTTTCCAGCGTTTGAAAAATGGATCTTGAACTTCGGCGGGGATAATTCTATTTGCTACTACTAAATCCGTTGCGACGTTGTACAAACTCAAGTAAGCGTGAGCGCGTAGAGATTCTTTAATTACCATTTTTTCGGGATTAGTAACTAACCTTACAGAAGTCTGCGTATTATCGGTTAATACTTTTTCTAACGCTTCAATTTGCTCGTAAAATTCGTAAGGCGCATCCATTACTTCTTTGTTTGGTAAAGAAAAACCCGCAATGGGTTTAAAAAATGGCTCTACAAGCGGTCTTAAAGCTACAGATATATTTTGAAATGGTTTGTAAAAGCGGCGCATATACCAGCCGCCAACTTCAGGTAAGCTTAATAGGCGCAAAGCTGTACCCGTAGGCGCAGAATCGATAATTAAAACATCAAAATCGCCTTCGTCGTAGTGGCGTTTCATGCGTACCAAGCCAAAGATTTCGTCCATCCCTGGCAAAATGGCTAATTCCTCGGCTTGAATGCCGTCTAAACCACGCGCTTGCAATACTTGGGTAATGTAACGCTTAACTGCTCCCCAGTTGCCTTCTAACTCCATTAGCGCGTCTAATTCTGCTCCCCAGAGGTTGGGACGGATTTGTTGCGCTTCGTGTCCCAATTCTAAGTCAAAACTATCTGCTAAAGAGTGCGCGGGGTCGGTACTCAATACCAATGTACGGTAGCCAAGCTCTGCACAACGCAATCCTGTAGCCGCCGCTACAGAAGTTTTACCCACACCGCCTTTACCTGTCATCAGGATTACACGCATGATATAGTTTTGTCCTATTTGTGAGAATTTATTAATATTTATTTACTTTATCGTATATTCACAATTGCTAGAGCAGAGAGTTATTGATACGAGCGTTGCCAAGAAAAGGATGGAGGATAAAAACGGGGTGGATTGCTGCAAAGGAAAAATTATATCTAAATTCAGCTTTTAATAAGTCGCGATCGCATTTGTTAGCTAAGTTTATGCTAGGAAAAATTGATAGCTTGACTATTAATTTGAAACTGTAGCGCCCAAGCTAATCGTACCATCTGCATTAAAAACTGTCCCCTGGGGGTCAGAGATACCACCAACAAAGTGTCCGGCTTCGTCCTCTAGTTGAAAACCTAAAAAAACCGGATGTTCTGTAGTTTCTGGATTAACAAGTTTTCCACCGTATAAACCGCGAACTAATAAATTAGCCGATTGATTTTCCCACTTAATGCGATCGTAGCTGACTTGTTGGCGATCTTTTATGGGTTTAGAGTAGATGTAGTAAGTTCCTTGTGGTTCTCGACGCTCAAAAAATCTATTCCAGTAAGGACTAAATATTAGGTACAAACGCCAAAAATCGTGTTGTTTGCGCCAAAAAACTTGCGGAACTTCTAAATAACGAAATTCAGGAGATTGGTATAAAATTTGCTTGGAGTGGGTTTGCCAATCTACCAAATTAGCAGAAGTTGCATAAGCTACGACTCCGCCTGCATCGGTAGGTGCATCTTTTGGACAAGCGCAGATAAAAGTATAAAATAGCCCGTCTGTGGCATCTTTAATTACATACGGATCGCGCCAGCTAACGCCATCAAAACCATTATCTAATCCGGGGTTAGGGATAATAGGATGGGTTTTTGCTGCGGGGGTTCGCTGCCAGTTTATCAGATCGTCAGAAGTTGCAACACCAATATTTTGCGGTTGTCGGCGTTCGTGAGTAGTTAGAACAAACTCGTCTTGCGAACATCGCCCGGTATAAAACATATAGTAGCGCCCCCCTTGTTCGATAATGCTACCTGTCCAAATAGAAATATCGTCCCAGCTATCTTTTTGGGTGGACAAAGCTGGCTTATCTGAGTTGATTTCTTGCCAACCGTAAGGTGTAAGTACCGCATGACCAACAGAGGCTAGATTATGTCGGCGATCGCTATTGTAGGCGCAATCTTTTTGATTTGCTTGCAGAAAAAAAACGTGCAGGGTTTGTTCTTTAGTAATAAACCAAAAATCCCAGCAATATTTATTAAGCGGTTGCCAAGGCATTGTTTAGATGTATAAATATTTAAGAATTAATTAAGAAAGTTTGCGGGGGTTCTACGAGATAATAAAAGTGAATTATTTAAGGTTTCTAGGCACAATCTACCTTGCGAGTGGGTTGTGCTATTCATTATTTACTAATCTCCCCCAAACTCTACAAGTTTACCAATATTAAAATCTATCCTGACGAAGCCTGCTAAACGGCGTAAGTTGTCTAATAAAAGCAAGGGAATTTGCCAGTGATGCACCATGAGAAAAGGTAAGGGATCGTTGGGGTCAAAAATTGCCTCTTTCCCACGTTGAACATTTTTAAACCATGTCTGCAATTGCGAAAATGATCTAATTTCGTTTAGTCGCCAAACTTCGTGATATAGCCAATAAGTAGGCTTGCTGCTGGTTAAGGGTTGTAATGTTTCTAAGGGAATATCGCTTAAATACGCTTCTGCTACTCCTGGATGGTTGTAAAACATTGTAATTGCAGAGTGGGTGCGAGGATTGCATTCAATGGCGTAAATAGTTCCGTCTTCGGTTTTAATAAAGTCAAAAGAAGCTTGTCCGGTGATTCCCAATTGCTTCACAAAATGGCTTACCCACTGCAAAATTTCCGGTTGTTCAACATTTTCGTAGTTAACTTGAAAAGCTGAAGACTCGCAACAACAATGCAGCCTCAATTCTCCCTCTCTGACGGTGCTATGGGTGCAATACTCTTTCCCAGAAATGAACTCCTGCATAATCCAGGGTTTTTCTTCGCTGATGGGCAAGCTATTGACAAATGCCTCGGTTTCTGCTGGTGTATCGCAGGGAAGTTTCGTTAAGTTTAAACGTCTAACAGAATCGTAGGGAATGCTTTTGAGAATATATTTATGCTTTTCTTGGGAAAAATCAAAATCTAAGACTTGTTGAGGATGAGTAATTTTGTAAGATTTGGGGACAGATAAAGAGTAACTTTTAGCTGTTTGAGCAAAAGCAAACTTATCATCGAGCATTTTTGTAATGTCAGCATCGAAGTGAAATACCTCGCAGCAGCCAGCTAAGGCGGGTTTAGCTAGGGAGTCGTAATAACTTGAAACGGGACTGCATACAGGAATGTATACATC
>JAPJOW010000113.1 GCA_030826005.1 Aliterella sp. RAGGC_92
TTGGGGGAGGGAAACCGTTCCCCCAACTTTTAGCTAATCGACTTAGCTAAATTGTGGTATTTTACCATGTTTTTCACAGCTAAGTTCTCTACAACGATGACTTGGTTTTCGTTCACCAATTTGCGAGATAGTTTATGTTGAAAGTCATTGCGTGTATTGGTTATGCGTTCATGTACTCTAGCAACTATTTTTTTGCCTTGGCGCGACGGTTAGAGCTAATTAATTTACGAGATAGGTTTTGTTGTTTGCGTTTGAGGTTCTTTTCTCGCTTTTTGAGAAACTTGGGATTATCAAACTTCGAGCCATTGCTAGTAATTGCAAAGTGAGTCAATCCTAAATCAATTCCTATCGCCTTACCGTCAACACTGGGCAATGTATTGGGCAAACCATCATCAAATAATAGAGCAGCGTAATACTTACCTGTACAAGTCCTACTAACTGTTACAGTCTTCAACTTCCCGTCAAAAGTGCGGTGAAGTTTACCTGACACCTCGCCGATCTTAGGAAGCTTGATAGCTCCATCTAATAGCTTGACTGATTGGGGATATACAATAGACTGCTTGCCATGCTTGCTTTTGAAGTTGGGGTATTTTGCCCTACCTTCAAAGAAGTTGATAAACGCTCTAGAGAGGTTTAGGCTAACAGACTGCAACACTTGCGAGTAACAATCGGTTAGCCAAGGAAATTCAACTTTGAGCGCTGGCAGAAGATCGTTGTATCCTTGCCTAGATAAACCTTTTCTTGTTGCCTTATAAGGGAGATGCCGAAAACCCCGGAAGAATAGGTGCGTAGCACCGCCTTCTGTGCGCCTGGGCCGGGGACGCAACGGCTTGTTGCAGGCGCGAGCTTTGAGGGGGAAACTTCTCTTTCAAAGCTCGCTTGATTTATATCCCGACCTTCTCTCTGGGTACAGATAGAACGCGGGACTTAAGGCGAATTTAATTAAAAGGTAGGGCTAATTCTGTTACGGTGTCGGGGTTGAAAGTCATAGAGCGATTAGATTTGACATTTAATTTGCTCGGCATTTTCTTCAAAGCTAATTAGCTCTAAATAAGCTAAATTATCCATTAATTGCTGCGCTACTAAAAATCCGGCGATTGTCCAAGTTTGCAGCGTCCTAGCTTCCTTACCAATCAAACGTCCGTTTTTGCTATCGTAATACTCTGGCCACTTATCTACGCTTAGACGTTGCGCTGCAATGGCGATCGCTTTTTGTGCTAGTTCGGGACGATTTGTCTTTTGAGCGGCGGCAGCAAACATCCACAGTAAGACGGGCCAATTGCCGCCATTATGGTATGACCAAGGAATATTTTTAGGGTCGCAGCCAGTAACGATTCGCCATTCCAAGCCTTCTACCGCAGGAAAACAAATTTTCACGGGCATATAGCCAATCAAATCGTGCCAACGGTGGGTAAATAAGTCCATAATTTGCTGCGATTCCTCCTTACTTGCTAAGGAGACTAAAATCGCCATCAAGTTTCCCAAGGCAAAAAACCGAAAATCCATTCTTCCCGGCCCTAAGTTGCCTGCCAAGTAGCCGCCTGTTTCTGGCAACCATTCGGTTAACCACAGAGGAATTGATTCAGAATAAATATTGAATTTATTAGCAACCTCTTTACCAAATTCTTCTTCTTTGTAGCGATAGATTTCATTTAAGCGTTGCAAGTCAATCCAGTAATATTCCCGCACGTGATAGCCAAGCGTAGCCAAACGCTGCTCTACATTATGTAAATATTGTTTGCCTCCATTTTCAACAACGAGTAGCTCTTGGGCGGATCTTAAAGCTCCGTAAAATAAAACTTGAATTTCTAATGGATATCCATATACGCCCATACGGCGGTCAATCATGAAAGCACCGTCAGGAACGAGCATTGTGGGAAACATCTCAAATCGAGGTATCAAGCACAAATCCAAAATTAATTTAATCCCTTGTTGGAATTCTCCTTGATGAGCAAAAGCAAGATCGCCCGTTGCTTTTACATAAGCTCGCAGCAGAATTAACCACCATAATGCAGAATCAACAGGCGGGACTTTAGCGATCGCGTATTCGCCAAAGTCCCCGGTCAATAACTCTTTACCATCAATACGTTCCACTTTGAAACTAGCTGGCATTAACCCCGCACCGGGCTGAAAACAGTCCATGTGCGGTTCGTGACTTTGCAGTGTTAAAGTTGTTAGTAAAAAATTGCGGACAATTTCTGCTTCGCCTTTCATTAAAAAAGCCAAAGCTGAAGGCACAAAATCGCGCACAAAGCACTGGTCGTAATTAAGTGCATCTAATTTTGGGTCGTGGGCGGCTACTGTCCCAACTGGCTTGCCATCCATGTAAATAATGGATTTTTCTAAAGCTTCCCAAGCTTCAGCAATCATCTGGGCATTACTCATTTAATTTTTTATCCTATAGCTGACTAACATTCTTGCATCTGTAGGCGATAGCCCTAATTCTTTAGCGATCGCAGTTTTGACTGCACTTAATTCGGTTATGGGTAATGTCAATTCCATCTTTTTGAGTACGGAGTTTGTAGTTGTAATCTCAACTTGGGTATAACCCCGTTCTGTTTCGATCTCAGCGAGGATTCCTTGCACGTTAAACTCTAGCTGCTTGTTTAATTGCCTACCTACTTGCATTTCTTGAGCAGATAATCCTAATTTTTGAGCCAGGATAGCTTTTACTGTATTTAATTGGGCGCTCGGCAACTCAAATTCTAATTTTTTAACTACAGAGTTTGTCGTATGAACTTCTACTTGCGTCAAATCCCGATCTTGCTCGATTTCAAGTTGACTTATTACCCCTGCAACATTTAGTCGGACTTGCGGATGCGGATTTTCTGCTTGCAATTTATCTAAAGCAACATAAGAACGACTTAATATTTGATTGGTTAAATGCTCGCCACTAAGCCCGAAAGCAATTAAAAGTAGCGGCAGTAGTAGCAAAAAACTCAGCCTCCAACTAGACGATTTGAGCAACCAGCGAGATAAAAACATGGGTGGGGAATTGAACCCGATTTTTGGGTTTCTGCCCATACTTTACAGAAATCCACGAAAATAGAATCTAACTGGTGGAAGATATGCGGCTGTATCAGTTTTTCTACCCTTATTTATAAGTAAGGCAAGTTTTTATCGTCTAATCTTTATCAGTAAGTATTATGAGAATTTTATTAGTAGAAGACGATCTAGAACAACTAGAACCATTACACGCAGCCTTGAGCGAAGCAGGGCATATTGTGGATGGTGTTGAAGATGGAGAAACAGCCCAATGGTTAATATCTCAAAAAAGCTACGATTTATTGATTTTAGATTGGCTGCTGCCCGAAGTCAGTGGAGTATCCCTGTGTCGCCAGTACAGAAAAGCGGGTAAAACTGCACCAGTATTAATGCTTACTGCCAAAGATACTACACCAGATAAGATTGTCGGCTTAGATGCTGGGGCGGATGATTATTTAGTTAAACCTACCGATGTTTTAGAACTCTTGGCGCGGGTACGGGCATTGGGTAGGCGATCGCCTTTATGGCAAGGAGATATCCTGCAAGTAGCAGACTTGCAACTATGTTTGACTACTCTTACTGTGACGCGCGATCGAGCAACTGTGGAATTAGCACCGCGCGAATTTAATTTACTAGAATATTTTCTGCGCCATCCCAATCAAGTTTTAACCCGCGAACAAATCGAACAAGCTTTATGGGAATGGGGCAACGAACCTGAAAGCAATGCAATTAGCGCCCTCATGCGACGGTTGCGACAACGCTTGCAGTTAGTTGAGGCAGCAGATTGGATTGAAACTATCTATGGTATGGGCTACCGTCTCAAACCTATCAGCAGCCTTGCTAGTAGGGTTAAGGATTAAAGGCAAAGGAAATTACATCTGTTCTTTTCCCGTTACGCTTTGATGCTTGTAAAGTTATGTTCAATCGCCAATTTGCTCGCAGTCGGATCGATCTTGCTTTCTGGTTTGCCCTGACGATGGGGAGTATTTTGATTGTCTTTGCAGGCGCAATTTATTACCTAACAATCCTAGAAGAGTTAGAAGATATCGATCGCTTACTCTACAAAAAAACTAGAGTAATGGCGGTAAATGCCCAATACGATCGGTTAAGCGGGCAAGTAAATTTGGAAAATGTCCCGCTTGTAGGTGTTAATACTCCACCGATTGGTACAGAAATTGTTTATGCCCGTTGGTACGACGCAGAACGTCAATTAGTCCAATTTTACGGAAATACGCCTTCTTCTGTGCTATTAGTAAGTCCAGGATTTCATACTATTGGTACTAAGTTTGTTTGGCTGCGTCAAGTCACCTTGCCTGTTTATGAAGATGGTTTATTGATTGGGTATTTGCAAGTTGCTATCTCCTTAGCATCTACTCAACAGAATTTAGCTCAGTTAAGAATAATTTTGCTGTTAGCAGTACCAGTAACTTTAGGGTTTATAGGTTTAGCTGGTTGGTTTCTCGGCGGACTTGCTATGCAGCCAATTCAGCAATCTTACGCTCGCTTGCAACGCTTTACTGCTGATGCTTCCCACGAATTACGCGCCCCCCTATCAGCAGTTATAAGTAATGCCCAAGTTGGGATAATTTCCAAATCTAGCGATCGCAAGAGTCAGATTTTGCGGTTTGAGAAGATTGTTAAGGTTGCTAAATCAATGGAAACTCTAATCGGGCAGTTATTATTTCTCGCTCGGCACGAGGAAGCTTTAGCTAAGGAATTTTTAGTCCAAATCGATCTGACAATGTGGCTAAAGGAATTAGGAGATAACTATATCAGCCCAGATTCAGAGCATTCAATTACAATTGCTGTACCGTCGCAATCGCTCAAGGTAGAAGCTAATCCAGATTTATTGCATCAGGCGGTAACTAATTTGCTCAATAATGCTTGTAAATATACTCCTGCTGGTGGCACAGTAGAATTACGGCTTTTGCAGCGATCGCCCAAGGCAATTATTCAAGTCAAAGACAGTGGTATTGGCATTCCTCCTCAAGATTTACCTTATATTTTTGAGCGCTTTTATCGCGTGGACAAAAAGCGATCGCGTAAAACTGGGGGCTTTGGTTTGGGGTTGGCGATCGTGCAGCAAATAGTTCAAGTTCATGGTGGCGAAATTAGCGTTAATAGTACCGTCGGACAGGGTTCAATTTTTCAGATTAAACTGCCCCTAAAGTAAAGTGTAGCTGTCACTTTTTCATCACTTTTGCTTTGAACACTGGAATAAGTAGTAAATATTTGGAGGTCAGCAAATATGCAGCGCTTATTTATCTGCCTAACCTTAGCAGCGATCGCTATTCCTACCTTTCCGGTTGCAGTAGAAGCGCAAACTAGAATTAACGAGTTGCAACAACGCTTTAGAGGCACTACTATTTCTGGCAAAGTCGTTAGTGTTGTAGGTAATGACTTTACACTCAACGATGGTTCTGGGGAAATTATCGTCGATGCTGGACCGCGCTGGTGGCGGGAAATTGACATCAAACCTGGCGAAGAAGTTACAGTTACAGGCGAAATAAGCAAAAAAAGTGGCGAATTTGATGCCTTTACTATTAACCGCGCCAATGGTGCTGCGATTGAAATTCGTCCTGTGGAAGGTTCGCCGCCTTGGGCTGGAGGTTCTTCCAATCGCGATCGCCCCAAACCACCAAAAGGATAACCAAGCACCATTATTGTAGAGAGACAACAATATGCAGCTACGAAACCTCCTGAAATTACTGGTTGCAGGTGTAAGTGTTAGTAGTTTAGCGATCGCCGGATGTACGCAAGAGCGACAGTTCGATCCCCAAAGCCCAGCAACTTCTAGCAGCATTCAAGCCCCACAACCACAACCTCAACTTGATGTGCCTTACGTCCCTACGCCCCAAGCAGTTGCCGAACAAATGTTAGCGATCGCTGATGTCAACAAAAACGATGTTTTGTACGACCTTGGTAGTGGTGATGGCAGAATCGTTATCGCTGCCGCCCAAAAGTACGGTACGAGGGGCGTGGGTATAGATATTAATCCAGAGCGGATTAAAGAGGCAAACGCTAATGCGCGGCAAGCAGGCGTAACGGACGACGTAGAGTTTCGTCAGCAAGACCTGTTTCAAACCGATTTAAGCGAAGCTACGGTAGTTACCCTCTATCTTTTACCGGAAGTGAATTTGAAACTGCGACCTAAATTACTCAAAGAACTCAAACCTGGTACGCGCATTGTCTCTCATGCTTTCGATATGGGAGATTGGCAGCCCGAACGAGTAGAGAAAGTAGATGGTAGCACTATTTACTATTGGGTTGTCCCTAAGAAGTCCCAGTAATATTAACTCCTAACAAGGATTGCTGTATATCCTAAAAAGTATCCAAAAGCGATGCAGGAAAACCAAAATGAAGGGACTCAAAGGCAAAAATGCTCTAATTACAGGTGCGACTTCGGGGATTGGACAAGCGATCGCTATCCGGCTTGCCCAAGAGGGTTGCAATATCGCTATCAACTATCGCAAAAGCATAGAGGATGTAGAAGACACCGAAGAAATGGCAATGCAAAAAGCTTGTGGAGATATTGATAATTGCGGTGTGAAGTCTTTGCCCGTGCAAGCCGATGTCTCCAAAGAAGAAGATATTATCAGGATGGTAAATACGGTTGTAGAGCAATTTGGCAGTATCGATTTGTTAATCAATAATGCCGGAATTCAAACAGAATCTCCATCTCACGAAATAGAAACGCCAGACTTCGATCGCGTAATATCTGTAAACCTCCGAGGTGCTTTCTTGTGCGCCCGCGAAACGATCAAGCACCAACTAGCGCAGAATCGTCAGGGCGTGATTATTAACATCTCTAGCGTTCATGAGATTATTCCTCGCCCCATGTATGTTAGCTACTCCATTAGTAAAGGCGGAATGGAAAATCTAACCAAAACTCTTGCCCTAGAATATGCCAATCGGGGCATTAGGGTTAATGCTGTAGCACCAGGGGCGACGATTACGCCGATTAATCAAGACTGGGTAGATAACCCAGAAAAAAAAGCAGTTGTCGAAAGCCATATTCCCATGAATCGCGCCGGAACCTCCGAAGAAATGGCAGCCGCCGTCGCCTTTTTAGCTTCTGATGAAGCCGCTTACATTACCGGACAAACGCTGTTTGTAGATGGTGGCTTAACGCTTTATGCCGATTTTCGCGAAGCTTGGTCAGCTTAACTGTATTACCCCATCTGAGGAGAAATCAATATGACCGCAGAAGAAACAAGACTGCAAGAAAACCGCGATCGCAAAGCATATTGGCGCAGATGGGGTCCTTATTTAAGCGAACGACAGTGGGGTACGGTGCGCGAGGACTATAGTCCTTACGGCAGCGCTTGGGACTATTTTCCCCACGAACACGCCCGTTCTCGTGCCTATCGTTGGGGGGAAGATGGAATTGCTGGCATCTCTGATAACCACCAAAGACTATGTTTTGCGATCGCACTATGGAATGGTGCAGATCCTATTCTCAAAGAAAGGCTATTTGGGTTAAGCGGACCTGAAGGCAATCACGGAGAAGATGTCAAAGAATGCTACTTCTATCTAGACAATACTCCCAGTCATGCCTACATGAAGTATCTCTATAAATATCCCCAAGCTGCCTTTCCCTACTCCGATTTAGTCGCAGAAAATCAGCGTCGAGGATATGCAGATCCAGAGTATGAATTGCTCGATACAGGGATTTTTGAGGGCAATCGCTACTTTGATGTATTTGTGGAGTATGCCAAAAACTCTCCTGAAGACATTTATATTCAAATTACAATTATTAATCGCAGTGCTGAAGCAAAGACCCTTCAGTTATTGCCTACGCTGTGGTTTCGCAATACTTGGTCTTGGGATAAGGGAGAAAAGCCCTCTTTGCAGGTAATGCAACCTGATGTTCTAGCTTGTGCTGTTGAAGCGACTCATCCAACTTTGGGTAACAGATGGTTGTACTTTCAAAACCCTTGTAAGTTGCTATTTACAGAAAACGAGACTAACCAGCAAAGATTATTTGGAGTCAATAATAATTCTGCCTATGTCAAAGACGGAATTAACGATTACATCGTTAATGGCAACCAAGAAGCTGTTAATCCGCAGCAAGTAGGGACTAAAGTAGCTTGCCATTACATATTAAATATTGACGCAGGACAAGAAAAAGTAGTCCGCCTCCGACTTAGCGACATGGGTAAATTAACTCAACCCTTTGCTGACTTTGACGCGATCGTGCAGACTCGCAAACAAGAAGCTGATGAATTTTATCAGCGAATTACTCCTACTTCAGTATCAGCAGATATTCAAAACGTGCAAAGACAAGCATTCGCGGGGATGTTGTGGACTAAGCAGTTTTATCACTACGTTGTGGAAGATTGGCTAAAAGGAGATCCAACCCAACCGCCACCGCAACGCAAATACACCAGAAATGCCGAGTGGACGCATTTATTTAACGATGACATCCTTTCTATGCCGGATAAATGGGAATTTCCTTGGTTTGCTGCCTGGGATTTAGCTTTTCATACTATTCCCTTAGCGACAATTGACCCAGATTTTGCCAAACGCCAATTAGATCGGTTGACGCGGGAATGGTATATGCACCCCAACGGGCAAATTCCAGCGTATGAATGGCAGTTTAGCGATGTCAATCCACCTGTAGAAGCTTGGGCAACATGGCGCGTGTATCAGATAGAGAAACAGATGTACGAGCGCGCCGATACAGACTTCTTGGAGCGTGTTTTTCAAAAGTTACTTCTCAATTTTACCTGGTGGGTAAACCGCAAAGACACCGATGGCAATAATGTCTTTCAGGGTGGTTTTTTGGGGTTGGATAATATCGGGATTTTTGACCGCAGTGCCAAATTGCCAACAGGTGGATATATCGAGCAATCAGACGGTACTAGCTGGATGGCAATGTATTGTTTGAGTATGCTGGCGATCGCACTAGAATTAGCTAAGGATAATCCACCTTATGAAGATATTGCCAGCAAGTTTTTTGAACATTTTTTACATATTGCTGATGCCACCAACCACATCGGCAATACTCATTTAAGTTTGTGGGATGAAGCCGATAGTTTTTATTACGATGTACTGCATTTACCGCATGGCGATAGCGCAAGCGCGCACGCAGGGCTTCGCATTCATTTAAAAGTCCGTTCGATGGTAGGACTGATCCCACTTTTTGCTGTAGAAACCCTAGAAGCAGAAATTTTTGATGCTTTTCCAGGTTTCAAAAAGCGGTTCGAGTGGTTTGTTAGTAATCGTCCTCACCTGACGCGCAATATTGCTTGTATGGAAAATGGTGCAGAGGAATGTAGATTACTTGCTCTTGTCAATCCGCAAAAGTTGAGAAAAATTCTACATAAAATGTTAGACGAAACAGAGTTTTTGAGTCCTTATGGTATTCGCTCTGTCTCCAAATTCCATGCAGCACACCCCTATACTTTTACAGTAGATGGATACGAACATCGCGTACAGTATGAACCTGCCGAATCTACAACTGGAATGTTTGGCGGTAACTCAAATTGGCGCGGTCCTATTTGGTTTCCTGTAAATTATCTTATTATTGAATCGCTGCAAAAGTTTCATCATTACTTAGGTGATGATTTTAAAGTTGAATGCCCAACGGGTTCGGGTAAGTTGATGAATTTAGCTGAAGTTGCGACAGATTTATCGCAAAGATTGATGCAAATTTTTCTCCAAAATCCCCAAGGTCAAAGACCCGTACATGGCGGTATAGATAAGTTTCAAAACGACCCATACTGGCGCGATTTAATACTTTTTTACGAGCATTTTCATGGCGATAACGGTGCAGGGCTGGGTGCTAATCATCAAACTGGTTGGACTGGTCTAATTGCTCCATTAATTGGCATTAACAACCGCGATCGCGCTTTAATTCATAAACGTTAACGGTAGGGGCGCAATGCCTTGCGCCCCTACAATGTCCCAATTGATTTATGATTGCTATATGCTTTGGGATTTATTTTGATTATTCCATTTATCCATAATGTCTTTAATCAATACTTCCTCTAACCATATCTTAGTGACTACAGTTAATGGTAGAGCTAACAATAATCCTAAAAAACCAAAAAAGCTAGTAAAGAATATTTGAGCCGTGAGAGTTATTGCAGGTAACAGTGCTACCTGATGCGCCATAACAGTAGGAGTTAACCAGTAACTTTCAATATTCTGAATTGCTAAGTATAAAATTAAAACTGCACCTGCTTTCCAAGGAGCATCTAATAGAGCGATCGCCATTGGTAGTACAACACTCAAGGTTGGTCCAATATTAGGAATAAAGTTGAGTACCCCAGCTAGAATAGCATGGGCGAGTATTAGAGGTACTTGCAAAATCCATAAACCTATACCACTCAAAGCCGCAATAAATACCATTTCTATTAAAGCACCCACAGTCCAATTCTTTAAACCTGACTCACAAAGCAAAAGAATCTCATTAACTCGTTTGCGGTAGAAAGAAGGAAATAGTTTTATAAATCCTTGTCGATAAGGTTGGGGATTAACTAGCAGCATAAGTGTCAAAACTAATACTAAAAGCAATTGCAGTATAGCGCTGACAGGTACAAACAAAACATTAAAATTGTTTCTAAATAACTGATTAACTAAAGGTTGAAATTGCTGAATTATTTGTTGAATTACAACACTTATGTCGGGCAAATCTGGATACCATCCTAGAATACGATTTTCCAAAGTATTCAACCACTCTTGAACCCGTATTAGTCCACTAGGGAAAAGTTTTATAATTTCTTGCAACTGCTCAATAAAAGGCGGTACAATCAGCAACAAAAAAATATTTAACAGCGCAAACGAAGCACTAACACTTATAAAAATAGCCCAAGGACGCTTAATATGTAATTTTTGAAATTGTTGCACAAGCTGATTTATTGCCGTCGCTAGTACCACTGCTGTAAATAAAAGCAATAGTAACTCCCGAATTTGCCAAAGAACATAGAGAGAAATAATTGAGGTTAGTAAGCCAATCCATTGACCAAGTTTCACAATGCGTCAAACTTTCAATATTCAAAGTTTTTAGAAATATCGCCCGCTCTATAAATAACAAGATGTAAATAAACGGGTAAGGATTTATCTAGCCTAAGATACTACGTCGAGGATAATAGTCTGGACAATTAATCGCCTCTGCTTTTAAAGCAATGTCTGGATGTACCGCGCATTTGAGATAATAGTTTTGACTAAAGAATCGACAAAGTTTACAAGGAATTTGGTTGAAGTGTTTAGAAGTAGTACTTTGATTTTTTTCAGTTTGATGTAACTTAAATGATTTAATAAATGTTAGCAATACAGCAAATACAAAAAAATAAATAACAGCTAAAAGTATTTCACTGCTATAACTTATCGATTTATATTGCATTTCTACATCTAGTTGTTTTTGCTTCGATCTTATATCAACGATATTTAATCGCTCTAGATTTTCTTGACTCAAGTCTGTTTTTGCAAAATCATTTGATAGTTCATTATTATTCATAATTATGTATTTCTTTTGTAAGCTACTCAGTTAGGAGGATCTAAGCGATTGACTAAAGCAGATATCGGAATCATTGGCAAGCCTACAAGCAAACAGATAAACCACTGATTTAAGTTCAGTGGCGTTGTATAAAATAAGTTGTTCATAAAATTCAATTGACTGAACAATACTTGTAAAATGACAGCGCCGACAATACCAATTAAAATCGCTGGAGCAGTATTGATATCTATTGTTTTTCTTTGCAAATTACCTATGAGATCTCTAGCTAATTGGCTAATGCTCAGAAGATAGAAAATTCTGCCCGCTACTAAAGATTGAATTGCCATTGTGCGAGCTAAATCAATATTTCCCGTAGATTGTTGCACCCATTCAAATACACCAAAGATGGCAATCCAGTTAAACGCAGAGATAATCAAAATGCGCTTTAATAAATTACCCGATAGCAAAGCTTCCTTGGGGTTGCGTGGGGCGTATTCCATCTCTCGCTTAGACTTTGGCTCAAAAGCTAACGGTACGGTCATGGCGATTGAATTGACCATGTTGAGCCAAAGAACTTGCAAAGATAAAATAGGCAAAGCTCTTGCTAAAAGTACGCTAATCAAAATTGTCATTGACTCGCCACCATTTACTGGGAGAATGAAAGCGATCGCTTTAAGCAGATTGCGGTAAACTGTGCGACCTTCCTCAACAGCAGCTTCAATAGAGGCAAAGTTATCATCCGTTAAGATCGTGTCGGCGGCTTCTTTAGCCACCTCCGTACCAGATTTACCCATCGCAATGCCAATATCCGCTTGTCTAAGAGCGGGTGCATCATTAACTCCATCCCCCGTCATTGCCACAATTTCGCCTTTAGATTGTAAAGCTTCGACGATGCGGAGTTTTTGTTCTGGGGCAACACGGGCAAATACTACCCCATCTTCTACCGCCGTTGCCAATTCATTTGGCGGCATTTGGCTAAGTTCAAGTCCAGTGAAAGCTAGAACTTCGCCATGATTGTTAAATCCCATGCGAGACGCGATCGCGGCGGCGGTGACAGCATGATCTCCAGTAATCATCTTCACTTTGATTCCCGCTCGTTGACAGACTTGGACTGCGGCGATCGCTTCAGCACGCGGCGGATCGATCATCCCCTGCAACCCTAAGAAAATCAAACCCGCTTCAATATCCTCATGCTCTAAAGCCTCTTGCTGGGCTGGCACAGTTTTTTTCGCAAACGCTAGTACCCGTAAACCCTGCTGTGCCATGCTATCGACTTCTTGATGCACGCTATGTTGATTTACGGCAGTAGTATTTCCCTGGGCATCTAACATCTGTTCGCAACGCGCCAGGATTGCTTCTACCGAACCTTTGACGTAGATAGTCTTTAAAGTCAATTCTCCCTTAAGGCGATCGTGCAAAGTTGCCATGTACTGAAACTCAGATTCAAAAGGGATAACATCTAGCCTGCGCGACTCCCTTTCTACGTTGCTGTGGGTAAATCCTGCTTTTTGGGCAACAGCAAGTAATGCTCCTTCCGTAGGATCGCCGATTACAACTGATTGACCGCTTTTAACTTCCAACCGCGAGTCATTACATAACAACCCAGCTATTAAGCACTCCTGCAACGTCGGATGCCGAGTTGGGTTAACTGACTTCTCATTAGCTAAAATTTCGCCTGCACTGGCATAGCCGCTTCCTGTAACTGTATAGCGATCGCCTCCTGCATAAATCGCTTGTACTG
>JAPJOW010000353.1 GCA_030826005.1 Aliterella sp. RAGGC_92
ACGTTTCACTAAAACGTCTCTATATATCATTAAATTCACGTTCAAATTTATTAGATTTATTATGGCTTCTCATCTCCAGTACCTTAGCGGTAATGACATTCGGACAAAATTTCTTAATTTCTATGCGGACAAACAGCATCAAATTTTGCCTAGCGCTTCCCTCGTACCAGAAGATCCCACCGTACTGCTAACGATCGCGGGGATGTTGCCATTTAAACCGATATTTTTAGGACAAAGGCAGTCGGAGTATAAGCGGGCGACTACTTCCCAAAAGTGCATCCGTACCAATGATATTGAAAATGTGGGACGCACCGCAAGGCATCATACATTTTTTGAGATGTTGGGGAATTTTAGCTTTGGAGATTATTTTAAAGAACAAGCGATCGCCTGGGGATGGGAATTATCAACGCAAGTATTTGGACTCAAGCCTGAAAACTTAGTTGTCAGCGTTTTTGAAGATGATGACGAAGCTTATGCTATTTGGCGCGACAAAATCGGCGTTGTGGAAGCCCGAATCAAGCGGATGGGTGAAGATGATAACTTTTGGGTATCTGGCCCTACAGGCCCATGCGGCCCTTGTTCGGAGATATATTACGACTTTCACCCCGAACGTGGCGAAGAAAATATCGATTTAGAAGACGATACGCGCTTTATTGAGTTTTACAACTTGGTATTTATGCAGTACAACCGGGATGTAGAAGGGAATCTAACCCCGTTGCAAAACAAAAATATTGATACGGGTATGGGACTTGAAAGGATGGCGCAAATCCTCCAGCAAGTCCCGAATAACTATGAAACTGATTTAATTAAGCCGATTGTTAAAACTGCGGCGGAAATTGCCGGGATTGATTACGTTCAAAGTGACGAACAAACTAAAATCTCTCTTAAAGTAATTGGCGATCATATCCGCGCGGTAGTTCACATGATAGCTGATGGTATTACTGCGTCTAATGTGGGACGGGGTTATATATTGCGCCGCTTGATTCGCCGGGTAGTGCGTCACGGGCGATTAATTGGGATTCAAGGAGAATTTACAACTCTTGTGGCTGAAAGTGCGATCGCTCTTTCTGAAGATGCTTACCCCAATGTCCGCACTAAAGCTACTGCAATCAAAAATGAACTGCAACGAGAAGAAGCTAATTTTCTGAAAACTCTCACCAAAGGCGAAAAGTTATTAGCCGATATCTTAGCTAAGTCGCCTCAAGAGATTTCCGGTAAAGATGCGTTTATTCTCTACGATACGCACGGGTTTCCTTTAGAACTTACTCAAGAAATTGCCGCCGAACACGGTATAAAGGTTGATGTAGAACGCTTTGAGGAGGAGATGGAGATTCAAATCGGTACTTCCAAGGGAGCGCATGAAACTATAGATTTAACTGCAAGTTCTCTCAATCAACTAGCATCGGGAATTAATGCAACGCAGTTTCTCGGTTATACACAGCCTTCAACTCCTGCTCAAGTTATGACATTAATTGCTAACGGGCAGCAAGTAGAAGAAGCCGAAGCCGGAAGCGAAGTACAAGTATTGCTAGACCAAACGCCATTTTATGCCGAATCGGGGGGACAAATAGGCGATCGCGGTTACTTGTCTGGAGATAGTGTAGTTGTTGCTATTGGTGACGTTAAGCAGCAATCGGGTATCTACATTCATTACGGACGCATCGAACGGGGTACATTGCACGTAGGCGACCCTTTAACCGCCCAAATCGATCGCGCTTGTCGTCTGCGCGCCCAAGCAAATCATACAGCGACTCACTTATTGCAAGCAGCTTTAAAAAAGATTGTCGATCCGGCGATTTCTCAAGCGGGTTCGTTAGTAGCTTTTGATAGGTTGCGTTTTGACTTCAATTGTCCGCGTCCGATTACTCCTGATGAGTTGCAGCAAATAGAAGCGCAAGTAAATACATGGATTGCTGAAGCACACCATGCAGATATAGAAATAATGCCCATAGCTGAAGCTAAAGCAAAAGGTGCGATCGCTATGTTTGGGGAAAAGTACGGCGATGTGGTGCGAGTAATTGATTTTCCTGGCGTATCAATGGAATTATGTGGCGGTACTCACGTGCGAAATACGGCGGAAATAGGCGTATTTAAAATAGTTTCTGAAACCGGGATTTCGTCAGGAGTAAGGAGAATAGAAGCCGTTGCAGGGGCGGCGGTATTGGATTACTTGAACGTCCGCGATAAAGTAGTTAGGGAACTAAGCGGCTTCTTTAAAGTAAAACCGGAAGAATTACCCGAAAGAGTTGCAGTTTTACAAAGCGAACTAAAAACCGCCCAAAAGCAGCTAGAAACTCTCAAAGCCGAACTTACTTTACATAAATCTGAAAATCTGTTAACAGAAGCTCAAACTATTGGCGACTACAAAATTATAGTTGCTCAGATTGGCGAAGTTGAACCAGATTCGCTAAAAATTGCGGCGGAAAGGTTATTACAAAAAATCGGCAAAGGTGCAGTAGTATTAGGTTCACTGTTTTCCATGGCTATCCGTAGCGGGGCA
>JAPJOW010000114.1 GCA_030826005.1 Aliterella sp. RAGGC_92
CCGATTGTAAAATTTATCTCTTAAGGTTTATATGGAATTACACATTTAGAAGTAGATGCAGTTTGTCAAATATTTGTTATATTTGTTAATACAGCAAGGTAAAGTTTGACAAGCCAAGCTTCTCGGCAGAAATGCCACAAACATCTCTCTATATTTTTGTTGGAGTCAATCATGAGTAACCCAATTGAACTATCACTAGAACAACAGTTCAGCATTCGCTCCTTTGAAACTCAAGTACAGCAAATGAGCCACGAACAAGCCCAAGACTTTTTAGTCAAGCTATACCAGCAAATGGTAATGCGCGAAGCAACTTATAAGGAGCTAATCAAGCACCAATGGGGATTTGAGGGTGGAGTTTAAATCCAGCCGAATTTCTCACCAAAATCTATCAAGGGCGACCTCCTTCGCTGGCTGAATTCTACGGATAGAAGATAGCCGGGGCTGTCGGGGCGTTACCTGAAAAGATTGAATTTTTAAATAAGTTACAAATTTACAATCGTCACACCCAAATTAGAATGCTAAATTGTGACGTTAAACACCGAGTCTAGACCAGAGGGTTGAAGCTTGGCTAAAATTTGCGGCTTAAGTTTCTCAAACTCTTGCCGGAGTAAAGCTTTACTAACTTGAGCATCGGCAACGGAAACCAAATTTTGGCTAGTCATTACCCACTGCTGTAATTGTTGGCGCTGAACTGGTGCGATCGCCATTAATAAAGAACTGCAAGCACATTCTGGAGACTCTCTAGCAAATAGTAGCAAGCGATAAGAGCCGGATTCTCCCAGTAACCTAGTTATTTCTTGACCTTGACGAGTTTTTAAATCCATATAATAAGCCAGCCACTTAGGCCCGTGTTGGGCGTTGTAGAGAACGGTAATCCACAACATCATCGGGTGCGGGGTGCTGATAAATAAAAATTGATTGAAGCGCGCGCCGCGCAAGCGTTTTTGAATTTCTTGTTGTGGCAGCATTACCCAAAGCGCAGAAATAATTTCGCCTTTAGTACGAATAGGCTGAGGAAAAACAATATCAGCGATCGGCTTATTTTTGGGCCAAGCGGTAGGTTGAAAAACCGGGTCATCAGAATAAGATTGGTCTAAAAATGGCACTCCCATAGTTAGAGAGTGATTAATAAGTTCTTCTTCTTTAGGCTGTGGTGGTAGCTGGGGGCTAGGAACTATTACACTTTGGCGTTGCTCTAAAGTGATGATTGATTGAATAATTTCTCCTACCGTTTGGGGGCGATCGTCGGGGGACTTAGCTAGACAACTAATTACCAATTCCTCTACTTCTTTGGGTATGGTAAGCTTGCTACCTGTAGAGGCAAACGAACGCGGAGTTTGGAAGTGATGGGCTTTGTACCAACCGCCAAATGATTCTGTATTTGCCTGAAAAGGCATACTACCTGTCAGCATTTCAAACATCATTACGCCTAGACTGTATATATCCGAGCGCGGATCGATATCATTGCCCTCCATTTGTTCGGGAGAAGAATAAGCTAACGTCCCTAAATAGTATTTAGTTTGATTGCTATCACCTTGAATGAGTTTAGCAATGCCAAAATCTAAGACTTTGACCAACTCCCCAAAACTTGGATCTTGAACTACAAGCATATTACTAGGCTTGATATCTCGATGAATAATTGGACAAAGTACGCCATCTACTAAAATACCTTGGTGAGCGCATTGCAAACCCAAGCCAATCTGCCGTGCCAAGCTTAAGAATCTAGGTAAAGTAATCGGTTTTAAACGGACAGCATCATTGAGGTTTTCCCCTTGCAAATATTCCATGACATAGAATGGCGTTCCATGTTCGTCTACACCGTAATCCATGACGCGGACGATATGAATGCTTTTTTGTCCTAACAGAGCGCAAGTTTTTGCCTCAGTTTCAAAACGCTCTTTGACACGTATTTTTTTATTTTGAATAGAGAGAGCAAGAAATTTGACCGCTACAGGCACGCCACCCAACAAAACATCCTTGGCACAATATACCTGCCCCATCGCTCCAGTGCCAATTAATTTCTGAAGCTGATAGCGTTTAGCTAATAAACGACCAATGTTGGGATCTGTCATAGGAGGATAACGATTCAATCAATTGAGAGCTAGGAAACGATTTGAGTTTTTGGAGCTACAGGAGGTGACGAACTTAGGATACCCATTTTTTTACAGTATTACCTAAGTTTGTGGGGGAAAACTTGATAAATATCTCCTAATAGCATTTTTTGTTTTGCACCCGTGACTGTAGGTAAGTTACCCGCAATACCCAGATTGCGCCAGTATCCCAACACTGCAAAAGCGATCGCTTCTTTAAAATCGGCACTCAGTCCTACTTCATCGGTAGTCGATACAACGGTGCTGGGCAAAAGAGTTTGCAAGCGCTGAACAATGTATAAGTTTTTACTTCCGCCGCCACACAACAGCACGCGGTCGGGCAGTTGGGGTAAAAACGTTTGATAGCTATGCACAATGGAAGCAACGGTTAATTCGGCAAGAGTAGCTATTTGATCGGCAAGACTAAGCTGGTAAGATGCCATGTCCGACAGACATTCGTGCAGGTACATTGAGCCAAATAACTCCCGCCCTGTGGATTTTGGCGGTAACTGTCCAAAATAATCTTGGTGCAACCACTGCTCTACTAATTTATGGCAAGGCGTACCGCTTGCTGCCCAGCTTCCATTGCGATCGTAAGCTTGAGCGCCATCAGTTAAATGCTGTACGGCTAAGTCTAGCAAAGAATTTGCAGGGCCAGTATCCCAGCCGCGTATTTCTTCTAACCAATGCGGATTGCTCCGAGGAGGTAAGTAAGCGACGTTACCAATTCCCCCTAGATTTTGCACGCAGGAAGATTTGTCATTATGGCTGAGGAGGTAGGCATCTACTTTCGGGACTAAGGGCGCTCCCTCACCTCCGGCGGCGATATCGCCAGCACGAAAGTTGCAGATAGTAGGAATCCCAGTTATTTGAGCAATCGCTTCACCCCGACCGAGTTGGAGGCTATAAGCTAAAGAGTTACAAGACGGACTGCCTACGGGTCGATGATACACGGTTTGTCCGTGAGAACCAATTAACTGAGCGGGAGGGTAATTTTTTTGAATATCCTGAGCGGCTTGAGCGAAGCTACAAGAAATCGCATCATCAAGGATGGCTAATTGCGCCAGAGAGATTTCCGCCCCGCCACAAACTGCCAAAATTTGCTTTGATAGCTCTGGAGGATAAGGATAAGTTTCCCCGGCTAAAAGTTCAACTTTTAGGTCTAATTCTGTCCCAGTTACGTCTATTAATGCCGCATCAATGCCATCTACGGACGTACCACTGATTAAACCAACTACATGGGTCATAATAAATTTAATTTTTTTCTATTGTCCAATCTCCTAACTTAGAGTTTAAGGCTGAGGGTTTGCTAATTTCTGCCTTTGAGGAGACGGAGCGGCGGTTTTTTCGGTAGCGATGATGTGCAAATCGATATTTTTGAGCAAGCGCATCAATTGTTGGGTAAGAGAGCCTTGCAATAAAATTTTCCACCGCGATCGCTGACTTTCACCAATTACAATTTGGGTAATATGCTTTTCTTCGGCGACACGGGCGATCGCATTCGGGATATTTTGATCTTTAACGCGGATAAATTCGCCGCCAAATTCTCGGCAAAGTTTTTCGCAAGTTTCGATGTACAAGCTTTCTTCTCTAGTAAGAAAGCGATCTTGATTGGCTACATAAACCGCATATAGCGGCGCATTCATGTAACCTGCTATTCTCGCTCCCCGGCGCAATAGTTGAATGGAATTGGGATAAGTGGAGACGCAAACTAAAACTCGTTCGTGAATGTTGCAAAACTTCCCCTTGGGGGTAGTAGAAATCGCATCATCTTCTACGTTGTCGGCGACTTCCCGTAGCGCTAATTCGCGTAAAGCAATCAAGTTGCGGCGTTGAAAAAAGTTTTGCAAAGACTGTTGAATTTTTTGCGGCGCGTAGATTTTGCCGTCTTGGAGGCGTTCGAGTAAAGTTTCGGGGGTGACATCAATTACTACTACTTCATCAGCTTCCTCTAACAGGCGATCGGGGACGCGTTCGCGCACTACAACCCCAGTTATCCTAGCTACCAGGTCGTTGAGGCTTTCTAGGTGCTGTATATTGACGGTAGAGTATACATCGATGCCCGCATTTAAAATTAGTTCTACGTCTTGGTAGCGTTTTTCGGTAGGAGAACCGGGGACGTTGGTATGAGCTAATTCATCTACTAATACTAAGCTAGGACTTCGCTTAATAATTGCCTCGGTATCCATCTCCGTTAGAGTTAGTTCGCCGCGCTCGATTTGTCTGCGGGGTACTATTTCCAGGTCAAGAGCTTTAAGCGCTGTCTCTTTGCGCCCGTGAGTTTCCAATAGCCCAATAACTACATCAATTCCTTCTTGTTTGAGCATTTTGGCTTCTTCTAGCATCCGGTAAGTTTTACCTACCCCTGGAGCCATCCCAATAAAGATTTTATGCTTACCTCGACGCGCCGAACGAATAAAAGAGTTTGTAGTTGACATGAGATGGCAAAGATTTTGCTTTTGGATAAGCGAGGCTGAGTTGTTTAAAACTGGGTAGATTTCACTAAGTGCATTCCAGCCTTGGCAAATTTTTCAAACGCTGACTCGGCTTGTTCTGTGTAGTCTACAATTCCTGGGACAACGACCGGACTTGTACAATCTTTTAAGATGTATATCTTCTTTGCCAAAGTTGGGTCTATTTGTTGAATTTCGGTAAGTAAGTCGTCAATTGTCCAAGCTACACAGTGACTTTTTGCTTGTCCGGCAACAATAACTTTATCGAAGTCCAGCAATTGCTGGATTAAACGGGTATTTTTTTGCGCTAGTGGCTTTCCACCGAAACCTTCTAGCACTTCTGGACGCAAAACTGAGTAGTTTTCTGTTAAGGGATTATTCCCTTTAATTTCAAACTGAGTTTGGCTGTCACGCGCAATGCAATGAAAAAATACCGCTTCTTCTACGGCGGAAACTAAAGCATGACCAATACCACCGAGCATAGAATGATAGAACCAAACAGTTAGTGGATATTTACCATTTTGACTTAGTTGCTGGACGTAATGCAGGGCGTGGTTTTGCAGCGTTTGATAGTCCGAATTTAAACTATAGGCAACGGCGGGGTTAACTTTCCATACACCTTGTTCGATATCCTTGGGCGTAATGTTAGTAGAAGCGGGAGTCGGATGAATACCCTTGTCGTTTATCCAAAAGATCGGGTGAAATATTTGCATTGCTGTGTGAGTATCGAGGGTAGGTGCGATCGCACTTATTGACCCCAAATTGCGATAAATAAACTCGCACAGCCGTTTGTTATCCTCTACAGCGCCCGTTCCCGATTGTCCGCCTACAAATAGTTCAAAGCCAGGAATACAGAAAGTATTTTGTACGTCAATTAGTAACAAACAAATCCGTTCTTTGTCTTCAAAAGCTGGCTTAATAGCGTGTTTTTTTGCCCAATCTCTTGCTTGTTCTGCCCTTTGCTGATAAGGTACGCGCCAAACTTCGCCGACTTTTTGCGCCTCGAAGTGGGGGGGAATCGGGAAGTAAGTTTTGTCCATAGTATAAGCAAGGGGTGTATTCTATTTAGCCAGTTATAACGCCAATTAACAATTTGAGCGTAAAAAAGCTAAGGGCTAAGATACCGATGCTGAATATAAACAAACCCGCTAGTAGTAAGAAAATAAACCAATAGTTTTTCTTCTCAACAGTTTGAGGAATATTGAGATGAGCTTCGACTAATTCAAAATTTTTGGTATTAGCTTTCCAGGCAACATCGAACAAATCGCCAACTACAGGTATTGTGCCTACCACACTTTCTAAAACAATGTTAGATACCATTTTAAGTAAGGTTTCTTTAGGTAAACCTAGCCGCGCCGCTTCTATCACTAAGTAAGCTGAAAGAACTGTCCCTAAAAAATCTCCTCCTCCAGGGATAAGTCCTAAGATGGGATCTAAACCCACGCGAAACTTTGTCCCAGGAATACCAATAGCATTGTCTAGCAAGCGGCTAAACTTACGCAAACGGTTGAGAGTAGAAAGTTTAGACGGAGCGATTGTAGAGGCAAATTGAGCAGGCTGAGACATAGACTTAAATTATTGCAATTTAATCCCATGCAAACATAATGGAGGTGCGATCGCGCTCTAGCTACAGCTAGATTTAGAGCTTCGTCAATTGGGAATGGGGATTTTTGGCGGCGCGCATCGCTTCGCCTACGGTAACGTTTAATTGATCCCCAACTAGCAGCACTACAGCGCTCATATAAAGCCACAGCATCAAAACAATTACGGCTCCAACCGCACCATATATTTGATTGTAGTTGCCAAAATTGGACGCATAGAGTCGAAATAAACCAGATACCAGCGCCCAAAAAATCGCTGCTAAAAAAGCTCCCGGCATAATTGGCGTACCTGCATCCCAAATACTTGGCCCGTAGCGGTAAACAAAAGCAAAAGCTGTCGAAACAATCGCTAAAGCTAAGGGCCAGCGTAGCAATTGCCAAGCCACTAATAAGATCGACAAACCGCTTTCTCGGACAAAAAAGTTCAACAACCAGTCGCTAATAAACACCAAGAAAGAAGCTACTACAAGTAAGGCAATTGTGCCAATAGTTAACCCGATGGAAATTAGTTTAGATTTCCAAAAAGGACGAATTTGTTTAAAAGGAATTTGATGAATTTGATCTAAAGCATTCATTGCTGCACTTAATGCTCCACTCGCCGCCCAAATTGCCACAAGAAAACTAATAGAAAATAAACCTGTGTTTTTTGTTCGGGTAATTTGTCTGGCAAAGTCACGAATCAATACTAAAGCTTCATCGGGGGCAACTTTACTAATTTGTACTGCCAAATCTTTAAAAAAAGATTGCAAAGATTCTTCAAATAAACCGATCGCTGTCAAAATAGCTAAAATAGCTGGAAACAAGGACAGCATTGCATTATAAGCAATTTCTGAAGACAATCCTAGTAGCCGTCTTTGACCCACACGAGCAATAGTTTTTTTGATCGTAGCCCAACGCAAATAGAAAAAAAACCTAACAAAGCGAGTTGCGAACATAGCTAAAGTAAGCGTACCAAGAAAAAATTAGGGCGTTGCTGAATCAAGGAATAAAGGACAAGGAGACAGGGAGACAGGGAGACAAGGAGACAGGGAGATGGGTGAGTTGCTGTTAAGGAAAAATTCTAATTTAGAATTATGAGCTATTTTTACTCGCCGCAAGGCTCTGCAATAGCTGCTCGATTTGCTGGGATTTTTGCTCGTTACGTTGAGTTTTAAATAATTCTTGTGCTTTTTGCAGGCATAAAGTTGCTTCTGGTAATTTTTCTAACTTCATGAAAGCTGTTGCCAATCTTACTTGAGCCTCCGCATTTTTTGGCGCGCGGGAAATCAGCGTACTAAATTGAGTCACCGCATCCTCTAGTTTATTTTGCCCCATTAATGATTCTCCTAGCAGCAGACGAGCAATATCATTACTAGGATGCCGAGAAAGTACGTTGGTAAAAACCGACTCCGCCCCCTGGTAGTCTTTTTCTTGGTACAACTTGACACCGCGATTGTAAAGGGAAGACGTAGTTATCCCTTCCCACACAAAAAAAGCAAGAGCAATTAAGCTGACAGCAACGACAACCGCCGCAATTAAATGAGTTTGCCCCGAAGTTTCCACCATTTATAGCTCTCCATTACTTATATAGAGAGTAACTCGATTAGAATTTGCTTAGGAAGTTAGATTTCCACCTTTAGTGTTATTTCAAAATGATTTCGCTAGATAAGTTATCCCAAAAGACAAGCCGCCGGAAAAATTAGATACTCCAAGAAAAACAACTTCCAGATAAATTGATAAAAAGATGCGATCGCACTTTTATCGAGCAAGTCTACCTGAAGACTGCGCCACCACAGCAAAATCAATAAGCCGATATGGGTACTGACTAAAAATACCGCATTCACCCCAGGTAGCCAAAACAAAGCAGCGATCGCCATTCCTATATAGGATACAGTTATTATCCAAAGAGCTAGATTAAATACTCGCTCTTGACCTAAAGCAATGGTAAAAGTAGAAATATGGTATTGACGATCGCCTTCTAAATCGGGGATATCTTTAAATATCGCGATCGCCACTGTAAATACGATCACAAATATAGTTAACGCCCACACCGCCCTTGGGATACTTAAACTGTTACTAAAATGCAGAAATAGTCCCAAGTTAACCACCGCTCCCCGCACGGAAAAAATGCACAAAGCCGCCCACAAAGGAAATCGTTTTAACCGGATTGGGGGTAAAGAATAAGCCGTACCAATCGTTAAACTAATAGCCACCATCCCCAGCAAATAAGGCGATTGCAGCCCAGCTATTAGCAGCGCGAGTATGCCAGTAATTGCCACAATTAGCTTACCCGTACCAAGGGAAAACTCGCCACTAGCTAGAGGTAAATGCGGCTTATTAATTTGGTCAATAGCCACATCCTCCAACTGATTCAAGCCGACAATATAGACATTGCCACACAGACAAGCAAGCCAAGTTGCTAAAACTGATAGTAAATAACTATTACTGATTCCTTCAGATAGCGCTATCGCATATACGCCCCAAACGCTCAAACTCGTACCGATAATTGTATGAGGGCGCGAAAACTGCCAAAAAGCCGCCAGCTTATTACTTTTTGGGCGGCGTATTTCCTTATTTAGTACCACACAATAGCCCAAATTTAATCAATCCGCGATCGTAACCCCGACTCATCAAACCCAAAGATAGCGCCGCCTGAATTGTCCCCCAACCAGAGCGAATCAAGCCAACAAGCGCGTCAAAATTGAAAGCCGAATCAATTACCACATTCCAAAAAGGCGCAACCGCTTTTGACCAATCCGCCGTCTGAATGCTTTGTAATGGGAGAGTTTGAGCGATTTTCTCGTACTCTGGTAAAGAAATCACGTAAGGCAAACAATAAACGCGATAAATATCTGCCAAGTGTTGCTTTTCATCGTTACTTAGCGGCTCATTTTCTGTAGAGCGATGACACCATGTCACCATAATAAATTTACCACCAGGCTTTAGCACGCGATAGCACTCTTGCATAAATTTAGTCTTATCTGGCATATGTTCGCCACTTTCAAGCGACCACACCAAGTCAAAAGAATTGTCTGCAAAGGGCATATTTTGGGCATCGGCGACCTGAAAACTAGCTTCGTCGGCTAAATTTGCCTCCTTTGCCCGCTCTGCGGCTCTAGAAGCTTGTACGGGGCTAAGAGTAATTCCTGTTACTTTAGCATCAAATTTTTGTGCTAGGTATAGAGAACTGCCACCAATTCCACAACCAACATCGAGGATATTGTCCGCTTGCTGTACGCCCGACCATTGGAGTAATTCTTCAATTAAATCTATTTGCGCTTGGCGGCGATCTTTTTTGATTTTGCCATCTGCGCCATAATAGCCGTGATGCATATGTTCGCCCCATATTTGTTCCCACAGGCTGGAAGAAGCATCGTAAAATTGTTGAATTTGCTGTTGCAGTGCCGTACTCATGTGTTTAGCGTTGAGGTAGACCGGAATTAGCGTAGCAGAAGATGTTGTTTCTTGACACGGCTCTTGAGTTTTAAATTAGGCGTTTTGTGAGCAAAATGAATATTGTTGTCATGTTTGAACTTGTTTAAGTTGGAGCGTAGGATGTGACTGTTTCGCGGACAATTTGCTTGGGATTTTTGGCGGTAATCGCCATTGGTACGATTTTACTGATGATGCCTTTTTCTTCGGCGGCGGGGACTTGGACTAATTTAATTGTGGCTTTATTTACTTCTACTTCTGCCGTTTGCGTTACTGGGTTATCGGTGGTTGACCCTGGGACTTACTTTTCTTTTTGGGGACAATTTTTTGTAGCGGCGCTGGTGCAAATTGGTGGACTTGGTTACATGACGGCAACTACCTTCCTTTTGCTGCTTTTGGGCGCAAAGTTTGGCTTGCGCGATAAAGTTGCTATTCAACAGGCTTTAGATCGGACGGGATTGCAAGATAGCGCTCAATTAATTCGTTCAATTATTGCGCTGACTTTAATTTTTGAAATTAGTGGCGTATTTTTACTACTACCAGTTTTTACTCCCAACTATCCGTTAAATGAAGCTTTGTGGTACGCAATTTTTCATAGTATAAATTCTTGGAATAATGCGGGTTTTAGTTTATTTAGAGATAACTTTATTGGCTACCAAACTTCGGTGCTTTTAAACTTGGTAGTTTCGGGATTAATTATTTCCGGTGGGATTGGTTATGGAGTAATTTTAGAGCTATTTATTTGGGTGCGCGATCGCATTCAGCGCAACCCCGAACGCATGATATTTTCTCTCAACTTCAAAGTTGCTGTTAGCACTACTATAGCTTTGTTGTTTTTGGGAACGATTGCTTTCTTTTTTATCGAAGTAAAAAACCCGGCAACTTTTGGTTCTTTAAGCTTACCCCATCAAATACTTGCCGCTTGGTTTCAATCGGTAACGCCAAGAACGGCGGGATTTAATACTATTGATATTGGCAAAATGACAACGGCGGGTTTATTTCTTACCATTGCTTTAATGTTTATTGGCGCGAGTCCTGGGGGTACGGGTGGTGGGATAAAAACTACTACTTTTCGAGTTTTAACAAGCTGTACAAAAGCAATTTTGCAAGGAAAAGAAGAAGTATTTTTGTACGAAAGAACTGTAGATATTTCTTTGATTTTAAAAGCAGTAGGTGTAGCGGTTGGCTCTGTGGCTACAGTCATTTCAGCAACTATTTTGATTGCTTTAACCGATCCAGAAGTCAGCTTTATTCAAATTTTATTTGAGGTAGTGTCAGCTTTTGCTACAGTGGGACTTTCCACGGGAATTACTGCTAGTATAACGGCGGCAGCTAAATTAATTTTAGTGATGACTATGTATATAGGTAGAGTAGGAGTTTTGCTACTAATGGCGGCACTGCTTGGAGATCCTAAACCTAGCCTAGTTCGCTACCCTGAAGAAAATTTAATTGTGGGCTAAAATCGTAATATAAACTTATATAACAACAATAAATTTCCGTTTATATAGGGTTAATTAACCAAGGTAAGAAAAAGAGTGAATCTGTCATCTTTAAGTTTTTTACGCAGTCTCCGCAAAGATAATCGCCAGTTTGCTGTTATTGGTTTGGGGCGTTTTGGTAGGGCAGTTTGTACAACATTTCATAAGCTGGGTTATGAAGTGCTGGGAACAGATATTAGTGAAAAATTTGTTTCTCAAGTGCTAACAGATCAAATTGTTTCTCATGCGGTGCAACTAGATTCTACTCAACCTGCGGCGTTAAAAGAAGCAGGAATTTTTGAGTTTGACACGGTAATTATTGCGATTGGTAATTACATTCAAGAAAGTATTGTCACAACGCTCAATGTTAAAGAAGCTGGTGTACCTCATGTAGTAGCAAAGGCATCCTCAGAAGTACACGGAAAACTGTTGCAAAGAGTAGGAGCAGATCATGTCGTATATCCTGAATTTGAGGCGGGTTGTGCTTTGGCGCGGAGTTTAACTAAACCACATATTTTAGATCGTTTTGACCTCGACCCCGACAATAGTATTGTCGAACTTATTGTTCCGGATGTATTTCACGGCAAAACCATTACCGAGCTTCAACTGCGTACTCGTTACGGTTTGAACCTAATAGCTGTAAGCCAAGACGGAAAGTTTGAAATTAATCCCGATCCCAAAAAACAATTGCAACAAGGCTCGGCGATGGTAGTAATTGGCTGTAATAAAGATATCAATCGCTTGCCAATTTGATAAATTTTTATAGATACGGGTAGAGACTTCGGCAAAGTTTTAGAATAGAACTATAAAGCTAGTCTAATTGGCGATAAGCCACAAGTTGAGAAGAAAGAAGCACCATGCTGGATTTGTTGCTGATTCTAGCGGTAGGTTTTTTTGGTAGCTTTGGGCATTGTGTGGGAATGTGCGGGCCACTAACGGCGGCGTTTTCTCTGTCGCAAAAACAAGACACTTCCCAAAAAGTGCGATCGCAAATATTATTCCATATCTTGCTCAATGCTGGCAGGCTAACAAGTTATGCGGTAGTTGGCGCGGGGATTGGGGCAATTGGTTCGGTAATTTTGGCAAGCGGGCAATTAGCCGGAAGTGGAAGCGCTTTGCGTCAAACTATTGCTATTGTTACCGGGGTACTGCTAATTTGGTTTGGCATTGTTCAAATTAACCCCAAGTTTTTACCACCTATACCTTTTTTACACCCTCTAACTCAAGGAAACTGGCATCAGCGCCTTAGCAAAGCAATGGTACAGCTTTCTTATGGTAGCCAATGGTGGACACCAGTTATTTTAGGCTTTGTTTGGGGTTTAATGCCTTGTGGTTTTTTGTACGCCGCGCAAATTAAAGCCGCCGAAACTGGCAGTATTTGGCATGGTGCGGCAACAATGGCAGCTTTTGGCGTGGGTACGCTGCCCACCATGTTAGGAGTAGGTATTTCTACTTCGCTGGTTAGTAAAGATCGGCGCAGTCAATTATTTAGATTAGCTGGTTGGGTAACAATTACCGTCGGCGTATTAACTCTCCTGCGGGCGATGGGAGAGGAAATGATGGTTTATTTTACAGGACACGGGGCATTGCTGTGTTTGATGTTAGCTTTAATTGCCCGTCCAATTAGCCGCCTGTGGGTGCAACCGTTGAAGTATCGCCGCGCTTTGGGATTAGGTGCTTTTATATTAGCGATCGCTCACGTTACTATTACCATGCAGCATAATTTTGGCTGGAACTTAAGTTCCATACCTTTTTTGCTCCCAAATCATCAAATTGCGATCGTTATGGGGATAATTGCCTTTTTACTGCTTGTTCCCGCAGCTTTGACTAGCAGAGATAAATTGCAGAAAAATTTAGGCAAGTATTGGCGACAAATCCATTTACTTAGTATTCCGGCTTTGATACTAGCTGTAATTCATGCCGTACTTATTGGTACTCACTATTTAGGCGGAATTGATGAAACGCTATTAAATCAACTATTGGTAGTTGGTTTAGTGCTAATGACTTTGGCAGTATTGATATTACGTTGGCTTAATCCACTCCGAACAGCGCGCAATTTATAATGGCTCAATTTACAACTCGTAG
>JAPJOW010000115.1:0-2285 GCA_030826005.1 Aliterella sp. RAGGC_92
AGTAAAGTTGCCAGATGTTGTCTTATTCGATCGCGGTTCTCGACCAGAATTTGGCGAAATTGCTACAGATTTTAATAGAGGAAAAGTAGTTACAACTGAAGTATCGGGTAGACAAATCAAAGTAGGCGGCATATTTGAATTAGGCGCGTCTTTTGGTGCAGATGGTAATATTATTACCAGCGACCAAAACTTTTTACGGATATTTGCCGATAAAAGACAGCGTGGATTAATTGATATCGGGTTAATTAAATTACAACCTGGGAGAGATGCAGAAGTAGTTAAACAGCAGTTGGTTAATTATTTGGCTAAAGATGTAAAAATTCTTACCAAGCAAGAATATGTTGATTTTGAAAAAGCTTATTGGTCGAGTAGTACACCCATTGGATTTATTTTTACATTAGGGACAATTATTGGTTTTATTGTGGGAACGGTAATTGTTTACCAAATTCTTTATAGTGAAGTGTCCGACCATTTGCCAGAATACGCTACTTTAAAAGCAATGGGCTACACTCAAAAATATTTACTATTAGTAGTGTTTCAAGAAGCTTTAATTTTAGCAATTTTGGGCTACATCCCAGGATTTGGTTTTGCGATGTTTCAGTACGCTATGGCAAAAAATGCTACTTTGTTACCGATCGCAATGACGGCAGAACGAGCCATTACTGTTGTAATTTTAACTATAATTATGTGTTGCGCTTCCGGCGCGATCGCCGTTCGCAAACTCCAAGCTGCCGATCCGGCGGATATTTTTTAATTCCTAGGAGCTAAAAACTATGGTAGAACCTGTAATTGCGATCGAAAATCTCAATCATTATTACGGTAAAGGCAATCTCAAAAAGCAGGTTTTATTCGATATCAATCTCCGCATTAACCCTGGGGAAATTGTCATTATGACCGGGCCTTCGGGTTCTGGTAAAACTACGCTACTTAGCTTAATTGGTTGCTTGCGTTCCGTCCAAGAAGGCAATTTAACACTTTTAGATCGGCAATTGCAGGGAGCTAAGGAAGCTCAATTAGTGCAAATGCGACGGCAAATTGGCTATATTTTTCAGGCGCATAATTTACTCGGTTTTCTCAGTGCTAGGCAAAATGTGCAGATGTCGATCGAACTAAACGATCGCATTTCTAAGCAACAAGCTGAAACTAAGTCCACAGAAATGCTGCAAGCGGTAGGTTTGGGAGAGCGCGTTAACTACTACCCCGACAATCTTTCTGGCGGACAAAAACAACGCATTGCGATCGCGCGCGCGCTGGTAAATCATCCCAAACTCGTCCTCGCTGACGAACCTACCGCCGCTTTAGATAAAAAATCCGGGCGCGATGTAGTGGAAATTATGCAGCGCCTCGCCAAAGAGCAAGGCTCAACTATTTTAATGGTGACTCACGACAACCGCATCCTAGATATTGCCGATCGCATTGTCGATATGGAAGATGGTTATTTAACCCGCAATGCCGATCTCAGTACAGCTTCTAGCTAATTTTCTTGCTTTAATAGTTCGTTTGTACTATTGTAGTGGCAATCATGTATTTGCACGTTAAGGAGTCGTTGAACCATGAGCGAATTTGCAGCCACAGGTACAGAAATAACATCGCCCCTTAATTCTATAGAACCATTGCAACCGCAGTTGAACCGAGAAAAGCCCCAAAAAGTAGTTAGTGGCTGGCAAAAACTATTATTGAATGCAGAAAAAGTTAATCAACTATCCGAGCAATTAGAGGAAGCGCTATTTGAATTAAAACTAACAGCTAGGGAAATTAAAAGCGACCAAAAGGCGCAGCCATTGTCTAGCAAATTATTCAAGCAAAAATTAATAGTTATTCCATACATTCAGTATAAAAAACCCGGAACTTTGGCGATCGCAACTAGAAAAGTAGACTTGTTTCAGCAAGAGCGAGAAGCCTTACAGGTAGCACAGATGCTCCGCCGTCGCACAAAAAGAAGATTAAAAAGACCGATTCCCCCAACCTTTTCAAAGTCGTCCCTTCCATGTAAAAAGGCGAGCATTGGTCGTCAATTAGTTTTAACCTGGCAAAATTTAACAACAGCACTTAATCGCAAACCCCACGCACGCGATCGCTCGACAAGAGTTAACAAAGCTAAAGCTATTAGCTGTTAGTAATTCCATTTGTCCTAACTAGCCGCCAATCAAATAAAGCTACTTTTTGCAGTAATAAGATGTTTTTCGTCACAACATTGTGTTCTATCTGCCACAGAGACGTAACACTCAAGTGCTTAACTGTAAATAAGAGCAAAGATGAAGCTTGCTCCTCACACCTGATTCAAC
>JAPJOW010000115.1:2385-13058 GCA_030826005.1 Aliterella sp. RAGGC_92
TGCTTAACTGTAAATAAGAGCAAAGATGAAGCTTGCTCCTCACACCTGATTCAACGCCTTGCCCTCCGATAGCGCTATGCTGCCTAGGAGGGTATTTTATTAACTCACATAATTAGACCTCGTGGTTTCAGTCTAAAAATTTTTCTTTCCGACTTTAGCTATCAAAGCGGGATTTCAGCCCTAAGCAAACCACCTTTATTATTGAGCTAATGTGGAAAAAGTTAAGTATGCACTAGCAAGATTCTATGGCAACGTATCTAGTAACAGGAGCAAATCGCGGCATCGGCTACGAATATTGCCGCCAACTACAAGCGCGCGGGGACAATGCGATCGCCGTTTGTCGGCAAGCAACCGAACAATTGAAAGCGCTAGGAGTTAGAGTAGAAGAAAACATCGATGTAACTTCTGATGATTCTGTCGCCGATTTACTCGCCCGGCTAGAAAAAACGCCGATTGATGTCTTAATCAATAATGCTGGAATTATCGAGCGCGTAACGCTAGAAAATCTTGACTTTGATAGTATCCGAAAACAGTTTGAAGTTAATGCCCTAGGCGCTTTGCGAGTGACGAAGGCATTGCTTGCTCACCTCAAAGCAGGTGCAAAAGTGGCGCTGATGACTAGCCGTATGGGGTCAATATCTGACAATACTTCTGGTAGTTCCTACGGCTATCGAATGTCCAAAGTAGCGCTGTCAATGGCAGGTAAATCGCTCTCCTACGATCTCAAGCCCCTAGGCATCGCGGTTGCTATTTTGCATCCCGGCTTGGTGCAAACTCGAATGACAAATTTTACAGCCAATGGCATCACGCCGGAAGTGTCGGTACGGGGATTGTTAACTCGAATTGACGAACTAAAGCTAGAAAATACAGGGACTTTTTGGCATAGTAATGGCGAAGTGCTGCCTTGGTAGTGTTTTATAGACGAAGTACGATAAAAAGATTTGGCATAGGTAAATGGCTCGTAAACGCTTGATTATTGAAATGGGTATGGGAATTGACCAGCACGGGCAAGAACCAACCGTTGCGGCAGCAAGGGCTGTAAGAAATGCGATCGCTCACAATGCGTTACCTGGGGTCTGGGAAGTGGCGGGATTAAGCGACCCAGAGCGAATGATTGTTGAAGTCAAAGTAGGCGTACCATACCCAGAGCAAGTGCGGGAAGCCGAGGTACTAGCGGTTTTACCCTTTGGTCGCAAGTCTTTGATAGTGGAGTCCGGCGGTATGGTGGTTCAAGGTCGAGCGATTGCTTCGCTCAATGATAAAAACGATGAGATGCTAATCGCTGTGGCGGCGGTAACGGTTTTAATTGACGCAGAGTGAAATTGATAATTGCCAAGTGTGGCTAAATATTTTCTGTTCCACCGGTCATCGCCTTGATTTGCGACTGCTTTGGATGTTTTGTATACCACCAAGCCCAAGCAATTAATACTGCTTGCAAAGGTAAACGTCCCCAATAAAGCAGTTGACTTTGAGGAACGCCATCAAGCTTAATATTATGCACAGCCATGTAGATATTGGCAGGAAATACGGCAATAAATAGAGCAATCAAACCCCATGCTGCGGCTACGCTGACCGATGGAATCAATAAGCCAATACCGCCCAAAATCTCAAATACGCCACTAATGTATACAGAAGGATAGGTGGGAAATACTGGTGGAACAATGCGGGCAAATTGCTCTGCTCTAACAAAATGAGCGATCCCAATGATGATGAGGGACATAGAGAAGACAATGCGCAGAATTTCTCTAACCTGCCCAGAATTACTATTGCTTGTAGTCATAAAGTTATAATACGAAACCTACCAGAACAATAGCTATCTATATTGCTAATTCCTTCTATCTCAAGATAGTTCAAAAACCGTCTTTGCTAATTACTTTGTTGGTTGAGGCTAAATAAGTCAAAAACTCCCACAAACTTTTTTTGAATTACTTATTGCTGGTGAGTAATTGATTTATTGGCAGGTTGGTAAAAAGATATCGCTCCTCGTTGCCATAAGACTGCTATAGTCACTTGCTTGAAAAGCCAGTACAAAATAGTAATTATGATAAAAGTGATCGTAACGATCGCTAAAGGAAGTTTACCAATCAAGTCTTCTACTACCGTACTTACTAAAGCATCGGGCTGAACGAGCAAATCCCAGCTATTGTAGCGCGGGAAGCGCCCTAAATATATCCCAACAGCACACAAAGCATGAATAAATAACTCTGCTGCTACAATCCATTTACTCAAACCAATCCGTTGCAAGTAATAACCTACATTAATCAAAGATAAAACATAAGCTTCAAAACCAGACAGAATAAATACTATATGCAAAGGAAAAACAATTAAGGTAACTGCCCATATAGAATTTACAGCCCGGACATCCGCAATCAGATGCACGATGTCAGTCAAAATATAAGGTGCGTTCGGTAAAAAAGCTAAGAAAACGACAAACCCCAACCACCAAACAAAAGAACGCGATCGCCCGTTACGAAATAACCAAAAACTCAAGCCTAGGGGAATAAAAGCTAAAAATAAATTCCAGATGATTCTACCTATATTCCGGCTTAAAATCCACCGAATTACTCTTAATAGAGCCATTAATATTTCTCTCATCAGCAAGCTTCCCAAAAACTACGCAAGAGTCGTGTTAATTACAGTCTTTCAACCAATCAGTATAACCACGACGCAAGAATAATTAGGAATGTTGAGGTGTTAGTTTTAAGTTTTATAAAGGTACGTGCTATTTACGACTAATAACGCAAACATCCTCCCCGACTTACCTAAAGCAACGGAGAGGATGAGGTGTAATTATTTTATTGATTTAGTTGAAATAACTCATTTCTGATTCTAGCTGCCGAACTAACTTCTCGTCTCCATTAGCTCTTGCAACTTGTAGGCGATGCTCTAAACTTCTTTGAATATTAACGCGGTGAGCATCGGCGGCTTGCTTGGCGGCTTGTTGTCTATTTCTATTCATGATTATTACTTATTTGTTTTATTAGTTCTTTTGTTTGTTATCTATAACATAACACCTATTTCGTAACAATGGCTACAGAAAAAGCCTAAAATCTTTATTAAGAATGTGATTTCTACCGCAAGATAGAGCGATGGCTCAATTGAGAAGGAGGGTGATGTAAAGGTAGGGTAGAGAGAAATCCCTAGAATCAACCCCACCCAAAATAATGCGACAGCTAGATTTGGCAACTAGACCTTTAAGGCGGCGTTAGATAGCGTTGGGCTACTTTCCAGTAACGAGAAAAGCTTTTCAAGTCAATATATCTGCCCTCGTCCTCAAAAAGTGGCTCTACAGGTAAAACTGATACGGGGAAATGAAGTTCAAGTTTTTGGCAAATCTCCTTAAATCGAGGGCTAGGACTACTTGCTGTTACAAGGGCATGGCGATCGCATTCTGCGGCAAAATTAACTACTTCCGTCGCTACATCGCCGCGTCGAATTGTTACAGGCAACTCTAACAAACATTCATAAATAAACTTGATGCGTTTGAGACTTAGCTGCCACCGATCGACTAAAGCATCATCCCAAACCCAAATTGCCGGAGCATCGGGGTACATTTTAATACCAGGATGGTTGGGACTTAAACAATCTCCATGCACCCAAATTACTGGTTGAGTCATAACTTCAAGACCTGCGACGGTGGGGATTTTTTGAGCGGTGTTTTTGGGGAGTAGCTCGATAAAACTCCGCTTGGGGAAATAACTGATTTTGCAATTTTTCGTAACTTCCCTCAAAATCGCACTCACCATAAAAAGGACATTGGCGGCAATAAACTCCTTCGGTGTGACGCTCCAAATTTTCGCGGTTAAAAAAATATGGTTTTTGACTAAACGTGCTAGAAACCCATTGCCAAGATAAATTATTACTAGCCGGGTCGCCATCTAATAAGTGTTGCAAAAACCAAACTGCGCCAGCTTGCCAACGGATAAAGCGCCAATGCACTACATAAGCTGCTAACCACAATCGCGCATGATTGTGTAAATATCCAGTTTCCCGCAACTGGCGGCTAAAGCTATCAATGCAGACAAGGTTAGTTGTCCCATTTACAATGTCATCGGGTAATACTTCTGCATAGTTTTTAGCCGTATAACCAGTTTTGTACGGCTGCAAGTCGAGCCAAACTTCATCGCCAAGCTGGGCGTAAAGTCGTTGCCAATAGTCGCGCCATCCTAATTCATTTAGGAGTTTGCTTGCTTCTTCTTTTTGTTGTACTTGCTGCACGATGCGATCGCCTTTGGCGCTACCTTTTAGGTAATCGCGAATTTCTGCTAAACTTAAAACCCCATAGCGGATATAAGGCGATAAACGAGTTACTGCACCAGTGAGGAAATTGCGCGAAACAGCATATTTGGATGGATTGACTTGCTCTAAAAGTTTTTGGGCGGCTTTGCGTCCGCCTATAGTTTCACTAATGCGATCGCTTCTTTGTGCCGCCGTTGGAAATTGCGCTTGCAGATAAGCAACAAATTCCTCTTGATTAGCAAAATCCCGGCGCATATCTTTATTCATCAAAAGTAAAAGGTTTTGCGTTAGTACCTATATCTATTGTGAATTATTAAAATCGTCCCGCAGCGAAAGATGAGAGATTTTTATTACTTTTAGCTTTGTAATTCAATCGCTGGGTAGTTGGTTACACTACAAAGCAGATGATATAGATTTTGTAGAGGTACTTAAGTCTAATTTTTTAAGCAATGCTATTGTAAAACTTTTAATGATGACAACGCTAAACGGGCGGTATCAAGTTATTCAGGTGTTAGGACATGGGGGGTTTGGCGAAACCTTCCTAGCTGAGGATACTTATCTACCTTCCCGCCGTCGCTGTGTAATTAAACAGCTAAAGGTAATGAGTAACCCGCAAACAAATCAAGCGGGGCAACAAAAGTTTCAACAAGAGCGATTTGGGCGCGAAGCAGCGACTCTAGAGAAACTAGGGGAAGGTAGCGACCAAATTCCCAAGCTTTTTGCTTATTTTGCCGAAAACGAGCAGTTTTACCTCATTCAAGAGTGGATTCAAGGGCCGACGTTAACAGATGTAGTTACGGCTCAAGAAACTATTAGCGAAGTTGATGTTAAAAATATTTTGGTAAGTTTATTATCTGTACTTGCCTACGTTCATAGTGGCGGCATTATTCACCGCGATATTAAGCCAGATAACATTATTTTACGCAACTTAAATAGTCAGCCCGTTTTAATTGATTTTGGGGCAGTTAAAGAAACTGTAGCAACGGTAATTAACGCCCAAGGAAAAAGCGATCGCTCGATTGTCGTTGGTACGCCGGGTTTTATGGCCCCAGAGCAAGCCGCCGGCAGACCCATTTATGCCAGCGATCTATATAGTTTGGGCTTGACAGCAATTTATATGCTTACGGGTAAGCATCCCCAACAGTTGGAATTAGACTCGGAAACTGGAGAAATTCTGTGGCATAAATACGCTACAAATGTAAGCCGAGAACTAACAAACGTAATCGATCGCGCTATTAAATACCATCCGCGCGATCGCTACACGACCGCCCAAAAAATGCTTGAAGCAATTCAAGCAATTAACGTACCCGCGCCCTCAACTTTAGCAACTATTGCTGTAACTCCTGCCGCTAGTCAGTCTCCCACAATCCTTTCGCCCCCAGATAGCTTTGTAGCAGGTGCAAATAAGGGGTTTAACGGCAAGAGAAATTTAATTATTGGTAGTTTGCTGGTAACGGGGCTTGTAGGAGTGGCGGCGATGTTTGGCTTGGGGCAAGATCGATCGCCTAACCCTGATTCCGCTTCAATAAATGCGCCAGCCCCTAATTCTAGCACCACAGAAACGCGATCGCCCGCCGTCATTCCCCAACAAAAAGTTTTACCTACTTCTCCTACGCCCACACCTGTAGCTAGTCCACAGCAAGAGGTTTTAGCTACTTCTCCATCGCCAACACCAAAAAATGAAGTTGCAACCCCTACTCCTCGCGAAACCAACCGAATTACAGCTAATAATACTCAACCAAAAGTAATTGGTTTCCCGCCAGGTACTTCCGAAAGCCGGGTAAAAGCAACTCTTGGCAATCCAAAAACAAGTACAAGAGGTATTTGGGGCAATACTCGCGCGGTTATCTATGAAGTAGAGCCAGAAAGAATTACTTTAGGTTACTTGTACGATCGCAATTCTGGGCAAATTCGGCAAACCGAAGTTGCTTTTGCTCAATCGGTAGAATCAGAGGTTATGGAAGCAACCTTACGAGGAATGCTCGGCGATCGCTATTCAAACAGTATTAATAGCGGCTTGCAACAAGTGCGTCAGCGTCAAACTAATAGCTATTCGTTTAATACAGGAAATTTAAAAGGCACGATCGAAAGAAATAATCGCGATCGCATTTATATCGGCGTGTGGGAAGCAGACTTACATTAAAATAGCCAATAATCCACGCCTGATGAGGTTTGTAGAGACAAAATAATTAATTTCCCCGCTCTCATCGCCAGCGATAAGATAATAAATACTAATACTATTTTTACTGGCAGGTAAAGCAATTATGGCGATCGCTTTAGATAGATCGACATCTAAGACTATGACTCTTGAGGAGTTTTTTAGTTATGACGATGGCACAGATGCGATGTATGAGTTAGAAGATGGAAACTTGATACTTATGACGGCGGAAAGTGAAATTAATCGACGAATTGCTTCTATTTTATTCGCGTGTTTTTTACAACAAGGTATTCCCGCTTATCGGTTATCGATGAAAACAGAAATTGTGACGACAGGTTCGCGGGTGCGCGTTCCCGATTTAATCGTATTTTCTGAGGAATTGGCCGCAGCGATGGCAGGAGCAAAAAGATCGACAATCATGCCAGAAATGCCAGCGCCGTTATTGGTAGTTGAAGTAGTAAGCCCAAATCAAAGCAGCCGCGATTACCGCTACAAGCGATCGGAGTATGCAGCGCGAGGAATTGCCGAGTATTGGATTGTTGATGCGATCGCCCAAAAGGTAACGGTATTGGAATGGGTAGAAGGGTTTTACGAAGAAAAGGTATTTGTCCAAGAGAGCAAGATTGTTTCGGTTGTATTGCCCAATTTAGAACTAACTGCACTTCAAATGCTCCAAGGATAAAAAAGCTTGCTATTGGTCTAATAGCAAGCTTTCAAGTTTAAAATTAGCGTAATAAGTCTACTTGATACTTACTTTCGCACCAGCTTCTTCAAGTTGCTTTTTAGCATCTTCAGCGACATCTTTAGCTACAGCTTCTTTAACTGGCTTTGGTGTAGATTCTACTAAGTCTTTAGCTTCTTTCAAGCCCAAACCTGTCAAAGAACGGACTACTTTGAGTACCGCAATCTTCTTATCGGCGGGAACTTCATCTAAAATTGCATCGAATTCGGTCTTTTCTTCCACAGCTTCAGGAGCCGCCGCAGCGCCGGGTCCTGCCATCATCATCATACCGCCCGCCGGTGCGGCAGCACTTACACCAAAAGCTTCTTCAATTTGCTTGACTAGCTCTGATGCTTCTAACAAAGTTAGAGTTTTTAATTGTTCGAGAATTTGATCGGTTGTAGCAGACATTGATTAACTCCTGTAAATTGTAATTTCATTCTTATTAGCGGTCTAAGCTGCAACATCCGTTTCAGCGCCACTACTATCGCCACCACTATCTTTATCTGCCACAGCTTGGAGAGCGCGACCTAAAGAAGAAGGAACTTCATTAATGCTGACTGCTAACGCCGTTGCTACACCATTGATAGCTCCAGCAATTTGAGCAATAAGCTGTTCTTTCGATGGCAAATCGCCGAGGGCTTTTACGTCTGCTTCTTTGAGCAAACGCCCTTCCATGACACCGCCGCGCAGTTCGGTTTTTTTGCTGGCTTTTTGAAAATCTTGGTAAGCTTTAATTGCTCCAGAGATATCTTCTTTGACTAGCAAAAAAGCTAACGATCCTTTGAGTAATTCCGTCATTGGCTGCCAGTTATCCTGACCGTCAATGGCGATTCCCATCAAAGTATTTTTGGATATCTTGCACACCGTACCTGTAGGACGCAAGCGCCGCCGCAAGTCAGTAATTTCGGCAACGGTCAACCCTTGATAATCGATAGCAAGTACGAGTTGTGCTTCGGTCAAAGTTTCTTTGATTTCCGCCACCATTGCTTGCTTATCTTTGAGAGTTCTGCCCATATTTATGTCACCTCCTTAAATAAAATAATTGCTACTTTAAGAAAACTAAAAACCCGACAGAGTATGCCGGGTAACGAAGTTATATTGCTCGTGCCATGCTAAATAATAGCGATCGCATTTACAGATATAAACCTCGGCAGGATATTAAGCTTTTGCGCTCCTGCGGTCTTCGGCTTTTAGCTATGAAGTTTTTACGCTTTGTTTTCTCTAGTTAAACTCCGTCTGTTTTCATGTCTCGCAGGGCGTTGATATCAACTTGAATTGATGGACCCATAGTTGATGATACATACATTGTCCGCCAGTAGCGCCCTTTAGCTCCCGATGGACGGTTGCGCTCGATGGTTTCTTGCAATGCTTTTAAGTTTACCAGCAAGTCTTCTGGGGCAAAAGCTGCCTTGCCAAACATAACATGAACGATGCCCGTGCGGTCGGCACGAAATTCTAGTTTTCCGGCTTTAAATTCGGCGATCGCGCTTGCTATATCTGTTGTTACCGTACCACCTTTTGGCGATGGCATCAACCCGCGCGGCCCTAGTATGCGTCCTAGTTTTGCTACTTGCGGCATGACATCGGGGGTAGCAATTAATAGGTCAAAATCCATCATGCCTTTTTGGATTTCTTCGATTAATTCTTCTGAGCCTACTAAGTCTGCTCCAGCGTTGTTTGCTTCGGCAACTTTTTCGCCTCTGGTAATTACCGCTACTCTAATTGTCTGTCCGGTGCCTTTGGGCAATGCTACGGTAGTTCTCAGTTGTTGGTCAGTGTATTTGGGGTCGATTCCCAAACGAATATGAGCTTCGGCGGCTTCGGGAAACTTGGCGGTGGCAGTTTCTTTTAGTAGCTGGAGTGCTTCTAAAGGTTCGTAGGCTTTTGGCTCTACTTTTTTGTGCAGTTCTTGCAGTCGGCGCGATAATTTTTTAGTCATTTTTCTCCTGGGGTTAATTAACGAAGCTCTGCCTCTCCCCCGATAAAATTTATTTTTGTCTTAGCGATGTTTAGTATATTCTACTGAGCGATCGCAACTCCCATGTTTTTCGCTGTTCCGGCAACAATTTTCATTGCAGCTTCAATGTCATTGGCATTCAAATCTGGTAATTTTGTTTGCGCGATTTCTTGTAACTGCGCTTGGGTTATCGAACCTACACGCTTTTTGTTTGGTTCGTTCGAGCCTCTTTCGATTCCCGCCGCTTTGCGAATTAATACTGAAGCTGGAGGCGTTTTTAGGATAAATGTAAAACTGCGATCTTCAAACACCGATATTTCTACAGGTATGACTGTCCCGGCTTGGTCGGCGGTTTTGGCATTATATTCTTTGCAGAACATCATGATGTTTACGCCGTGTTGACCTAAAGCTGGACCCACTGGTGGTGCTGGGTTGGCTTTTCCTGCGTTTAATGCCAGCTTGATAATTGCTACTATTTTTTTAGCCATTTTGTTGTCTTAGCCTTGTTTTTCGACTTGATTAAATTCTAATTCTACGGGCGTATCGCGTCCGAAGATCGATAATAACGCCTTTAACTTGCTTCTTTCGGGGCTTACTTCTATAACTTCGCCTTCAAAGTCTTTAAAAGGTCCCGACAAAACCATAATTTTATCCCCCGCACCGATGTCAATTTTGACTACTGGCTCTTGTTCGCTAGTTTGTTTGAAAATCCGCTCTACTTCCGCACTGCTTAAAGGTAAAGGTTTAACATGACCGCGCCCTCTACCCGTACCGCGTCTTTGTTCTGCGCCAACAAAGTTAATTACATGGGATGTATTTTTAATTACCTGCCATGCTTGGTCGTAGATTTTCCATTCCCCAGTTTCCGAATCGTGCCAGCGTTGCAACTTAATTAGCACGTAACCAGGGAATACTTTTTCTTTACTATCTAGCCTGCTGCCATCTTTGCGAATTTTGATCGCTTGAACTTGGGGAATTTCAATTTGAACGATTTTATCAGCGACATCTAACGTTTGGGCGCGTTGTTCCAAGTCGGCTTTTACCTTCTTTTCACAGCCCGAAGCAACTTGCACGGCGTACCAACGCGCCGATGACGACTTTGCTACGGCGTTATCGCCATCGCTTGATTCTTCGCGCTCTAAATCAGATTCGTCTGTTGCATAGTTCATTTAGAATACCTTTGTTGCTGCCCAAGCAAATAAGCCATCTACAAGATAAATTAATCCCGCAGATAAAATTACCATTAATAGTACGGCAATCGATTCGCTAACTAATTGCTGGCGACTGGGCCACACTACTTTGTCTAATTCTTCTTTCGTACCTTGAAAAAATTTTGTAGGGCTAAATCCGTTATTTTGTTGAATTTCAGCTTCGTTTTTTTTATTCACGGGTAGCTTTTTGCTCCTGGAAATATACTTATAGCAGCTAATTATATTATTTACTGGAGCTTGGCTGCACCAGTTTTGCTCTGATGACTTCCCACACAATAATTCTACCCGACTGCTAATTGGTCACAAGGCTTTCGGGCAGAATTTGTTTCAGCGCGCCCTGGAGGACTTGAACCCCCGACATCAGGTTTTGGAGACCTGCGTTCT
>JAPJOW010000116.1 GCA_030826005.1 Aliterella sp. RAGGC_92
TCCTATCACTCAATTTTTACCCGCCGATACACCACTTGTTGGCTTAGTTAGTACAGATAATCAAAAATGGCAAAGTTTGAGTAAGTTTGAATTATTTGCCCAAGTTTTTAATGCCGCAGAAACAATATCTCCTACACAAATGGGTTTAGATTATCAAACCGATATCAAACCCTGGTTAGGAGAACAAGTTGCTTTAGCATTGATGCCCCAAAAAGAAAATAAACCAGTTAGTTTAGATGCTAGTTTTTTGCTTCTAGCGACAGTTAAAGATGAAAAGCCATTGCAAGTATTAATAAAAAAATTCAAAGCAAGTAACTCGCAAGAAATTACCGAGAGACAATATAAAGGTGTAAAAATTTTAGAATGGAAACCTGCAAAATTTGATACTTCCCCAGTTTCCACCTTGCCGTTAAAAACTTCTAAGCTGCCAAAATCATTTATAGCCGCAATCCCAAGTTTACCTGTACCTAATCCAAATAGTATCAAAAGCCGAGGTATAGCGATCGCACTTTTGCCAGGATATGTGGTTACAGCCAGCACTACTAAACCAATTGAGCAGTTATTAGACAAGCCCCTAAATAGTCCTAACTTAGCCCAAAACCCCAACTTTAAACAGCTAACTAAACATCCCCAATATAGTCAAGCACTATTTACCCTCTACGAAGACCCGAATAAGTTTCTCTCTTTATTCAAATCTTTAGCTCAAGATCCTAATCTACCATTTCCCATTCCTCCTAGCGCCATTAATTCCGACCAAGTAAAGCAGTATAGTTCTATAAGTGGTTTAGTGTGGGAACAACAAGAAGGTTTGCGCTTGCAACTCAACGCCTACCGCAAAACGCCTAACTTGGTTAATAGCCTTACTCCCAATACTACGCAGTTACTCCCGCGCATCCCCGCACCCGCCTATTCTGCAACTACTGGGCGCAATATTTACGGACAGTGGCAAATGTTAGCAATGGCATTAAGTAGCAATCCTCAGTTTAAAGATGGATTAGCGAAGTTTAATCAAACTATTACCAGCACTACCGGGTTAGACCTCAACAAAGATATTTTAGGCTGGATGGATGGCGAATATGCTTTGTTTTTCTATCCCACCAAACAAGGCTTAATAAGTAGCGAGTTAAATATGGGCTTAGGCTTTTTGGTGCAAACATCAAATCGTGCTAAAGCTGAAGCCAGTTTAAATAAGTTGGGCGAATCTATTAAATCTATTTCCAGTGGCGCGCTCTCTATCAATACTTACGATAATATTGATGGTTTTTCTATTAATGCTTGGGGATTTGGAGAGCAAAGCGTATTTGCTTATAGTTGGATAGATAACGATACGCTATTAATTTCAACAGGATTAGGCGCAGCAAGAGAATTATTGCCCCAACCGCAAAAACAATTACCACAAGACTATAACTTTGCTACGGCGACAAGTTCCTTACCTGCTGCCAATCAAGGTTATTTTTACATTAATATGGGTTCTTCTTTGTCATGGATATATAGTCTTGCACCGACGACATTTAATCATCCAGACTTTCAAATATTCAAGCAAGTTATTGGTAGCGTGCGTAGTTTTAGTACAACAACAACTATGACTAGCAGACAAGAACAATATGACGGGTTAGTTGTGTTAGCACCTAATAAAAAATAACAGCCTATCTAGGCTGTTATTCACTGTTTTAGAGCTAAAGTTATCTTTAGCTCTAAAATAACTCTACTTTTTCAAATTGTTTAATATTTTGAGCATTAGCCGCTTCACCGCAAGTGCGGGGAGTAGGAAATATTTTATCTGGATTAGCTAAACCTTTGGGATTAAACGCCGTGCGAATATACTGCATAGTTTCTAAATCTATTTCTGTAAACATATTTGGCATATAACACTTTTTATCTGCACCAATACCGTGTTCACCCGAAAGACTACCGCCGACTTTTACGCAAAGCTTCAAAATATCGCCGCCCAATTCTTCTACTTTTTCAAAAGCCCCAGGTACGGCATTATCGTACAAAATTAGCGGGTGCAAGTTGCCATCTCCGGCATGAAATACGTTAGCAATTTTATAACCGTACTGTTTGCTTAGATTCTCAATTTCTTGCAGTACAAAAGATAATTTAGTGCGTGGAATTACCCCGTCTTGGACGTAATAATCAGGGCTAAGATGTCCCGCCGCCGCAAAAGCTGCTTTTCGCCCTTTCCATAACTTAGCGCGCGTTTCTATATCCTTTGCAGAAGTAACATTTCTCGCGCCGTTTTGCTTGCAAATAGCCGCAATTCGTTTTTTCATTTCGTCTACTTCTACTTGCAAACCATCTACTTCTACAAGCAAAATTGCCTCCGCATCGCGGGGATAGCAATTTGTCGCTACTACATCCTCTACAGCGTTAATGCTGAGATTGTCCATCATCTCCATACCCGCCGGAATTATCCCCGCGCTGATAATATCAGAAACCGCCGCCCCCGCCGCTTCAATACTGGTAAAATCTGCAAGTAAAACGCAAATTGATTCGGCAGTTTTGAGGATTTTTAAAGTAATTTCTGTAGCAATGCCTAACGTGCCTTCCGAACCTACAAATACTCCGGTAAGATCGTAACCAGGCATTTCTGGTATTTGTCCGCCGACATCAGCAATAGAACCATCTGGTAATACTAATTTTAGTCCTAAGACGTGGTTAGTAGTTACGCCGTACTTTAGGCAATGTACGCCCCCAGAGTTTTCCGCTACATTACCACCAATAGAACAAATTATTTGACTTGATGGGTCGGGGGCGTAGTAAAACCCCGCACCGCTAACAGCTTGCGTTACCCAGTTATTAATTACTCCTGGTTGTACGGTAACTGTTTGATTTTCTAAATCTATATCAATTATTTGCCGCATCAAAGCTGTAACAATTAGGACGCAGTTTTCGGTAGGTAAAGCGCCCCCCGACAAGCCCGTACCCGCACCTCGCGCTATAAACGCGATAGAATTGCGATCGCATACCTTAACTATCTCTGCTACTTGCTCTGTCGTTCTTGGCAATACCACAACTTCCGGGCGCTGGCGATAGCTGGCTAATCCGTCGCATTCATAGGTTATTAATTCTTCCCGGCGCTGCACTACTCCCTTTTTACCTACAATTGCCTCAAATTGCTTAATTATTGGCTTCCAGTTGCGTTGCTTGCTTTCTTTAACTAACATTAAAGGCTTTCCAGTATTAATCTTTATCTCTATGATGATTTCAATTATTGTGTATTTTTGTAAAAATTTTTAATTCTTATTAAACTTTTGCTTGTGTATTTTTGCCTATTGACATATAATTATATAATGGAGATGTAAGCAAAAATATTATTAGTGCCAATATTTCCCATTATAACATAAATTTTAAAGCAAAAAGCGCCCCAAGTCAAGCTCCGTACCTTATTTAATCAATTTTTTTGCCAGTAAAAAATCGCTAACAACTTGTTTAACATTTTGCTTTTCGCCTTCAACTAAGTAATTCAAGCGCTGCATTTGTTTTTCATCAATTAAACCGCCTAGTTGAGCGATCGCATTTTGTAATTCTGGATGTTGTTTTAAAACAGATTGACGCACAATTGGCGTAGCTTCGTAGGGTGGAAAGTATTGTTTATCATCAGTTAGTACAACCAAATCTAAACGGGGAATTGCGCCATCAGTAGAGTTTCCGGCAACGATATCTACTTGCTTTTGCTGCAATGCTTGGTAAAGCAAACCTAGATCGATAATTTTCGGCGGTTTAGTAAACTTGAGATTATAGGTTTTGCTAAGTCCTGGTAAACCGTCTTCTCGTTCGCTAAATTCGTAACCAAAACCTGCTTGCCATTGGGGAGTATACTTAGCAGCTTGAGAGATTGTTTGCACGTTTTTAGCTCTAGCCTCATCGCCGCGAATAATCATCGCAAAGGTATTTTGAAAACCCAAGGGCGGCATAACTTCTAATTGAAACTGCTGGGCATAACCTTGTTTTAATTGCTGATAGACTTTTTGCGGGTCGGTAATGGCTTTTTGCTTCAAAATCGTAGTAAAAGCCGTGCCTGTATACTCAACATAAGCATCAATTTGTCCAGATTTAATCGCTTCATGACAAATAAACGTCCCCCCAAGATGCAGGCGACGATTGACTTTGAGCTTGGTATTTGCTTCAATATGCTGGGCTAAAAGTTCGCCTAAAATATCTTGCTCGGTGAAATCTTTGGAGCCAATAGTAATAGTATCGCTAGAAGCGGAACAACTATAAATCCCGATAATTAAAGCAAAACTGACTAAGCACAATACCAAAAACCTTTTCATCTTCTACTTACCTTTGTAAAGCGCCCTTCTAGCCAACCAATAGCTACATCTAACAATAGTGCGATCGCCGCCGCCGGAACAGCACCCGCTAAAATTAGTTCGTTATTTAACGTTGCAATTCCTCTAAACACAAATTCACCCAAACCCCCCGCACCAATAGCCGCCGCAATAGTCGCCACACCAACACCAATTACCGCCGCTACGCGCACTCCTGCCAAAATCACCCCCAAAGCCAAGGGAATTTCTACTTGCAATAATAACTGGCGGCTAGTCATTCCCATACCTCTACCAGCTTCGCGAATCGCTGGATCGATATTAGCTATCCCCGTGTAAGTGTTGCGAATAATCGGTAAAAAAGAATATAAAGTTAAAGCAATAATCGCCGTGCGATCGCCAATACCGCCAATATACGGAATAGGGAGCAAAAAACCAAACAAAGCCAAGCTAGGAACTGTCTGCAAAATATTAGCAATACCTAAAATTGGCTGACGCAGATTTGCTTGACGAGTAATAACAATTCCCAAAGGAATACCGATAATTGTGGCAAAAAATATTGCCGTACCGACTAAAAATAAATGTTTTCCCGTAGCTGCAAATATATCAGAGCCATACTTAAACAAGAAAAAATCGCTAACATTCATTTACGGCTTAAACATTCCTAAACAGTCTAAAAAAGCGATCGCTTCTGGGTGCGAAGACTTTAAAAATTCTCCAGGTGTTTCTAATACTACCAAGCGCCCTGTCTCCATTAAACCAATTCGCGAAGCCAGCACAAAAGCTTCTTGAATATCGTGGGTGACAAAAATTACCGTTTTATTTAATTGCTGTTGCAGCTTGCGAAACTCTTGTTGCAATTCTAAGCGGGTAATGGGATCTAATGCACCAAAAGGTTCATCCATTAATAATATCGGCGGATCGGCAGCTATAGCCCTTGCTACGCCTACTCTTTGGCGTTGTCCTCCTGATAATTCGTGAGGATAGCGATCGCTAAATTGTCCCGGATCTAAACCCACTAACTGCAACAGTTCGTAAACTCGCGCCTTGATTTGTTTAGGATTCCAGCCTTCTAAAGAGGGAACTAAACCAACATTGCGCGCGATCGTAAAATGAGGAAATAAGCCAATTTCTTGAATTACATAACCAATAGTGCGCCGCAACTTAATTAAATCCCAATCTTTGGTCGATCGCCCTTGTACCCTAACTTCGCCAACTATAGGCGTAAATAAACCATTAATTAGCTTCATAGTAGTAGTTTTGCCGCTACCACTACGTCCTAAAAGAATTAAAGCTTCTCCTTGATAAACGGAAAAATTGAGATTGGATACTAAAGAGCGAAGTCCAACGCTAAAAGTAACATTATCAAACTCCACCGCAACTTTTTTATCTTCTGGCATTACTTTAAATGGCGGACATTTTCGTTATTATCTATCACACTTTTCTTTTTTACATAGATTCTATGTTGGATACTAGAAGTAGACGTAAATTTCAACGACTGCAACTATAGCTTAGTAATATGGTACAAAGCAGCGAAACTGATGCCCCAATATTTCCCCCCAGCGACTTATTGAGCGACGAACCACCTTTGGAAACTTACCGCCATCTCAAACAAATCATTTTACTATTAACTAGCCTAGAACGCTTGTGGAAAGAGCGTCAGGACTTCTTTGCTGGGGCGAATCTAAGCATTTATTACAGCAATCGTCAACGCAAATCTGAAGATGTCCGAGGCCCCGATTTATTTGTAGTTTTAGATACCGAACGCAAAGAGCGCAAAAGCTGGGTAGTTTGGGCGGAAGATGGCAAATATCCTAACTTTATTTTAGAAATTCTGTCCGACTCCACCGCTAAATGCGATCGCGGTTTGAAAAAGCAACTGTATCAAGATATTTTTCGCACTCCCGATTACTTTTGGTTTGACCCTTATAGCTTAGAGTTTGCGGGGTTTAAACTTAATTATCGTCAGTATGAGGCGATCGCACCTAACGAACAAGGCTGGCTGTGGAGTAATGAATTACAGCTATATCTAGGCATTTTGAACGAACAGTTACGATTTTTTACGCCGGAGGGAGATTTAGTTTTAATCCCAGAGGAAGCAGAAGCAATTAGCAATCAACGCGCCGAAACTGAACGTCAACGCGCGGAACGCCTGCGGCAAAAACTCCAAGAATTAGGCATCAACCCAGATGAAATAATGTGACTTCTAACTCTTGACTAAAATTACCCTGCTTGGCGATCCTAGGGCTAGAGGGTTTTGTTATTGGTATTTGAGGTAAGTTTAGTGGATATTCAGCAGCTACGCCAATCATTGAAAGTAAAATGGCTTCTTTACTATCGGCGCAATCGCCCTTGGATGACAAAACTCCGCATTTGGGGAACTTACGACGGTCAACGCCGCCCTTCATCTAGTTTTATTTTGGCAACTTTAACGAATTTAGAGCCGCAACTAATCCAAATGTTTCCTTTTATTGTGGCTTTGAGCAATCATCCCGATCAAATTGTTGCGGCTTTAGGACTAAACTTTAATCCTGAAATAGAAATTAGGTCGCTAACAGAAGCCGCAAATAATACAGAAATTACTTCTATAGCAAATAATGCAGAGATTACTGCAAGTTCCAATGGGGTAACATACCATAACCCAGTAGGGCAAACAAATGGAAAAAATGGTTCTGCGCCAAAGCTTCCTGTAGCAAGTAATGAAGTGCGCGTAGCCCCTTCCAACCGAGTTAGTAATATTGCGTCTTGGGTAGATGAAACTTGTACGGGTGTTGGAAATAGCGATATTTAAGGAAAAGAGGGAAGTTTTTAATACTTTCCCCTTTTGGTTGCACTTAAAACGTGAAAGTAGTTCTTAGCGCCCCAATGACAATATCGTTATTATCTTGGTCAAACCCAGGAGCGGTAATCCAAATAACTCCTGGGGTTATTGAGATATTTTCTGTCACTTGAAACTGATAAAACCCTTCAATATGCAAGGAGTTGTCTTCATCTTCTCCTAGCTCTGCATCTATATCGAGATTTGTGGAACTAATGCTAGAGTCGGTGACTTTTGGCTCCATTCCAACGACAAAACCTAATAAATTGCCTTCCTTTCCTAAGTCTGGGAAAGCTAAAGTTACAGCATAATTCCAGATATTGATATCACCGCGATCGAATAATCCTCCCGCCGTAGATAGCAATTGAGTATTGGTATAGCCAACCCAACCACCCAAAACAAAGCGATCGCTCAATTGCCATGATAATTCCAAACCGTAGGAATTACTGCTAGTAGGAACATCTACCGATTCTAATCCCAAGTCTTCAAAAAATACATCGTCAAACCGCGCAAAACTATTGCGTCCGCTACCTACCCCGGTATCATCGGCGTTGTAGGAATTGATGTAAGTTAAGCCAATATTTAATCTTTCAGTCGGCTTAATTACTACTTGCGCTAAGGTGCTGTAAGGGCCATTAAATAAACCATCGCCTTCACTGGGATTATTTGCTTCTCCTGCCAAATACCCTAAACTAAGTTCCAACTTGTCGCCAAACTCTTTTCTAATCCCTAAACCCGCACCATCTCCCAAATAATAAATAGGGTTGCGCGTCCCAAAACTAGATATTGCGCCTGTAGCACCATCTCCATCCAAAAAATTAACGGTACTTGCAAAGTCATCAAAAACTGTTCCTACTGCACCTAAGACAATTTCTGTACTTTCCCCAATGGGAAAGCTATACAATAGTGCGTCTAACTGAATCTGATTATTCTCATCTTCAGTAAAGCTTAATTCTCCCTCGGCTGTACCCGTTAGCTCAGAAAATCCAGGGAAGTTTCCGGTAGCAAGTGTTGTTACCAGTAAGTCTCTCCCGGTAAAACTGGTTTCAAACTCTAACTCTGTCCGGTGTCCAAGGATAGTAGAGCTATCAAGTTCATTACCATCCCCATCATCTCCGGTAACAATCCCCGCTACCGCCGCTACTACTTCCCCACTTAACTTAGTTGTAGTAGAAAACTGATTTGCTTCAAGTTCTGCCGTTGCTACTTCTAAAGCATCAACTCGCCCGCGCAGGCTGGCTAATTCGGCGGCGAATTCTTCTTGTAGCCTCTGTAATGTTGCTAAGTCTTCTCTTTTGATTAAATCGCTAGTTGCTGTTGCAATTAACTCATTTACCCTGTCTAAACAAGCATTCAACCCGGCGGCAAATTCATACCTAGTTAAAGCTCGATTTCCCCGGTAAGTACCGTCAGGATACCCTGCAATACACCCATAACGCTCTACTAGCGATTGCAATGCTTGAAATGCCCAATCGGTCGGCTGAACGTCCGATAGCTGCGAAACTGAAGTAACCTGCGCCATTGTGTCCTGTGCGGCGGCTGGTTCTTCGGACTTCGCCGAAGTTCCAAACCCCATCATCATCCCGCAAACTACTGGACTAACCAGCAATAAATTCCACAAGCTTTTGTACACTTACTTTACTCCTCACTACCCACATTTTTTTAAACCTACTTTCCTTGCTCAGAGCAAGTATCTACCAACTTGAAAGTTATTACCCTGCAATTACTTCGCAAAATAGCATACCTACTCACAAATATTTGCATCTCTATTTAAAAACTTACCTGCGGATGAGATTGATTCTCATTATATATACTACAATAATATTCATTCTCATTTACCGTTCAAAATGCGAAGACAAAACTTAGCGATCGCAGGATTAATATTGTTAGCTTTAACAGGCTGCAATCAATCTTATTCCCAAGTACAGCAACCGTCTCCAACAGCCAAACTTAAAGTAGTGACGACCTTTTTGCCGATGTACTGGTTTACCAAAGCTGTTGTGGGGGAAGAACAACCAGTAGAACTATTGATTCCACCAGGGACAGAGGTTCACGATTATCAAGCAACGCCAGCAAATGTAAGTGCGATCGCAAAAGCTAATATATTAGTAAAAAATGGTATTAATTTTGAGGAGTTTTTAGACGGAACTGTAAAATCCGCACAAAACAGTCAACTAAAAGAGATTAACGCCAGTGCGAATATAGATTCTTTGGGGGGAAATCCTCACGTTTGGCTAGATCCAGTTTTGGCAAAACAACAAGTAATAAATATCCGCGATGGTTTGATTGCCACGAATCCTGAAAAAAAGGCAACTTATCAAGCTAATGCTACAACTTATATTCAAAAATTAGAAAAGCTTGATGCGGAATACAAGCAGCGTTTACAAAACTATCCAAATTGCACTTTTATTAGTTTTCACGATGCTTATCCTTATTTAGCTAATCGCTATCGAATCAAACAAGTTGCTGTAGTAGAAATTCCTGAAGATCAGCTTTCACCTACGGATGTACAAAAAGCAATTAATGCAGTTAAGCAATATAAAGCCAAAGCTATTTTTGGCGAACCAGGTGTTGACAACAAATTGCTTAAAGCCTTATCTCAAGACTTAAATTTAACTTTGCAACCCTTAGATTCTTTAGAGTCTGGAACGCTCGATCCGCAGCATTATTTTACAGCAATGCAAGGAAATTTGAAAGTTATAGAAAATGCTTGTAAATAGTAGATTTGAAAGAGTTGAAGTATGAACGAAAGGTCGCCGATATTAACAGTTCAAAACTTAACAGTTTATCAAGGAAATTACTTAGCAGTAAGAGATGCTTCTTTTAAATTATTGCCGGGAACAAATACAGCCATAGTTGGCGCAAATGGCGCAGGTAAAAGCACTTTAGTTCAGGCAATTTTAAGCTTAATTAAGCGTTCTTCTGGAAAAATTGACATTTTTAATTGCCCAATCGAGCGACTAAAATTCTTACGCTGTCAAATTGGCTATATGCCGCAAAACTTTATTTTCGATCGCAGCTTTCCTATTTGCGTTCGAGAATTGGTAGGAATGGGATGGGTAAAAAATCAAAAAACTGTCTTCTTTTCTCGCCAGCAAAAGCAACAAAGACAAGCAGCAATTACCCAAGCTTTAAGACGAGTAAGTGCTGATAATTTGCAACATCGAGCAATTGGGACTCTAAGCGGTGGCGAACTTAAGCGAGTATTATTAGCTTACTGCTTGGTAATGCCAAGAAAACTATTAGTTTTAGATGAAGCTTTTGCAGGAGTAGATGTGCAAGGAGCAGCAGAATTTTATCAGTTATTAGATCGATTAAAACAAGAAGAAGACTGGACAATCTTACAAGTTTCTCACGACATTGATATGGTAAGTCGTTATTGCGATCGCGTTATTTGTTTCAATCAAACTATAGTTGCTGACGCTCCGCCAAGTATCGCTCTTTCCCAAGAAAACTTATTAGCTACTTACAACCCGACTATCAATAAATCGTTGCTACAAAAGTCTTTTAGCTTTGACTACAATTAATCTTTGCTTCTCGTTAGTTCAATAGTAATTTTGCCGCCAAAGTCAGGAATTGGCGCAGCAGGTTTACTTAAGCAAACTTTTACTTGTGCTATCCCGCCAACATCTAAAATAGATTTGGCTATTTGCGAGGCTAGTTTTTCCACCAGCGCAAACTTAGAAGTTTTAATTAGCTGCTGGACATTGCTAATAATACTGCGATAATCGATAGTGTCTGTAATGCGATCGCTTGAACCCGCTATAGACAAATCCAACCACAGCGTTACATCCACTTCAAACCATTGTCCTAAAACTTGTTCTTCCGCTAAGTAGCCAGTGTAACCATAGCTGCGAATCCCCGTTAATTGAATCGAATCCATAAATATTCCTTCAAACCGCCAACTAAAATAGGAAGAACTTGCTTACTTAACAATGGGGTCTATCCCCGATTAATGATTGATTATAGAAACACCAACTTACTTTTTGCTTCCGTACTGACAGAAACCTTAAAACGTCTGGGATTAACTACCGCCATCATCTGTCCGGGATCGCGTTCTACGCCCCTTGCGATCGCCTTTGCGAGGCAAAAAGGTATAGAAGCCATCCCAGTCCTTGACGAGCGTTCGGCTGCCTTCTTTGCCCTAGGAATAGCCCGCAGGTGCAAGCTTCCGGTGGTGTTGGTATGTACTTCCGGTACGGCGGGGGCAAATTTTTATCCAGCAATAATAGAGGCTAAAGAAAGTAGAGTCTCATTACTTGTTTTAACTTGCGATCGCCCGCCGGAGCTAAGAGATTGTCATTCAGGACAGACTATCGATCAATTAAAACTATACGGCACTTACCCCAATTGGCAAACAGAACTTGCTTTACCTGCCGCAGACAGGGGGATATTGGCATACTTGCGCCAAACAATGATTCATGCTTGGGAAAGGGCGCTTTATCCTGTTGCTGGAGTGGTGCATATAAATGTTCCTTTTCGCGATCCTTTAGCGCCGCTTCCTGATGGGATTAAAAGTAATTTGTTAAATGAGGAAGATTTTTTTAGCAGTATAAAGCAATCAGTTAAACCTACGCAGAGATACGTCCAAAACTTTCCGGTGCAATGGCAAGAATCTAGTCACGGGATTATTATTGCTGGGGTTGCTCAACCGGAGAAGGCGCGAGAATATGTAAGTGCGATCGCGCATTTGTCTAAGTTGCTTCAATTTCCCGTACTATCGGAAGGTTTATCGCCTGTTAGAAACTATGCGGACTTAAATCCTTATCTTATTTCTACTTACGATTTGCTATTACGAAATACTGAGTTAGCCAAGCAACTTAAACCAGAAGTTGTGATTCAAATAGGCGAATTGCCTACAAGTAAAGAGTTGCGTAACTGGTTAACTTTAACTCAAGCCGAAAGATGGATTATAGATGAAAGCAATCATAATTTAGATCCGCTTCATGGTAAAACAACTCATTTGCAGATTTCTATAGAACAAGTAGCTGAAACTTATAAATTTTCACCTAAAGCCCATAACTCTTACTTGCAATTGTGGTGCGAGTGTGAAGCTAAAGTTAGGGCAAAAACAGATAGTGTCATGGCAGAAATAGAGCAAATCTTTGAATGTAAAATTGCTTGGTTATTATCAAAAGCTTTGCCTCTAGAAACTCCTCTATTTATTTCTAATAGTATGCCTGTAAGAGACATGGAATTTTTCTGGCAACCTAATGATTTGCACGTACAACCATTTTTTAATCGCGGTGCAAACGGAATTGACGGTACTTTGTCAACGGCTTTAGGTATAGCGCATCGGCAGCAAAGTAGTGTAATGTTAACGGGCGACTTAGCTTTATTGCACGATACTAATGGATTTTTGCTAAAAGATAAATTTGTTGGACATCTAACAATTATTTTAATTAATAATAATGGTGGCGGTATTTTTGAGATGTTGCCGATTTCTAAATTTGAACCACCTTTTGAAGACTTTTTTGCTACGCCTCAAAATATTGATTTTGCATCTTTATGTGCAACTTACAATGTAGAACATGAGTTAATTAAAAATTGGGAGCAATTAGAGGAAAGATTAAATGAATTTCCAAGTAAAGGAATTAGAGTTCTAGAATTACAAACTAATCGGAAGTTAGATTCTAAATGGAGACAAGAAAATTTAGGCAAGTTTGCAGAAGATATAGCAATCCTAAAGTAGTTTTAAATGGTATAACGGTTTCGCCTCCTAGCCCCCAACCTTGAGGAAACAAAAATTTTAGTCTCCTCTAATTGGGAAGTGCTATGTAATTTAATCTTTGCTAAAAACTAGCAAATGTTGAGATGGTAAAAAGCTTTTCGTTTCTACCCAATCTAACCCCACGGCGGACATTTCTTTGATTGCTTGCTTTTGAGTCATTTTGTGCAGCTTTTTAATCGCAAT
>JAPJOW010000117.1:0-4495 GCA_030826005.1 Aliterella sp. RAGGC_92
TTTCAACGCTTGCATTCTACTTCAACTATGGCAGCGCAAACAGCTTTGGCGGCGGGAGTCAAACAGTTGATTATGACGCACTTTAGTCCGCGTTACGCTCCTGGTAATCCCATTGAATTTAAAGATTTACTCGCTGAAGCCCGTGCTATTTTTCCCAATACACAAATGGCTCACGACTTTTTTACCTACGAAGTACCCCGTAGGCGAGAAATAGAGTTAGTTTCAGTACAATAAACCTATATTTTTTTAAAGTCCGTAATTTTGATAAGACTTGGGGGACAAGGTAGAAAGAGATTAAATTGCCAGCACAGGCTAGAATTTTCACCTTAGTTACCGATTATTTTCACCAAGTCCGATTTTCTATGCGATCGCGTATATCGGTTAATTTAGCTTGACTATTAACTGGCGATCGCGGTGATGGTAATTCGGGGTTGGGCCAATTACTTAAATCGTTGCAAGGACAAACTAAGGATGCTACCCCCACATTCAATAGAGGTACGGGCATTGTACAACGAGCGCAGGGCATTACTTGCCAAGTGTCGGTTAGTAGTTCGTTAATAGTTTCAAGAGTGCCTTCTAAATGACTATCGCCTGCATTTGGAGAAGTAAGAAGCTGCCAGCAGTTTTCAAATTCCTGGCTGTAGCCTCCATTCTGCATTACAGGTTGCGGTAGCATGGCTTCCCTACTGTTGCCAATTACTACTTTCTTGCCTAGTTGAAACCAGTAAGCAAGATACTGTTTAACTGCTTGTTCTGATGCCATTGCTTAAAATCTTGCTTGTACGCACTTGTTAGCTTCATCTTAACGCTTCCATCAATTTGCTGCGAAAGCCCCAATATGAAGCTTTGCCGCAAGTTCTATAATTGCAGGAATATAGTTTATTTAATTATGCCTGAAGAACTCCAGCAGATTGTCCCCGCACCACCAACGCCAATTATTCAAGAAACTTTCAAGGCGATCGCCTCTACTAGCCAGTTTTACCGAGAGGTAGAGTTACGCGCTGCTATGAAGTCCCATTGCCAATGGTATGCCACTGTAGCTCAAAAGCATCGTCAAGAATTAGAACAGATGCGCGGCGAACTAAATATACTGCGTTGGTTTCGTTTTAAGTGGCGTTAAGATATTACTTCTAGTTCATCTTCGCGTAGATGCGCCTTGAATTTTTTACTAAATTGGACGAAAATTGGCAAATTAGCACTTACAGGTCTACCGTGCCATTCGGTGACAATAGCGATAACTTCCCCTTCCGAGCCTTTGAGGTCAAAAGCTTGACTGCGATGCTCTGGGTGATGGTAAACAATGATTGATTCAATTATCCGAACTTTATCGCCAACTTTCATAAACCCGTAACCTAGTAGTTCTCTAGAAACTGCCGCTCAATGCCAGTTTTCAGTAAAAGTGCTTATCAAACAATCTTTCTATTTTTGCATAAGAATGTCCTCACGCTACTTTTTGCGTATAAATCTTGCCGATGTATATTTCTTGGCTAAAATAGACTCAGACTTTGCTTAGTAGCAAGTAATTTTTCAGACCAATGCCAAAATGTTAATAACTTATACATTGGTATGGCTAATCGCTGGAGCAGTTTTATGTTTATTAGAACTGCTACTTCCCACAGCTTTTGTTGCCTTCATGATGGGAATTAGTGCCTTTGTAGTTGCTTTAGTATCGTTATTGATTCCGCAATTAAGCATCCAAGTTATTCTTTGGCTAGGGCTGAGTACAACGATTGTATTGCTATCGCGGCGCTTTGTACCGCAAGCCAAAAAAAGCCGTTCGATTCAAGACGCGGTGACGGCGGAAACAATTACAGAAATTGCCCCAGGTAAAGAAGGAAGGGTAATATACGAAGGCAATTCGTGGCGGGCGCGGTGCGAATACAGGGAAAATGCGATCGCGCCTTATGAAAAAGTTTATGTAGTTAGACGAGAAGGAACGCTGTTAATTGTCATTCCAGCAAATGTATTAGATTCCTAATAGGACAAAAAAAATGGAACAGTTTTTTTTATTAATATTTTTAGCCCTGGGTGGTTCGGCTTTAGCTGGGACAGTTAAAGTCATCAATCAAAGTAACGAAGCTTTAGTCGAACGCTTGGGTAGTTACAACAAAAAACTGTCACCGGGGCTAAATTTTGTCGCTCCTTTTATCGATAAAGTTGTTTATCGAGAAACCATTAGAGAAAAAGTTTTAGATATTCCCCCCCAGCAATGTATTACCCGCGACAACGTATCAATTACCGTTGATGCGGTAGTTTATTGGCGAATTGTTGATATGGAAAAAGCCTACTACAAAGTAGAAAACCTCAAGTCAGCAATGGTGAACTTGGTACTAACTCAAATTCGTTCGGAGATGGGACAGTTAGAATTAGACCAAACTTTTACCGCCAGAAGTCAAATAAATGAACTTTTGCTTAGAGACTTGGATATAGCAACAGATCCTTGGGGAGTAAAAGTAACTAGAGTAGAATTGCGCGATTTGATTCCATCTAAAGCCGTCCAAGAATCGATGGAATTGCAAATGTCTGCCGAAAGACGCAAACGCGCTTCGATTTTGACTTCCGAAGGCGATCGCGAATCTGCGGTTAATAGCGCTAGAGGTAAAGCTGACGCGCAACTATTAGATGCGGAAGCTAGGCAAAAATCGACAATTTTGCAAGCAGAAGCTCAACAAAAAACTATCGTTTTGCAAGCCCAAGCCGAACGCCAACAGCAAGTATTAAAAGCGCAAGCTACCGCCGAAGCCTTGCAAATTATCTCGCAAACTTTAAAAACCGATCCCAGCGCTCGCGAAGCTTTGCAGTTTTTACTAGCCCAGCATTATCTAGAAATGGGAATGAAAATTGGCAGCAGCGATAGTAGTAAAGTTATGTTTATCGATCCGCGCAGTATTCCAGCTACGTTAGAAGGAATGCGTAATATTGTCTCGGAAGTTAAGGCAGAAAACGGCTTGTCGCAGTCTTAGTTTAAATATATTAGACCTCTTGCAAAAGTATAATTATTGTTTTCTTCAGTCGGCTTAAGCCGACTTTAGCTATTAGCCTAGGGTTGAAACCCTAGGCGAACTAGGCGTTTTTAACCAACTTCAACTTCCGCATTTCTAAAAGTTCCTTCGCTGGTGTCAACCCTAGGCGAACTAGGCATTTTTAACCCATACCGACAATTACTGGATGGTAGTAGAAAGCCAAACCCAAAACTGCATAAGCGGCTAATAGCATTGTGCCTTCAAGCCAGTTAGAGCGACCATCAGAACTAATTGAATTAGCAATTAATACGGACACCGCTACAGCGACTAATTCAAAAGCATTAAAATTCAAGTCCATTGGTTGACCCATAAACCAACCCGCTAAAACTAATACCGGAGCGACAAATAAAGCAATCTGCAAGCTCGATCCAACCGCTACAGAAACAGATAGATCCATTTTGTCTTTCATCGCTACTGTAACCGCCGTAGCGTGTTCGGCAGCATTGCCAATAATGGGGACGAGGATAACTCCGGTAAATAGGGAAGTTAGCCCTAGTTGTGCAGTAGCAACTTCCAGCGATTCAACTAATAATTCTGATTCTACAGCGACAAGCAAAGTCGCTCCTAGCAATACACCCACCCATAGCCATAAATTAACACCAGGTTCGCCACCAATCAAATTTGCCTCAGCTAACTCCACTTGGTCTGTTTCTACTAAACCCACATCGTAAAGGTAGGAGTGAGTTTTCATTGAAAACACCAGCGTTAAGCCATAAACCAAAATTAAAACGATCGCGACAGCAATTGATAAGTTCTGTAAGACCGCTTCAGATATACCCGTCGATGTAAAATTTACGGCGGTAGGCATCAAAATAGCAATTACGGCTAAATTCATCAATGAAGCATTCACCCGCGCCACGAAAGAAGGAAACTCTTGCTCTTTGTAGCGCAAACCGCCTAGCAGCATTGCAAAACCCATAACTAAAAGTAAATTACTAATAATCGATCCGGTAATGCTTGCTTTCACTACATCTACTAGCCCCGCATGGAGAGCGATTAAAGCAATAATTAACTCTGTAGCATTGCCAAAAGTAGCATTTAAAAATCCGCCTAAAGTAGGGCCAACCACTACAGCTATTTCCTCGGTAGCGCTTCCCATCCAAGCAGCCAGGGGCAAAATTGCCAATCCCGCCGTGATAAATACCGCTAGTTCTCCCCAATGCCAAAAGTGCGCCACCGCCGAAATTGGTACGAATATTAATAAAACTAAAAACAAACTATTTTTAAACGACATTGCCAATTTTGTTCCTAATTCCTAAGATATTCCCCATAGATTAGCCTTTGGCTGGGAAAAAAGTTTAGAGCCTTACAGCTTGTAAATAAAAATGTAGCTTTGTAAAGCGATCGCCTAAAATATTAAGTTGACTTAACTATTCGCTCTACTTGCGGTTTAATAATAAAAGTTGCGGTTTGCGACTAATGACTGAGGCGATCGCTACGCGCGAGTTACTAGAATAAGCCTCGAAAGATAA
>JAPJOW010000117.1:4595-12974 GCA_030826005.1 Aliterella sp. RAGGC_92
AGAATAAGCCTCGAAAGATAAACAACGCAAGCAATAGAAATTTCGCTCTTTCACGTAATCAATCGCAGACCCAAACCCATTGTTAGTTAACGCGGTTAATCCTTGGGTTCTGCACAGTATTAACAACTCTAAATTTGGAAATAATACATGACTTCTGCTGCCAACTTTCCCGTTAGTAATGCTACGCAATATCAAGATAAAGATGTTACAGCAAGCGATCCCCGACAAACAGCAATAGGTGTATACGTTACAGTTCACGGTCATTTTTACCAGCCACCCCGCGAAAACCCGTACTTAGATGCGGTAGAGCGCCAAGCGGGGGCTGCGCCATTTCACGACTGGAACGAACGCATACATCACGAATGTTACCGCCCAAACGCCTTTGCAAGAGTGCTAGACGAACGCGGCGCGGTAGTGGGGATCGTAAATAACTACGAGTATTTGAGCTTTAATATCGGCGCAACGTTGATGTCTTGGTTAGAGCGTTACGACGTTGAAGTATATCAGCGCATTTTAGAAGCCGATCGCAAAAGCTGCGAAATTTTAAACGGACATGGAAATGCGATCGCCCAAGTCTACAATCACATCATCATGCCCTTGGCAAACGAGCGCGACAAGCACACGCAGATTCGCTGGGGTAAAGAAGACTTTAAATCCCGGTTTAAGCGCGATCCCGAAGGAATGTGGCTGGCAGAAGCGGCGGTAGACTATGCAACTATAAAAGCCCTAATTGCCGAAAAGATTCGGTTTATAGTTCTTGCACCTTCCCAAGCGCAACGCTGTAGGATGCTACCTAGCCCAGAACAGGGTGTTGGTGAATGGTATGAAGTGGGGGGTAGTCAAATTGATGCTACTCGTCCTTACCGATGTTTCTTCCCTGGCGGCGATCCCAATAAAGACTACATTGATATTTTCTTTTACGATGGCCCGATTTCCCGCGATATGGGCTTTAACGATGACTTGTACAGCGCCGATCGCTTAAGTGGCAGAATTGGGCAAGCAGTACGCGGGGATCATCGAGAATCGCAGTTAATCTCTGTGGCTACCGATGGCGAAACTTTTGGACATCACAAAAAAGGTACGGAAAAGACTTTAGCTTATGCCTTTTTAAACGAGTTTCCCAATCGCGATTGGACAGTAACCAACTACGCCCACTATTTAAGTATCAATCCGCCTACTTGGGAAGTAGAATTAAAGCCCGTCACCGCTTGGAGTTGCGCTCATGGCGTGGATCGTTGGCAAGATGATTGCGGTTGCGGCGGTGAAGGTGGCGTATGGCATCAAAAATGGCGCAAGCCGTTGCGCGATTCCCTTGATTGGCTGCGCGATCGCTTAATCGAGGTGTATGAGGAGACAGGAAAGTTATTTTTCCGCGATCCCTGGTTGGCGAGAGATGAGTATATACAAGTAATGCGCGATCGCTCGATTGCTAATGTTAGCCGTTTCCTCAATCGCCACCAATCCCACAAACTCACGGCTTTAGAGCAAGTAGACGCTTTACGTCTATTAGAGATGCAGCGTCATTCTTTGTTGATGTATACAAGTTGCGGTTGGTTTTTTGAAGAAATTTCGCGCCCTGAAGGTACGCAAATTTTACGTTATGCTGCTCGTGCTTTAGAATTAGCCGGAGATGTTGCGGGAGTACAGTTAGAAAAAGCTTTCATTAGGCGCTTAACCCAAGCACCGAGTAATGTTGAACTATTTAAGCACGGTGCGGAAATTTATCGCCAATTGGTAGTAACGGCGCAAATTGGGTTTAAACAAGTAGCCGCTCAATATGCGATTAGTTCATTATTTAGCGACAGATCCTCTAATCGTTCGGTGCAACGCATTTATTGCTACACTGCCCATCAAGTCGATTACCAAGTGCAACGCATGGGATCGCTAACTTTGGCGGTGGGACAGTTGCGTTTAGTTTCTGATATTACTTGGGAAAGCCAGCACTTAGTATTTGCGGTATTGCATTTAGGCGGCTGGGATTTTCATTGTTGCATTCAACCATTTACCGGGCGCAGAACTTACAGCCAATTAAAAGAGAAAGTATTTGGTTCTTTAGGACAAGCTAGTGCGGCGCAGACTATTTTGGCAATCAATCAGGTATTTGGGGAGCAAACTTTTAGCCTGCAAAATCTGTTCGCTGAAGAAAGACATCGGATTATGGAGTTATTGAGTCATGAAACTTTAACGCGGCTCGATCAGCTTTATACTCAGGTTTACCGTGATAATTACGGCGTATTAATGGCATTTCATCGCGATGAGCTAAACGTACCCCAAGAATTGCAAGTAGCGGCGGAGATTGCTTTAAAGCACCGTTGCGTCAATGTTTTAAAGCTCATGTGGGAAGAAATCGCCGATATTCAAGCAAGTTTGCATCATTTAGCAGAATTAGAAGCTACAGCTACAGAAGCCAAGCATCTGCGTTGTAATTTGCATATACCCGGCGGTAAGCAGACAATGGAGCAATTAATTTTGCGATCGCTTTGGCAATTATTACACGATACTAATTTGGCTACAGTAGAGGCAATTCAACAGGTTGAGCGCTTGATTAATGTTGGAAATCAATTAAATCTTGGCTTATGTTTGGGTAAGTCTCAGGAGCTATATTTTAGCCAGTTACCGCAAATAGTTTCGCTGTGTCGCCAAGCGGTTGCAAGTCAAGGTGAGGAAATTGGCGATGTTAGTCAGTTGCGACAGTTGTTGCAGTTGGGGCAAAAGTTGGGTATTGGTGTAAATAAGTTGCTGGAACAATTAGCTTAAAAGCTATGTAGGGCAAGTAAAATACTTGCCTTGACGCTAACAACTTTTTGGTTGATTAAGTTATAGCCCCCTAAATCCCCCAATTCTGGGGGACTTTAAGATGAAATATTCAACTTTCCTAAATTTGGGTGTTTAAGTCATGCGATCGCTTGGACAATGATAAGGATACAACCACTGACACTTAATCAGTCCCCTGGTATGTTTTTCAAAAAATGTTCCTGCGTGTACTCCTCGAACTATATCAATGCCAATTCTTGACTTAAATTCATATAGCAAGGGAAAAGCTGTAATTAAGATAGCTACTACTAACACCAAACGGAAGAATATTTTTGAATAAGGCTTTTGAGCATTTTCTATAGAATAGTTAGCTTTATTGTTTGATTTGTTACTAAAATTTTTAGACATATACTCAGTAAAAGTAAGATTTGATAATAACTTATTTGTCAAAATATCGTCTAAATCGCGGATCTAAGCGATCGCGTTTGCGTTGATTGCAGTTACAACACAGTGTTTGCAAATTGCTAATATCGTTTTTACCGCCACGCGCTAAAGGAATAATATGATCGATATTTAAGTTAGCTTCAGCGTGAGTTTTACCGCAACTTTGACAATGGTATAAGTCGCGCTCAAATACATATTTCCTCACTTCTGAAGGAATAGAAATGCGTGGCGTTTTACTCATGAATTATTTTGTTGGCTTTCCTTGCTCATCCTTTGGCGAATATCGTCAAGAGGTGAACTTGTTTGATTAATTTCTATATTATTGCTTTGTGTTGTTTCTTTAATTTCAGGCTCATCGGAACAAAATTCTACGCTAAATCTAACTTTTCCCTTCTTCCACCCTTTAGCATCAAGTTTCAAAACTTCCAATTCTAAACCGTCTTCCTCAAACAATTTACTACTTGCATCAGTAAATTGATTTTTAATCACTTGAATCAATTCTTTTACTTTATAAGTGTTTGATAATCTTAAACCACCTATGTTAGGTGATATTACCTCATCAAAATTTAGTCGCTCAAATCTATTATTCATTTTGTTTTCTAGCTTGCGTGATTATATCATTAACTATTTTGATTCATCATTTGACGAATATCATCGAGGGGTGAATTCATCTGATTAGTTTCTGCATTGTTACTTTGTGGTATTTTTTCAGATTCAGGATCGTCGGGACAAAATTCTAGGGTAATCCTGAGCTTTATTTTCCCTTTTTTCCAACCTTGAGAACCAATGCGAAGAATACTTCCATCAACACCATTACCGTCGAAAAGTTGCTGGACATTTGTATAACTTAAAAGTGGGGATTTCATAATGGCAGCTACTGCACTTAATGCAGACTTATTGTAATCCCAACTGAATACACGGTTTAAACCTGAGCTAAAATTAGACAGCTTTACCATTTGATCACCTAATTCTAAAACATCATCATCATTACATTTTTGTAGGAAAGAATTGTATTCCATAATTACCTCTATGAAATTTCAAATTTGCAATAAAAAGGCGAATATGATTCGCGGCTACAAGCACTAAACTCTGCTTAGATAAATTAAGAGTTTTATATAACCGTGCATAAGAGTTAATAATTAAATCGCCATAATCTCCACATTATTAAAGCTTGCAATTTCTGTATCAACAAGAACCGATTTATAATCAGCATCAATAATTATGGGCAACAAATGACTGTGCAATTGCATCGCTTGCAAACAATCATTAATACTACAAACAGCCTGATTGTAAGCAGAAATATTACTTTCTACTTCCTTTTGCGATCGCATATTTCCCGCAATTTTTTCTTCTGCTTCTTTCTCCAATGTTTTCTCTAGAAAATTCCGCGCATTATTGTACTGCTGTAAAATCTCATTTCCTTGCTTTTCTGCAAGAGGCAATAATTGGGTTTTGAGAATTTGGTTAATAGTTTGGCGGAAGTTTTTGCGGATAGTTTCGGAGACTTTTGGCTCAAAATCTAACTTCAACAACTGCCTAATTGCGGGTTCTGCTTGCACCATACTTTCGCAATCGTAACCTTGCGATGTTTGCGCTAAAGTTTGACGAAATTGATAGATAGAAAACGTACCTTCATCGTAAAATCTAGGACTTTCTCGCACAAAGCGATCGCACTCTACTTGTGCTGCACTCATTAAAGCTTGCTGTACTAATGTTTCTAGCCCTTTTATTTGTTTCTCAATCCCAGCATCGTTGCCTAATAACCTGTATAAATCGCTGTAATACTCTGCTTTTTGAACTCGTTTAATTAATCGTTGAAAAAAGCTGCTAATAACTTCTTGGCAAGATTTTACTAAAACATCTTCCAACTGGTTAGACAAGTAATAAAGCGCTTCTACTAAAATAGCAATTAAGGGCGCGGTAGCATTACGGCGATGGCTGAGAGTAGCACGGCTGTAAGCATCAGCAACAGAAAAAGTATTTAATAGTTCGTCCAACTTGCCAATCATGCGAGTTTGTAGTAAAAGGAAATCTCGCTCAAAACCATCGCATTTATTTGTTACTAACCGATTTATTTCTGATTGAATATGCTGTAAAAACTCATCTCCCAGTTCTTGCAATTCCTGACTTAATAGTTCTAATTCCCGCGCTTTCATTGATTCAATCTCGCGGGGTTGACTGTCTAATTCTCGGTACTTGGTAAGATAGTTGTTCTGCAAACTAATACATACTGGTTGTAAGTCGTCAGCTAAGTTTGCAAATAGTTGGGGACGTTTTTCTTCGGTTAAATAACGAGTAATAGCTGTGCGGAACTCCTCAATACCACTATCTTGAATCAGTTGGGTAATTAAAGGCGTTCCTTGTTCAGCTAGTATGCGTACATAGTTTTGATTTGGAGTTTCAAAGCTATTAACAGAAATCCGAAACTTACCAGGAGGTAATTTACCAGAATTTGCACAATATCGATTTAATTCATTAACAAACTGCGGTGTTTCTTCAACTCCATTTAAGCTTTTTACACTTTCTGCAAATACTGAATCTAACCCAAAGCGATCGCGTCCGCTTGTATGTTCGATCTGACTGCCGTAAAATCCTAGTAAACCGCTAGTTTTGTATACTCTGGTAGTATCTCGAAACTGAGCTATAATCAAGTCGTCTAAGCGCTGTCTTAGCTGGGTATTATACCAAGTTTCATCAATGCGGTTAAAGACATAAAAAACGCGATCGCGTATTCCTGGATTAGAACGCATTTTTTCGATTAATTCTGTCTCCTCCTTCGTCATATCTCCCGCAGAAGCTGGTTTTAGTACGCAGACAACGGCGGAGGTATCGGGGTGTTCTATTTTACGATAAGTAAGTTCGGCATCTTTTTGTACGGGTGCATCAATTCCAGGGGTATCAATAATTACGTTACCATCAGCTAATAATGGATGGTTGCAATAGTATTCAATTCGTTTTAAAACAGCGCTATTACTTCCCCGACGCGCATACCCTGCGGCTTCTTTGAGGTTAGAAAAGTTGAACTGTTCCATTGAATAAGTTGCATTATTTAGCGAATGAATGCGATCGCGATTTGCCTCAAATCCCTCTAACAACAGTATCAAGGCTTTAGCAAGTTTTGCACGTTCCGATTTACTTTCACCGCCTTCTTTTTGGATAATTGCTGCACCAGCTTGGCGTAACAAATCGGTCATTTCAGCATCATTAATATTACTTGGTGCAGTCAAACCCAATTTTTGACACAATGCTACTAATTGTTCTTTAATTTCTACTTCGCTTAAAAAAGTCAAAATAACTTTTTCTTGTTCAGCTTCAGCGTAAAAAATGTAACATTCTGTACCTGTAGCGTGTCCTTCCGCGCTATATAATAGTTCTCTTTCAAGTAAGGCATTGATTAGCATCGATTTACCCGCACTAAAAGCACCAGCAAAAACGATTTCAAAGGTAGGAGAAACAGCTTTTCTTAAACTAGATTGCACAGGGGTTGTATCAAGCGATCGCAAAGTGGCTTCTTGATGAGATAACTGAAGTATAGTTTCTACTTGTACTTGCAAGTTTTGGCACTGTGCTAAAGGTGCAGTCATTTTATATCCTAAAAATAGCTATTTTTGCCTATTCTAAGAAGCATATTTAGTACAAGTTACAGTGAAAACACGGATATATTTATAATAGGTTTAAAATTTACTCGTATATATACCCTTGTTGGCATTATGAAAACTTTTGCTTTGCGACTAAAACCCGAACAAGATTTACGTCAAATCCTAGAAACATTTACTCAAGAAAAAGAAATAAAATCGGGGTTTATTTTGACAGCAATAGGCAGTTTAAAGCAAGCAAATATTCGTTTTGCTAATCAAAAAAATCCAACAATCTTAAAAGATAAATTTGAAATACTTTCCCTTAATGGTACATTGGCTATAACTGGCGTTCACCTTCATATATCAATAGCCGATTTTCAAGGTAAAACTATCGGCGGACATTTAGAAACTGGTTGCATTATATATACAACCGCAGAAATTGTAATTGGCGTAAGCGAAGATTTTATTTTTAATAGAACTGTTGACATACAAACAGGATATAAAGAACTAGAAATTTTAACAAATGACAACATTTTGCTTAAATAGCTCCGGTAAATAAATATACCAGCATTTAAACTGTCACAACTGTGGAATTTGCTGGCTATCTATAGTTTGAGAATAAAGTAGATAAAGCGTCCAAGCTTGGATAACACTCTGTTGATAAAAAAGGAGGCACTTATTTTGAGTACAGATAAGTTTCGCAGCCAATTACGCCAAGAAGCAGAAATCTGGCGTACCGAAGGATTAATTACCGATTCTCAACACGAACAACTATCACAACGCTATCAATTTAATACTCTCGATACATCTTCCCGCAACCAATTTGTAATGATTTTGATTGGACTTGGAAGTATTTTAATTGGTTTAGGAATAATTACTTTTGTCGCCGCAAACTGGCAAGAATTATCAAAAACCGCCAAGATATTATTATTACTGAGTTTGTTTGTAAGCGTCAATGCTACAGGTTTTTATATTTGGAGAAAGTCTAACGATTCTAATCAGCGACTCGGTACTGGATTATTGATATTGGGCGCATTAATATTAGGCGCAAATATGGGACTAATGGGGCAAATTTATCAAGTCAATAATCCCTTTTATGAATTAATGCTTGCCTGGGGAATTGGCGTACTAGCAATGGCTTATAGCTTGCGTTTAACCTCATTAGCTTTACTATCTATTCTACTAATTTGGATTGGTCAATGGGGCTTTGCTATAAATAGTTTATTTGATAGTAATTGGCTATATCAAAACCTTTCTTGGTCATCTCTGCTAGGGGAAAATATGCCAATACTTGCTTGTATAATGTTTATTCCTCTAGCTTATTTGTGTAAATCGCGCTGGGTATTTGCTTTTAGTGCGATCGCAATTATATCAGCTTTGCTAGGCAATCTATACTTTTACAGCTTTGGAATGGGTAGGTTATTTAACTTATCTTTGCTACAAATTTCTGGTTGGGCGATCGCACTTTCTTTAGCATTACCACCAATTTTATTATGGAGTTACGATGATTTTAGAGGAAATATCCCATTATCAAAGTCTTTCAAAGCAGTTTCTCAAAATCTGGCGCTTATTTACCTAGCAGGTGCATTTTACTCTTTTTCCT
>JAPJOW010000118.1 GCA_030826005.1 Aliterella sp. RAGGC_92
CTTAAATCCAGAATACTAACAAATGAGGCAACAGCAACTGCCATAATAAATGATTAAAATTTCTAATCTAATTATCATATTTATAGCTGTCGTTTTCTTTCCACGAATTGTTACAGCTATGGGAGCGCCGCCATTAATTAATTTTTTGCACTTTCCTTTTGTATTAGTTCTGGCTGGCTTAATTGTGCCAAAAATTAAAACTTCAATCTCGAAGCAATTTTTGGTGGGTTTATTTATTTTATTTACTACGATTACTGCCAGCGCTCTTGTCAATAATGCTGGCTTTATCAATGTAATTTTAGACTTTTTATTGCTTGCCGAACCATTCTTACTTTTAATGTTGCTTACCAGCAGTCCCATAGCACAAGTTAGTACCGAACAATTTAAGTCGTGGCTGATGGTTTTTAGCACTATTCATATTGCCATCATTTATTTTCAATTTTTTATTATTCGTTCTCCCGATCCCGATGACGTACAAGGAGTTTTTACTGGACAAGGAGCAGGTCATCATGTCGGTGGTGCGATCGCTTTAGCTACGGCTGTATATTTTTTTATAACTTATCCCAAATTACCGTTGTGGCTGCGAATGTTAGTAGCTATTATTTTTGCTGCCGATATTAGCTTTTCTGACTCTAAACAAGTTTTAGTTGTATTTGTACTTTCTTTTGTCATCTTAGCATTTACAAAACTCAAAAGTTTTGGCGAAATTTTAAAATATTTAGCAATTACTTTATTCGTTGTTTTTGTAACTTATTGGTTTGCCAAATTTGCTTTTTCTTCGTCTTTATCTTTTTGGGGTAAAGATGATAGAATTATTCGCGGATTAGAAGTAAAATTCTCAGTATTTCACATTATTAATTCCTATTATACTTCGGCGCTAAATTGGTTATTTGGTGTTGGTCCTGGTCATTCGATTGGGCGATTAGCATGGTTAATTCCAGATTACCAACAATATTTACAACCATTAGGCATTACTTCTCATCCTGCGGTTGCAGAACACATTTTTTTGGTAAACAATACCCATCCTTTAACTAATAAAGTTACAGGTAGCAGTATGTTTTCATTAACTTTTTCTTGGGCTGGCGTATGGGGAGACTTGGGAATTATTGGGTTAGGTGTTTATCTTTATCTTTGGGTCTTAGTTTGGAAAGCTTGTGCTGATACATTATCTCAATTTTTTCTAATTACAATACTCGTGCATGGAATAATCTTTTCTTGGATGGAAGAACCAGGCTATATGCTATTTATGATTAGTTTAATTGGCATTCAATGGCAAAAAGCTCAAGTCCATGCTGTCCCCTTCCCGCGCTCCAAGTTAAAACTTAAAAATAATGTACTTTAAATCTACAATTTTAAACAAATGAAAAAAGATGTCCTTTCTGTAAAAATGCAAGGTAACATAACCCAATAATTTTTGATGCAATGTAAATTTAAAAAGTAGTTATACATTTTTATAGTAAATAACTTGTGGGCGATCGCGCTCGTGAGATTAATTAGCAAAAAAGCTGCTTTTGGTACGGTTTTTACATCAATTGAAGATAAAAATTATGTTTAAGTTCCAATTGCAAACCCTCATTTTATTGCTAGTAAGCTTGTTGCTAACCCAATGTAAAGTTGGGGGAGAGAGCAACAAAACCCAACTAATTAACTCCTCTAGTACGCCAGAACAAATAGCCTTAGGCAATCAAATTGTTAAGCCGTTACCAGACTTGAAGTTTCCCGCAGATGCAGGACTATTCAACGTTACAGATTATGGCGCTAAACCTAACGATGGTATAGATGATACGGTACAAATTCAAGAAGCGATTTCTTCAGCGCTCAAGTCCAAATCGCGCTATTCAGCTATGCCGTTTATCTATTTTCCTAAAGGCACGTACAACCTTAGCGATCAACTAGAAAGTCGTACTGGTAAAGGCGGTTGGAGTGATGGTTGGCGCGCGGGAATGATTTTAGTAGGAGAAAGCCAGCAGGGGACGGTGTTAAAGCTATCAGATCGCCAAGCTGGTTTTTCCGATCCAAAAAATCCTAAAGCCGTAATCAAAACAGGTTCAGAGCAAGATACTAAGTCCAATCCTAGCGGCTCAGGCAACCGAGCTTTTCGCCATTCGATCTATAACATGACTATTGATGTCGGGCGTGAAAACCCCGGCGCTGTGGGGATTGATTATTTAGCTAACAATCGCGGTGGGATTGAAAACATTATTATCCGCAGTAATGGTGAGGGATTTGCCGGAATTTTAATGAAGCGTTACGGCCCTGGGCCTGCATTAGTTAAAAATGCGATCGTTGAAGGGTTTGATTATGGCGTATGGATAAGCAACTACGAGTACAGCATGACGTTTGAACATTTGAGGCTAAAAAATCAAAAGGTTGCTGGTATCTATAATAAAGACAATGTTTTGTACCTGCGAGATTTAGTTAGCATCAACTCCGTCCCAGCAATTGAGATGGTCACAAGTAACGGTCAGATTACTCTCATAGATAGTAAGTTGACTAATGGCTCTATTAACAATGCTGCGATCGTTAATAAAGGCAAAATGTTTATCCGCAATGTCACCAGCCAAGGATACGGAAAAATAATTGCAGATCGTACAAAAGCTCGTAAAGATATTACAGGAGGAGCTTCCGCAGTAAAGCTCCAAGAATATGTTTCCCACGCTCCTCAAAGCCTATTTGATAGTCCGCAACATTCTCTAAACTTGCCAATTGAAGAAACGCCAGAGTTTCATACCAACGACTTCAACCAATGGAAAAACGTCGTTGCTTACGGCGCTACACCCGACGATCGCTCTAATGATGATACTAATGCTATCCAATCTGCTATCGACTCTGGCAAACTTATTGTCTACCTGCCACGAGGCGTATATCACGTCCGGCAAACTATTATTATCCGAGGTAACGTCCGCAAAATTATCGGTATGCAGTCAGCAATTCAGAAGAAAAAAGGTTTTACAGGAGATGTATTAATCCGTTTTGAAGGCGGGACTTCTTCCGAGGGAACAAATTTAGAACACCTGCGAATTGGTGGCATTATCGAACACGCTTCTACTAAAACTCTAGCTATCCGGCACGCAGATATTGGCGGCTATCGCAATACTTCTAGCGGTAAAGGTAAGTTGTTTATAGAAGATGTAATTGGCGCTCCTTATCTAATCAATAGACCGCAAAAAGTCTGGGTTCGCCAACTCAATGCTGAGTTTGGTAAAGTTGCACTGATTAAAAATCATGGTGGAACTCTTTGGATATTGGGCATGAAGACCGAAGGCAAAGTTACAGCGATCGAAACTGTAAATGGCACAACAGAATTAATTGGAGCATTACTATACCCTCTACACAACGTACCTGCCAATATACCCGCGTTTATTAATGACGAGGGGCGTGTAACCTTAAGTTATGCCATAAGTGGACAACCATACTTAACACAAGTTAAGGAGCGTCAAGAGGGTCAGTGGCGCATACTTTCTAATAAGAACGTTCCTAGTCGAGGTCGCGGCTCTAACGTTCCATTATATGTGGGCTTAGAGCAGTTAAATCATGGAGATGAGAACCAATGAAAAAGTTAGCCCAATATGAAAAACTTATATCCCAAAACTCAATAGTGTTCCTGGTTAGCCTATTAATTATTGGAGTTTTAATCCGCTTATACGGTATTAATTTTGGACTACCTTACTTTTATGATCCTGATGAAAGAGCTTTTTTATTACGTGGTTTGAAAATACTAGCTAACCGCGACCTTAACCCCCATTGGTTTGGACATCCAGGAACAACTGTAATATATATGCTATCTGGTCTTTATGCCTTAATTTTTATAATTGGCAAAGGCTTAGGAGTTTTTGCAGGTACTGAAGACTTTCAACAACTCTTTTTTCAAGATCCCACTATTTTCATTCTTAGCGGTCGATTACTTAGCTTAGTTTTTGGCGTAGCTACAATATTTCTAGTCTACATAATTACCAACAGGCTCTTTAATAAAGTAACAGCCCTTATAGCAACAGTATTTATCACCTTAAGTCCCGTACATATTTACTACTCAAAGTTAATCCGCACTGATGTCTTAATGGGCTTTTTAATACTTTTAGCCTTTTGGTACTGTCTCAATATTTTAAAAGAAAATAGTTGGTCAGCTTACCTTTTAGCAGGGTTATTTACTGGTTTAGCTGTTTCTACAAAATACCCATCGATTTTATTTGCACTAACTATTGGATTAACTTACTTTCTTAGTAGAGGATGGCAAATTAAAGCACACTTTAAGCTTTTGGGAAGTGGCATAGCTTGCTTAGTTGGAGCGTTTTTGGGTTCTCCTTTCTTATTTTTAGACTTCCAAAAAGCACTTGCAAATATTCGCTCGGAAGCTAGACCAACACATCTTGGGGCTACTGGAGAAGGATTAATTCAAAATTTTATATGGTATTTACAAGGTCCTCTATCCGACGCGCTTACGCTTTTTGGGCTTTTGCTGGTTTGTTGCGGGTTTGTTCTTTGCTTAACTTCTAAGCAAAAGGATAAATTGCTTTTGATAAGTTTTCCTATCTTTTTCCTTTTGTTTATTTCTTCTCTCAATCTGCGGTGGGAACGTTGGATTGTTCCAGTTATTCCCTTCCTTTGTATTTTGATTGCTTATGCTGTTTATAAAGCGGCAAGTTGGAGTGAAACTCGGTTCAACTCTAGAATATCTTTAGGATTACTTTTAAGTTTCTCCATAGCCGTCTTCATTCCTATGTTCAATGTCAGTATTAAACAGGGGTATAATATGTCTCTTATAGATACAAGAACTATAACAAGACAGTGGATGATTAATAACCTTCCTTCAGGAAGTTCCTTATTAGCAGAAGCAAATACTCCCCAATTGCCTAAAAGATTATTTAAGTTCTTTCAAGTTAAAAAAGGAAACGATGGTGCTTTAATCGAAGTAGATTTGATGAAAGTAAAGGCTGACAACTATATGCCTGGCGGAGACTTAGGAGAACTTAAGAATATCTATGATATTCAAAAAGAAAATATTAATTACTTGGTTGTAAGTGATTTTTACGATCGCTATTTAATGGAAGTAGAAAGATATCCAGAAATAGTAGCCAACTATGAAAAAATCACGAAATCAAATAAATTGATCTATGAGCTAAAACAAGTTCCTGGAAAAACAACTGGCCCGCGTATTAGAATCTACAACCTTGACTAAAAGTTATCAGTGGTTATTAATGTGCTATTGACCTAGCTATGAACTCCTAGAAACTCAATTGTCGATCGCTTTGGTGATTAGACCTCCTGCGTGAATAATCTTTTGCGTGGGGGCTTTCCTGAATTCGCGCAAGAAATTTATTAGCCGACTATTAAGCAATGTAAATAGTCGGCTGTCTTACGTGCAAATTTAGTCGCGATATAGTACAACAGAGCCATTGCCACGACCGGGAACAGCACTTTTTGTTAGCGTTTTGGTTGTACCATTTCTTGTTGCTTGGACGTGAATTGTATAATCTTGACCCGCACCATCGGCGGCGGTTACATACACTAGAGAAGTCTGGGATTCTTTATTGACGATCGCAACATCAGTGGTAGGAACTTGATTGCCATGACCGGGATAAAGCAGTCCCCCTAATACTTCGGTTTGACCTCCTCCTACCGTCTCGATAACTGTATAAGGGTCTTCGGTTTTAATCCCTAGTATCCACAACGCCGCTCCGTTATTAATTAGCCGAGTAGCATTCGTAAATTCGGTATTTAACTGTCGTAGCCAGACTTTTTGACCCGGCGAGAACTGCCACTCTCCAATCATGACATTTTCTCCGAACAGTGAACCTGCACCTTTAATTCCTTTATAGTCACCATAGGCACAGTCTCGAAGCACTAAGGTTTGAGGGGAGGAATGCTCCCATATACCCTTGACATTAAGTCTTTCCACAGTTACGCTATCATACTTGCCTGACTCAAATCGGATTGCAGGGCTTGGCATTGTCCGCTCTGCTCTTGGTTTGATAAAAGATTCCATCCCGACAATCTTTCTTACATTACCGCGCATGAGAATAGTCGTGCTGATGTTGTACACCCCTGCTGGAAAGTAAATAGTCGATTTACCTGAATCTATCGCTTTTTGAATTGCCGCACTATCGTCATTATTATCATTTGGTTTTGCGCCAAAGGCTGTGACGCTTACCCACCCGGTCACATCTTCAGAAAATTCTGGTGGCTCGGCAATCGGCAGATTTAATGATGTTTGCGGGGAAGAAAATAAGCTTCTAAAGGCAGTAGACGTAAACTCAGTAACGGCAGTCCCTGCCAAAACAGTACCCTTGTTTTTGATAACCGAGCGATAACCAGTAGTAATAATATTCCGTGCATAGAGCGTACCAGAATTATCTACCGCACTGATTGCTGACGAACCACCACTGAAGTGACCATCGATTAGGGTTACAAAACCAGATTTGGCTGTATTTTGAATTACTGGCACTGTGTTGATGCTGGTTAAACCCCGGATAGACAGGACGTTATTTTTATTCGTAATTCCTGCTATTTTCTGGTTAGTTAAGCTGATGTGTTCAAAGGTAATTCCATACTGGTAGTGATTGAGAGAAGCTATACCGTAGTCAAATCCATCAATACTGACATTTTTCACTAGGTTTGGACCTGGCCACGAGCGGGAGAAATTTAAGCCATATTTCCCCTGCCCAACGATCATGACATTGCGAATTGCGCCTTTATTGTTAGCAATGTAATCAATGCCCACTGCGCCCGAATTTCCCTTACCTGTGTCTACCGTTAGGTCGTAAATTGAATTGCGAAATCCCTCATTGCCACCACCATCGGACTTAGGGTTTTGCGAACCAGTGACAATCGCAGCTTTAGCCGCGCTTGGATCGTTAAATCCAGGGGCGTAATCTTTGAGTTTAATTATACTCTGCGTCCGGCTTTCGCCTTCAAAGCTTAAATAAGGCCACCAGTTTCCTTTAGCATCTAACCATTTCAATGTATTGCTAATTACATAAGTTCCCTTGGGAAAATAGATAGTTGCGTGTTTGGAATTATCGCGAGGAAATGCTTGAATTGCTTTTTGAATTGCTTGGGTGTCATCGGTAATGCCGTCCCCTTTTGCGCCGTAATCTTTGACGTTGATAATTCCTGAATCCGCAGGTAAGGGTTGGGAAATAGCGTTTTGACTAGCAAATATTCCACAAATAAATGTTGTTGATGTTAGGCAATTCAGAATTAGTCCATTTAGCTTGATTCTACTTATCATGATTTTTAAACTTAATAAAGGTAAGATGGAATTAATTTAGGCAATAAGAACCCGTGCAGATGCAGTCATGCTTCTACAAGTTTTTTTGAACCTTCTATGCACGATTGCAAGCAGGTTCAAAACGAAATATAGTGTTGTCTAAATTCTTGAAAGTTACCGACTAAACTTGTTTTAGTGGGGTAGTTAAAAACCAAGAAAAAAAACTTAATAGCTATTTAGCTGTGCTGATTGTAGCTGTCAAACTCAAGTATTATCTTCCGTAAAACTACGACTTTGATTGTTTGAAACTACTGAAGTTTTCACGGTAATTTTTTAAAACTTAGGGATTTCTACTGACAGTAGATAAAAAATATCAGTGCTGAAACTACTTACTTAAAGATTTAAAAAGGAGCGTAGTAAGCTTAAAGTTGTTGATAGGATTCAGTCACGAGCATTATGAGTGAAATTACGTAAGCAAGGCACAATTTTAAATTGCCTTTGTAGTTATTTTATCTCAAAAAAAAGACGATTGAAAATTACCAAATTAGCTTATATAAGTTTTCCAAGCAAATTAATTACTGTAGAACCTGTTATACATCTATTGCTAACCAACTACAAATGATATTTCTAAAACTAAATTTATTTTATAGTTTGGTTTCTAAACTATTAGGCTTGTGCGCGTGAATTCAAAAAAGCCCCCGCGCGTCATTCAACGCCTGGAGGCAAAAAATTATTTACTCTTTGAGGTTATTGGATAAAAAGCGATCGCAAAATTGAGCAATAATGGTACTGCAAGCCAGTCTCTCGTTATGAAACTAAACCTTTACGACGCAACAGCATAATGAATTAGCTGAGAAAGGCGCGATCGCAAAGTTTCTAACCCCAAGACTTCGCGCGCGGCAATAAATACAGCTTGGGGAAATTCCTCTCTAGCGATCGCCAATGTTTCACTATCGGCGCAATCAATTTTATTTAAAACGACTAAAGCTGGCCCTGGAGTAATGGGCATTTCCGATAAAATACTCATTACTGACCTAATTTGACTATGCCAAGCGGGATGAGATAAATCGGCGACGTGCAGCAAAGCATCGGCTTCGGTAACTTCTTCTAAAGTTGCTCGAAAAGCATCCATTAATGACGCTGGCAATTCGTGAATAAATCCCACCGTATCTGTAAGCACAATCTGTTTAGGTCTACCTGTTACCGCATCTGGTAGCAGCATTCGGCGGGTAGTGGGGTCGAGGGTTGCAAACAATTGATCGGCGGTGTAAACATCTGAATTAGTCAAAGCGTTTAATAGCGTTGATTTTCCAGCATTGGTATAACCAACGATCGCAATTGATGGTACTTCCCTATGTTGGCGCTGCTGGCGCAACCTCGAACGATGAGCTTGTAATTGATTGACTTCTGTTTGCAATCTACTAATGCGCCGCGCGATCGCTCGTCGCTCAGTTTCTAGTTTAGTTTCTCCCGGCCCCCGCGTCCCAATACCGCCACCCAACCTTGACATGGCTTGACCTCTACCTGTCAACCGGGGCAACATATACTCTAGTTGAGCGAGTTCTACTTGCAGTTTTCCGGCTCGTGATTGAGCGCGTTGAGCGAAAATATCTAAAATTACCTCGGTTCTGTCTACAACTCTAATGCCAATTTGAATTTCTAAGTTACGCACCTGAGCGGGAGAAAGATCGCGGTCAAAAACGATTAAATTTGCTCCCAAAGTTTGAGCCATTAAAGCTATTTCTTGAACTTTTCCTTCACCAACTACGGTTTGGGGATGGGGACGCGATCGCTTTTGCTGAACTACTTGCAATACTTCTCCCCCGGCGGTGTTTATCAGGCGTTCTAACTCGGCTATAGTGTCTTTAAATTGTTGGGGTGTAATGCCATCGGTGAGCATTCCGACTAATAGAACGCGATCGCGATCGCTATCTACTTTTTGAGCAACAAATTCTTGCTGAAACCGTCCTTCTATTTCGTCTACTAAGTCAATAAAATCTTGATTGACAACTATATCTAGGCTCATTGGTGGCGACACTTGCCAAGTTGAGCCATTTTCGGGAGTAAGGTTGGCGATATAAGCTTCTTTTACATAACCTGTAGCACCGCCGCCACGACGTTCAAAGCCCGATCCTGTAACGTTGAGGACGATTAAACTATCTAATCGCTGAAGCGCCATCGCTGTTAAAGAGGCTTCGTTTGGAGGTTCGGTTTTTAGTTGAGTAGTTATACATCTAATCCCGCTCAATCTTTCCGCGCCATAACGAGGCAATTCTAAGGGGGGAATCTGCGTTTGACGGGGAGTACCAACACCTACTCTAATAGCCTGTCCCCGGCGATTGAAATAGGTGCATATAGGCTGATTAATCTCGGTACTAATAGCAGCGAGTCTTTGAGCAAATTCTGGTGTCGTCAAGCGATCGCCTGGTAGTCGCTGATGATACAGTTTTTGTAATTGTTTAATCTGGCTAGATTTTAGCCCCTGAAGGTTTCCGTATATAGTTTCTATAAGCGTTTTAACCAGTAAATGGTCACCAAATCTAATAATCCTATCTTACAAAATTGCGCTGCTTTGAGAAGAAATCGCCCCAAGTTTGATATTTTGTCTGTAATTCCCCCGTCAGCCAAGTTTGATATTGAGGATAAACAGGTAAACGCGGTAGGAGTTGCCAAGAATCTAGAATATCGGCTAAATGCTTAGAGTTTAAGTGTGGATAATCGGGGTTAACTTCGTCTTTTATCCCAATTCCGCCCAAATCTCGCGCACCTGCTTCTAAACAAGCAAGTAATAAGCTGGGATAGACAACTAAGTTGGGTGGAATCTGAATTGCAATGTCTGGTGGTAAAATTTTTCTTGCTAGTGCGATCGCCTTTGGCAATTCCTTTAAGTCAAAAGCTGGTGTATCAACCGCTTGTAAAGTTCCGGGGCTATGAGGTTGTAAAATAACTTCTTGAATATGACCGTAACGTTGATGTATCTGGGCGATTACTTTTAAAGTTTCTCTCCAATCTGCGATCGTTTCCCCAATCCCCAAAAGTAACCCCGTAGTGAAGGGAATTTTTAATTCTCCCGCCCATTCTAGTTGTTGCAACCGTACTTCAGGAACTTTACTCGGTGCGTGTTGATGGACGTTTTGCAACAGTTTGGGGGTTACTTGTTCTACCATCAATCCCATCGAGACATTGACAGTTTTTAATTTCGCCATCTCTGTAAAGCTCAAAATTCCTGCATTAGTATGAGGCAAAAATCCTAGAGATAGCGCAAGTTCGCATAGATCGTAAATTAGTTTAAACCATGCTTGACGGCGGGACGAATTGGGGTGAACTTCGCCGCTTAAAATCAAAATCTCGCAAATTCCTTGACTTTGGAGCAATAATAGCTGTTTTTTTGCCGTTTCTAAACTCAACCATTCACTTTTACCGGGGTCTGTGCGAAAGTTGCAGTAAGTACAACGGTTGAAACATTCGTAAGTTGGAACTATTGTATGAGCAGGGCTATAAGTGATAATTCTAGACATTAAACTTGGTGCATGAACAGTCTTTTGCCCCCCTAGCCCCCCAACTCTCGGGAGAACCGGATGTTTTAGTCCCCCAAAATTGGGGGATTTAGGGGGCTTTCCGGGATTTATACAGAAAGGTCTATTATTTGAGCGCTGGATAGTTTATCAAAGCTACAAGTAACAATTTTAAACATTACGCGATCGCACTAAATAACCGCAACGTTGCTCCCCATTAATTATCCAATGAGTCCGTTCAACGCTACAATCGGGCAATATTTGAGCAAACATCTCTAATTCGTGTCCGCAAATTCCCGGAAACGACTCCGCAACGTTAGAAATAGCGCAATTATGCTCGGTCATAATAAAGCCTTCCCTAGACTCCAAAGAATGACACTCCGCCATAAACCCTTCAGCTTTTCTCAGTTCTACAAGTTTAGCAACGCGATTTTCTAGAGAGCCATTGCCTAGTTTTTCCCGGTACTCTATAGCTTTACGTTGCCATTGTTTGCTTAAAATTTGACTAACTTGCTCTGCGCCTACAGTTTCGGCTAAAGTTCCTAGCAATGAAACCGCAAACGCACTGTAGTTTTGACTTGTAGATTTATTTAAACTTTCGCGCCCTTTACTGCTAATTTCGTAAGCGTGTTGAGGACGACCCATTTGCTGAGACTTCACATTGTAGGATATTAATTCTTGATTAGCTAAATCTTTTAAGTGACGGCGCACGGCTTGTTGGCTAATTTCTAGCTTGGTTGCCAATTCCTGAGCGGTAGCTGAAGAATGCTGCCCTAAGTATTGCAGAATGTCTTGCTTGGTGGAGGGCTGCTGTGCGATCGCCATCTTTTTTCCAAAAAAATTTCACTTTGACAACATACCTGTTGTTAATGTAGCGTAAAATGGAGATACATTAAACAACTTTTGTGTTGCTTTAATCGTACTATATAGTGGAAGCCATTTACAAAAGTGGCAACTTCCCATCTGTCAGCTTAAAGAGAGAAGTTAGAGGTTTAGCCGCTAACAACCAAGATTCACAAGAGAACGCGAGAGAACACTACTGATGAGTGCAACTGTCAAAACGTTAGTTAATCAACCCTACAAATACGGTTTTGTCACCGACATTGAGGCAGACACGATTCCTCGTGGTCTCAGTGAAGATGTAGTTCGCTTGATTTCGGCGAAAAAAGAAGAACCGGAATTTATGTTAGAGTTTCGGCTCAAAGCCTATCGTCAATGGCTGAAAATGACCGAACCTACTTGGCCAAATGTCAAGTATCCACCTATAGATTATCAAAATATTATTTACTACTCTGCCCCCAAGCAGAAAGCCAAGCTCAACAGTTTAGAGGAAGTAGACCCTACACTGTTAGAAACCTTTGAAAAGTTAGGAATTTCCCTATCCGAGCAAAAACGTCTATCCAACGTCGCGGTTGATGCAATTTTTGACAGCGTATCTGTAGCTACGACCTTCAAAGAAAAACTAGCTAAAGATGGCGTAATTTTCTGCTCGATTTCCGAAGCTTTAAAAGAACACCCCGAATTAGTCAAAAAATACTTAGGGAGCGTTGTCCCCGCCGCCGATAACTATTTTGCCGCTTTAAATGGCGCTGTATTTAGCGATGGCTCTTTTGTCTACATTCCCAAAAACACCAAGTGTCCGATGGAACTATCCACCTATTTCCGCATCAATAGCGGCGATACTGGGCAGTTTGAGCGGACTTTGATTGTCGCGGAGGAAGGGAGTTCAGTCTCGTATTTAGAAGGCTGTACCGCCCCTATGTACGACACAAACCAGCTACACGCGGCAGTTGTAGAATTAGTTGCTTTGGACAATGCAGAGATTAAATACTCTACAGTTCAAAACTGGTACGCTGGCGACGAAAATGGCAAAGGTGGAATTTACAACTTTGTTACCAAGCGCGGTTTGTGTCAGGGAGTCAATTCTAAGATTTCGTGGACGCAAGTAGAAACAGGTTCGGCGATTACTTGGAAGTATCCTAGTTGCGTACTTGTCGGCGATAATTCTGTAGGTGAATTTTACTCGGTAGCGCTTACCAATCACAAACAGCAAGCCGATACCGGGACAAAAATGATTCACGTGGGCAAAAATACCCGCAGTACGATTATTTCTAAAGGAATTTCGGCGGGTAACTCCTCTAACAGTT
>JAPJOW010000119.1:0-1094 GCA_030826005.1 Aliterella sp. RAGGC_92
GTTGACGCTTTGTTTTGAGGTCTGCTTGAATTCTCTCTAATTCAAATACGCCAGTTCGCAAACTTTTATCGGCGGCAAATAAAATTGCCAAAGTTGAGGCGGAAATAATACTCCCCGTAAAAATTGTGACTATAACGGCAGTTTTGCGCGGGCGGAGTTTAAACAAACTTAATCGAGCTTTACCTACCCGCGTACCAATGCGATCGCCGACAGTGGCGATTACACCTCCCAAAATTAAAATTGCTGCAATTAAAATTATCCCAGTGGTCATTTAAACCATCTCACTACCCACTCAGATACAGCCTACTGCAACCAGTTTAGTTTTGGTAGTTTCCTTTAGTAGGGACAGGGGGAATAGGGATAAATGGTTACTTTTAACTTCTCCTTGTCGCCTTGTCTTAAGTAAACTGCTGGCTCAAAGCTACAGGATTATGGAGAGTAATCTTTTTTTTGTGAATCGAAATCATTTCGTCCGTCCGCAAATCTCCTAGTAACCGAGTTACCGTCACGCGAGTAGAACCAATTGCTTCAGCGATCGCTTGGTGAGATAGCTTAAGATCGATAGTAATTCCTTCCGATGTTGGTACGCCAAAATCTCGGCACAATATTAGTAAAAAACTAACGAGGCGCGAACCCATATCGCGGTGGGCTAAAGTTTCAATCATCATTTCTGTTTGCAAAATCCGCGATGATAAGCCTTTGAGCATTAACATCGATAATTCGGGATTGCTTTTGAGCGATTGCTCTACTTGTTCTATGGGTGCGGAAAGTAACTCTACCGGGGTAAAAGCTACCGCATGATAAAATCTATCCGAGCGCTGCCCTGTAAGCAGCGACAGCACGCCAAACACGCTATTTTCTCTTAATAAAGCTACAGTAATTTCTTCCCCAGCTTCGTAAACTCTAGAGAGTTTAACAGCGCCTTTGAGCAGAAAATATACTCGTTCTGCCGGATCTCCCGGAAAAAATATCGTTTTGCCCCGCTCAAACATTTCAACAACTGGGGGAAACGATCCTGTTCCTATTTGACGAAATACCGCCGCCAACGGTCTATCTTGCATTACGATCATTTTCTTGCCCTAACAAAAATCCTA
>JAPJOW010000119.1:1194-12790 GCA_030826005.1 Aliterella sp. RAGGC_92
CCGCCAACGGTCTATCTTGCATTACGATCATTTTCTTGCCCTAACAAAAATCCTACACCCGATCCAAAATTCCGTGCTTTTGTATCACTACACTACTTAATATGACTTTAAATGGTTTTTTTGTATTGTTAGCTACATAATTTTTAAGAGAAATCTATCTTAGGAAAAAATAGCGACATTTCTCAGCACAAAAACTAAATGACCAAATTCGGGTATGCTCCTAATTGGAATATTTTTAACTTAAAACTTATAATTTATGCTCGATTTAACGGGAAAAAATGCTTTAGTAACTGGGATTGCCAACAATCGCTCGATCGCTTGGGGTATTGCTCAACAACTCCACAAAGCCGGAGCAAATATCGGTATTAGCTATTTGCCCGACGAGCGCGGCAAAATGGAAAATAAAGTAGCAGAACTTGTAAAACCCCTCAATCCCAGCTTATTTGTGCCTTGTAACGTCCAAAATGACGAGCAAATTAAGGAAATGTTTGCAGAAGTCGCCGATAAATGGGGCAAATTAGATATTCTCATTCACTGTCTAGCTTTTGCCAATAAAGAAGACTTAACGGGCGGCTTTAGCAATACTTCAAGAGCGGGTTTCAATCAAGCATTAGAAATTAGCACGTATTCTTTAGCGCAATTAAGCGGTGCGGCAAAACCATTGATGACCGAAGGCGGTAGTATTGTGACGCTCACCTATTTAGGGGGAGTACGAGCAATTCCCAACTACAATGTCATGGGAGTAGCTAAAGCCGGGTTAGAAATGAGCGTGCGTTACTTAGCAGCCGAATTAGGGGCGCAAAATATTCGAGTAAACGCGATTTCCGCAGGGCCAATTAGAACCTTAGCTTCTTCTGCCGTTGGGGGAATTTTAGATATGATTCATCACGTAGAAGAAGTTGCACCCTTGCGGCGCACGGTAACGCAGTTAGAAGTAGGAAACGCCGCCGCCTTTTTGTGTAGCGATTTAGCAAGTGGAATTACCGGGCAAATTTTGTATGTCGATGCCGGATACGAAATTATGGGGATGTAAAGAGCAATAACTGCATCAAGCGACAGTTTTAGCCAAGATAATAGAATTAATAGTTGGTTGGAAAATAGTTTTATGCAGACAAGCGATCGCCAAATCTTATCCTCTTTCTCTAATGCTCCTACACGCACCGCTTCTATTCATCGCAAGACAAAGGAAACTGATATACAAGTCAGTGTCGATTTAGATGGTACGGGCAAATGCAATGCCAATACGGGCGTACCTTTCCTCGATCATATGCTGCACCAAATCGCCTCTCACGGGCTAATAGATTTAGACGTGCAAGCAACGGGGGATCTAGAAATAGACGATCACCATACCAATGAAGACGTTGGTATTACTTTAGGACAAGCATTAGGAAAAGCCCTAGGCGATCGCCAAGGAATTGCCCGGTTTGGGAACTTTCTCGCGCCCTTGGACGAGGCTTTAATCCAAGTTGCAATGGATTTTTCAGGCAGACCACATTTAAGCTACGGCTTGCAAATTCCCACCCAAAGAGTAGGCACTTACGACACGCAATTAGTGAGAGAATTTTTTGTTGCGATCGTCAATCACAGTCAAATGACATTGCACATTCGTCAATTAGACGGCATCAACTCCCACCATATTATTGAAGCAACCTTTAAAGCCTTTGCGCGTAGCCTGCGCCTAGCAATGGAAATCGATCCTAGGCGTAACGGGGCAATTCCCAGTTCCAAAGGCGTTTTGTAATTAAGTCTAGATAAACATCAATTAAATTAAATCTCGCAGTCAGACCCGCATAGAGGTCTATTGCCTGAAACTTGCGTACTCCAGGATAAAACACTTTTGCAGGGGGTTTGGGGGAGTCAAATATTAATTAAATTAAAGCTCCCGGTCAGACCCAAATACAAGTCTACTGCCCAAAGCTTGCGTACTCCAAGATAAAACCCTTTTGGAGGGGGTTTGGGGGACGCAACCGTCCCCTGATGGGGAGGCAAAAAGCGGTGTAGCTGTGCTTCCCGCTTTGTTGCCGTTGGGTTTGGGGGGCAGACCCCCCAAGTCTTGGTTTTTCTTAAAACAATCCTGACTAACAAAAAAACCAACTAATTATGACTACTACAACCCAACCCCTTACACTTGAGGAATTTTTGCAGCTACCAGAAACAAAGCCTGCAAGTGAATATATCAAAGGTCAAATTTTTCAAAAACCTATGCCCAAAAGCAGACACAGCCGATTACAGATAAAAGCTTGTAACGCTGTCAATAATGTAACGGAGAACGAAAAGATTGCCTATGCCTTCCCAGAGTTGCGTTGTACCTTTGGCGATCGCTCAATTGTTCCTGATGTTGCGGTTTTGCTGTGGCAAAATATTGAATTTGATAACAATGGCGAACCCATAGACGATGTAAAAATTGCCCCCGATTGGACAATTGAAATATTATCACCAGAGCAAAGCTCAAACCGCGTCACCGGAAACATTCTTTACTGCCTCCAACATGGCTGTCAACTAGGCTGGCTGATAGATCCAGACGATCGCTCTATTTTAGTTTTTTTGCCCAACCAAGCGCCCATATTTTGTACAGAGAGCGATCGCATCCCCGTACCTAACAGTATTCCCCTCAACCTCACCGCCGAACAAGTATTTAACTGGCTCAAAATGTCCTAGACAATAGATATCGCTCTAGGGGCAGTGGTTTTCAGCTAGGTTAGATATGATATAAAAGTCGATAATTCTTAAAAAATATTAATCAATGCTGATTTCCTCCTCTGGCTTGTCCAAGGTCAAAGACTCAGTAAAAGAAAAAATTTTCTTCGGTCAACAACCAAGCACCGAGTTAATCGCCATTCTTACTGTATATTTCGTTCAAGGTATCTTAGGATTAGCGCGGTTAGCCGTTAGCTTCTTTCTTAAAGACGAACTAGGCTTAAGTCCCGCCAACGTATCGGCTTTATTTGGGATCGTTGCCTTACCTTGGATTATCAAACCGCTATTCGGCTTTTTGTCCGATGGATTGCCAATATTTGGCTATCGGCGCAGACCATACTTAGTGTTGTCAGGAATCATTGGTACAGTATCCTGGATCGCTCTAGCAACCGTCGTACATACCCCCATTGCCGCAACTTGCGCGATCGCTCTTGGTTCTCTTTCTGTCGCTATTAGCGATGTAATTGTAGATTCCTTAGTAGTAGAACGCGCTAGAGTAGAATCCCAAGCGGAAGCAGGATCGTTACAGTCTCTCTGCTGGGGAACTACGGCGGTGGGAAGCTTAATTACTGCTTACTTTAGCGGCTTACTTTTAGAGCATTTCACCACGCGCACGGTATTTGGAATTACCGCCTTATTTCCCTTAATTGTCTCCGCCGCCGCTTGGTTTATTTCGGAAGTACCAGTGCAAAAAGTCACTGATGTAAATCACAACTGGCTAACCGTTAAAGATCAAATCAAACAACTGCGCCAAGCTGTTACCCAAAAAGCGATTTGGCTACCCGCAGCCTTTGTATTTATTTGGCAAGCTACACCAACGGCGGACGCTGCGTTTTTCTTCTTCACCACCAACGAATTAGGGTTTCCGCCAGAATTTTTAGGCAGAGTGCGCTTAGTTACAAGTATTGCCTCGATAGTGGGAATTTGGATATTCCAGCGTTACCTCAAAGCCGTGCCTTTTCGCGTCATCTTTGGCTGGAGTACCTTGCTATCGGCGGTGTTAGGTATGACTATGCTGCTGCTTGTAACTCATGCTAACCGCAGTTTGGGAATAGGCGATCGCTGGTTTAGTTTGGGCGATAGCTTAGTGCTGACGGTAATGGGACAAATTGCTTATATGCCTGTTTTAGTATTAGCAGCGCGTTTATGTCCCCCTGGTGTCGAAGCAACTCTATTTGCTTTACTAATGTCTGTCTCTAACCTTGCTTCAATGGTTTCTTACCAACTAGGCGCGGGATTAATGCACCTATTAGGTATTGCTCAAACCAACTTTGACAATTTGTGGATATTAGTAATTATTGCCAACGTTTCCACCTTACTACCGCTACCTTTTCTTAACTGGCTACCCGATAAAGATACCGAACAAACTGCGCCAGTTTTAGCCAGCGCTCCCAATGGTCAAGGCATTATTCCCGATTTTGTCCCCCAATCCTTAATTCCAGAACCCGCTAAAGAACCTGTAGATTGATAGTTATCAAAATTAATTTATGCAACTCCACGAACGCGCTTCTACCGTCCCGCCCAAATCCTACGATCGCCAAGATTGGCAAAAAGGCTACGAATCAGTTACGCACGAAGAAGATTACTGGATAGAAGATATTGAAGGGGAAATCCCACCGGAACTTAACGGTACTTTATTTCGTAATGGGCCAGGCTTACTAGATATTGAAGGTCATCGCCTCCACCATCCTTTTGATGGCGACGGTATAATTAGCGCGATCGCCTTTTCTAATGGTCGCGCTTACTTCCGCAACCGCTTTATTCGTACTACCGCCTTTGTTGAAGAACAAAAAGCCAAAAAAATTCTCTATCGCGGCGTTTTTGGCACGCAAAAACCTGGCGGCTGGCTGGCAAATGCTTTCGATTTGCGCCTGAAAAATATCGCCAACACCAATGTTATCTACTGGGGTGATAAACTCCTAGCATTGTGGGAAGCTGCCGATCCTCATCGCCTCGATCCTTATACCCTAGAAACCTTGGGTAAAGAGTCTTTTAACGGCGTTTTGGCTGATGGCGAAGCTTTTGCCGCTCATCCCCGTTTCGATCCTAGTTCTAAGTTTGATAACGGCGAACCAAGTTTAGTCAACTTCTCTATCAAGCCGGGATTATCGACAACTATTACTATTTTTGAACTCAACCCCGCCGGAGAAGTTATTAGAGAACACGCTCATAGCGTTCCGGGTTTTGCTTTCATTCACGATTTTGCCATTACGCCCAACTACTGCATATTTTTTCAAAATCCCGTTGCTTTTAACCCCATTCCTTTTGTTTTAGGAATGCGCGGCGCGGCGGAGTGCATTAAGTTTCAACCCAACCAACCCACGCGGATTGTTATTATTCCCCGCGACAGTAAAAAACCTATGCAGGTTCTTGAAACTCATTCGGGGTTTGTTTTCCACCACGCTAATGCTTTCGAGCAAGATGGGGATATTTATATTGATTCTATTTGCTACGAAACTTTCCCCGAAGTAGAGCCTCAAAGTGATTTTCGTCAAGTAGATTTTGACGCGCTTAAACCTGGGCAATTGTGGCGCTTTCATCTTAATTTGAACGATAAATCTGTAGCGCGGGAATTAGTCGAAAGCCGTTGCTGCGAGTTTCCTAGTATAAATGCCGAAAATGTCGGTCGTCCTTATCGCTATTTGTATATGGCTGCGGCAGATGGCGAAGCAGGTAATGCGCCTTTGCAAGCTATTTTAAAAATCGATCTAGAGTCAAAAGAGCGCCAGTTGTGGAGCGTTGCGCCGCGCGGCTTTGTCAGCGAACCAATTTTTGTAGCGCGTCCTAATGCCCAAAGTGAGGATGATGGTTGGCTGCTGACGGTAGTTTATGACTCCACTCGTCATCGTTCGGACATCGTTATCTTAGATGCTCTCGATCTGCATAAAGGCGCGAAGCCCTGCGGGCGCTCTAGCGCTATCGCTCGACTGCACCTCAAACACCATATCCCCTACGGTTTACATGGCAGCTTTGCCCCTACCTCTTTTGCTCCCCAAGCTTAAGTTGTAACTTTCATTAGCTAACTTTCGGTAATATTACTGATGCGTGGTAAAACAAAGTTTTGCCACGCTTGTATTTAAGTTGTTTAGTTTTTAACAGTCTATACAAAACAAGTAAATATTAATACAATTACCCTTCCCAATCGGCGCGAGGTCAATTTCTAATAAAGTTAATTACTTAATTTATTGTTACTAATTTTTGTCACATATATATAAGCTTTTTGCCTAGCGAAAATACAGCGAAATCTCTAGAATGGGCTATTCTAGTTGACAACGTAGTATTGCTGTTTTTAAATTAGCTTGCAAACAAGAAATATTTAGGGAAAGTGTTTAAACTAATACACTGATACAGGAGTGGCAAAAATAAAAAATAATAGTAGAAAACTTTAACAGAGACCCAAATACATGAATAATTCTGAAGATGAATACATCACTTATGTAGTGGTAGAACAACAAAATGCGGAAAGAGAACCTATCCAAAAACAAGTAAAAATTATGAACAATTCTGAAGACGAACATATTACTTATATTGCTGTAGAACAATCAAAATCAGGAATGATGCAAGGAATAAATAAATCTCAAATTTCTGCTGCCGATTTAGCGGGCGGAGGTAACTTAGATAAAGTCCGCGATATCCTCTTTGGCGGGCAAATGCGCGATTATGAAAAGAGATTTAATCGCCTAGAAGACCGTTTAGTAAAAGAATGCAGTAGTATCCGAGATGACATAAAAAAACGCTTGGATTCTTTGGAGATGTACATCAAGCAAGAAGTAGAAGCGCTAAATGAAGGGCTAAAAACCGAGCAATCGCAAAGAGATGAAACAACCAAAGAAATCGCTCAAGAACTTAAAGATACATCCAAATCCTTAGAGAAAAAACTCGGACAATTAGACGAGCAAAGCAATCAAAAACAGCGCGAATTGCGTCAGCAAATTCTCGATCAATCAAAAAGCCTAGATGACGATATGCGCCAAAAGTATGAATCTATACTAAGCGTCATCGATCGCGAAGTTCAAGAGTTGCGGAGCGATAAAACCGATCGTTCTACTTTAGCCGCATTGTTAACGCAAGTAGCAATGCAACTAAACAACGAGTTTGAAATGCCTAATAAATAGTTAGTAGGTAATTTTTAATACTTAGCCTAGCTCAACCAGTGCTAGGCTGATAACTGCACCAAATGTAGATCGTATCTCTGCACTTAAATAAACGCCGTCTTGCAATTTAATTTTAGGTGATAGGCATTGGCTGACTATTCCTCTAATGGTGCTAATAATTCCCCAGAGACAGATGAGGAAGCGATCGCGCTATTGCGGAATTTGCTGCTACCCGAATCAAAGGAGGAAACCGCACCAGAGGATGAAGCGATTTCTCAATTGCGATCGCTTTTAACTAACAATTCAGCTTCTTTAGACCAAAATCCCGCCGGAGAAGATGAAATTGCTCAACTGCGCGAACTAATCCTCAATCCCAATATTAATAACGACGCACCAGGCGATCGTCCAAAAGATCCTAGCGAAGTCGCTTTAGATCAACTGCGTCAATTATTATTGAGTCCAGAGCAAGTCAAGCTAGAGCAATTGCAAGAGCGTTTAGACAATCCCCAGGTATATGCAGAAGACTTAAGTAAGGTAATTCCCGAAGCAATTATTTTACTATCGCTGCAAAGACAAGAAAAACTTACCAAAGCTCTATTACCCACTATTGAAGAAGCTTTACAACTATCGGTTAAACAAGATATAAACGTTGTTGCCAATGCTATCTTCCCGGTAATTGGCCCCGCCATTCGTAAAGCTATTAATGTAGCTATTAGCACCTTAGTTCAATCCCTCAATCAAACTTTAGAGCATAGCTTATCTCCTCAAAGTTTTAAATGGCGACTTGAAGCTAAACAAACAGGTAAATCTTTTGCTGAAGTTGTTCTACTCCGCACCTTGCTTTATCGCGTCGAGCAAGTCTTTCTCATTCATAGAAACACTAGCTTAGTTTTGCAGCATATTGTAGCAGACCTAGTAGCGGCTCAAGATGCAGATTTAGTTTCCGCAATGCTTAGAGCTATTCAAGACTTTGTGCAAGATTCTTTTAATATCCAACAAGGCGACGGCTTAGAAACTTTGCGCTTTGGGGAATTAACTATTTGGATAGAAGAAGATTCCGAAGCCATTTTAGCTGGAGTAATTAGAGGAAACGCACCCCAAGAATTAAGGCTAGTTTTTCAAGATGTCATAAAAAGAATCCATAATGATTTTCGTCCCCAACTTGCGGCTTTTGATGGTGATAATGAACCTTTTGAAGCTAGTAGAGATTATTTAGAAGAATGCTTGCAAGCCCAGTACGCAATCAAGAAAGAAAAAAGCTCTCCTTTACTACCAATAATCGGCGGTTCTATACTCTTAGCTTTAGCTGCTTGGGGGTTTATTTCTTATCAAGAAAACCAGCGTTGGACAGCTTATATTGACACCTTAAATCAACAGCCTGGTATGGTAGTTACGGGTTATGAAAAACGTCACGGGAAGTATCAAGTTTTTGGCTTGCGCGATCCTTTAGCTGCCGATCCCTTGCAAATTTTACAAGCTGCAAAAATCAATCCTCAAGCTGTTGTTAGCCATTGGGAGCCTTACTTATCTTTTGAACCTAGTATATTTACGGCAAGAATTCATCAAATCCTCAAGCCACCGCCAACAGTCTCTTTAAAAATAGATGAAAATGGGGTATTATCGGCTCAAGGTTCAGCAGAGCGAAAATGGATTATCGATACGCAAAAATTAGTAACAGCTATTTCAGGAATTACTAAGTATAACGATCGAAATTTAGTCCAAATAGATTACCAACAATTACAAAATCTTAAACAAAATATAGAAAAACAAATAATAATTTTTCAAGAAGGTAATAGTAAACTTATACCTGGACAAGAACAGGAAATAAACAACTTAGTTAGAGAAATCGATGAACTCTCAAATGCTGCGCCTTTGCATAACAAAGTAGCACGCATTCAAATTATCGGGCATACCAGCGCCAGTGGGGCAGAAGATAAAAACTTACTACTGAGCCAAAACCGCGCTTATGCAATGTTATCTAAGTTAAAGTCTCAAGGATTGGTTAATCAAGACATTATTGCTATAGGTGTAGGTGCAAAACAACCCTTACGGAATACAGAAAGTCAATCTCAAGAAGAAGTTAATCGCAGTGTTACTTTCAATATTTTTTTAACTGATAAATTAGTTCAAAAATAAATAATCGATGATTCAGAAAAAAATTTGTATGGTAGGTGCTTTTGCAACCGGAAAGACTAGCTTAGTAGCACGTTTTGTCAAAAGTATATACTCAGATATTTATCACTCTACAGTAGGAGTAAAAATTGATAAAAAACTAATTAAGTTTGCCGAACAAGAAGTCAATCTAATCCTCTGGGATATTCACGGCGAAGATGAATTTCAAAAAGTGCAAATGTCTTACTTGCGCGGTGCTTCAGGTTACTTTTTAGTAGTAGATGGTACGCGCAAACATACTTTAGAAAGAGCTATATGCTTGCAAAAAAAAGTAGATGCAGCTATTGGCAAAGTGCCATTTATCTTAGTATTAAATAAATCCGATCTTACGGAAGATTGGGAAATAGAAGAAACGATGCTAGATGAGCTAAAAGCGCAAGATTGGCGAATAATTAAAAGTAGTGCAAAAACAGGGCTGGGTGTGGAGCAAGCATTTTTAAACTTAACAGAAAAAATGTTGGAAAAGTAATGAATGAAAATATCCCGGCGGTAGTGCTTAATTACCTAAATAACTTGATTATTGAAAGCCGAGCGCTTGCTTACCTATTAATCGGTAAGGATGGATATTTATTAAGTTGGGGAGGGAATTTATCAGCCTATGGTATTGATAATCTACAATCAGCAGAACTAGCGTGCAAACAAGTTCACTTGTTAGAAGGATTATTACCGTTGAGCGATACAACAATAGTTTTACCCTCTACTCATGTCGAACAAGGGTTTTGCGCTGATATACATCTGTTTTCAGGAAGTGAGGGCGACTGGGTACTGCTATTAGATGCAAGTCAAGAACGCGATCGCCACCAACTGTTGCAACAAAAAGGCAACGATCTGAACTTACTGAGAAACAAACAATCTAAAATAATCAATCAATACTTAGACAAAGAAGTAAAAGAAAACTTGGCTCAAGGTTTACTAGCTTTAAACGAGCAAGGCGAACGCCGGGATGTGACGCTTTTAACTGCTAAAATTTGTAACTTTACAGCTTATAGCCAAAACAACCCGCCGGAAGAAACTTTTAAAACATTAAATCTTTATCTATCGCCTATAGTTCAATCAATTCTTGATGAAGCAGGCATGATTGACAAAATAATTGGCGATACTGTAATCAGCTTGTTTGGTATTTTGCCTTCTACAGGCTATCATCCTTTGCAAGCGATCGCTTCGGCATTCCAAATGTTTTCGTCTATCCAAGAACTAAACCAGCGCCGTCAACCAAATAAAGCACTGGAGATTGCAATTAGTATTACTTCTGGCTTTGTAGTTTTAGGCTTAATCGGTAGCAAAGCAAGTAAAACTTTTTTTGCAATTGGGCATCCTGTAGATTTGCTAACGCAACTAAGAGAGCGAGTTAGTCCTAGGGAAATTTTAATCGATCGAAATACGTTTGATAGAATTGGTAATAGGCAAAAGGATTTTTTAGAATCGATAGCGATCCAATCTGCAATTTCTGCTCCAGTGAAGACTTATTTTTGTAGGGTAAAGTCATGATGCAATCTATTGAAGCCGATCTATTTGCCGCTCTAGATATAGTCGTTATGGAATTATTGGACGACGGCTATTTTAAAATGGTTGGCGCAATCCCAGATTGGTTTCTTAAGTTTTACCCAGAAGCCCCAGGACAGCAAAAATTATCGCCGGGGACAAAGTTTCCCTTTTTAGAAAACTTTATTATTGATGCGGAAGAATTTTGGACGAGTAATAATAGCAGCCCAAAATTAACATCGCCGCTCTGGACTGAAGTAGATGATTCGGGTCAAGAGTATCACTTTGAAGCTTCAGTCTTTTGTTTAAATAATACAAAACTATTGTTAATTTCTTTAGTTGAAGAAGCTTATCAAGAAAAACAATTTTTGCTGCAAAAGTGCCGAGAAAGCAACCTAAATTATCAAAAGTTAGTCAAAGAAGTCCAAAAAAAAGAAATTCTCATTCATTGTATTATTCACGATTTAGCCGGGCAATTGACAGCGATTAAATGCTGCTTCGATCTATTGAGCTTTCAAAACTTGACCCCTAAAGGTATAGAGTATTTAGCAACCGGGAAAAAGCAAGCTACTAAACAAGAAACATTGATTAAAGATATATTAAATGCTTTTTCTGCGGAAGTAGAGTCTTTAGAAGCTTTTACCGTCGATCCAGAGCAATCGCCAGATGTACTTTCCTGTGCGAAAGATGTAATCGAAGCTTTAGAGCCAAATTTCAAAGCCAACCAAATTAACTTGGAATTAGGCGCAAATGTGAATGCGGCTCAAGAATGGAAAGTTGTAGGTGAAAAGTCGCGCTTAGATCGCGTATTAACTAATTTAGTTGAAAATGCTTTTCGCCACAGTCCGCCAAATTCTACCGTAACGATCGATCTGCAACAAGAAGATAAGGATATTTTAGTGTCTGTAATGGACGAAGGTGCGGGCGTACCGCCGGAAATGGCTAATAATTTATTTAAAAAGTTTTCTCAGGGTAGAAATAAAGTCGGAAAAGCTGGATTGGGGCTTTATTTTTGCCGAATTACTATCGAGCGGTGGGGAGGTAAAATTGGTTATTCTCCCCGTCCTCGTGGTGGTTCGCAATTTTGGGCGCGTTTGACTAAGCCGTCTTGAAATTGGAGCTTGCAAAAACGCAAATAAAAGGGGTAGGCG
>JAPJOW010000120.1:0-8703 GCA_030826005.1 Aliterella sp. RAGGC_92
CGTTATGATTAATTATTTTATTCCCACCGAGCCTTTATTTCCTCTTTCTAGTGTTTTGACTACTAAAAAAAGCTCAAGAAGCAGCGAGGAGCAAACTAGACAAGTTTTAGACGGACGAATTTATATTCCTAAAGATAGTTCTACGTTTAAGCCTGACGAAGAAGGAATTAAAACTTACTTAAAATGGTCAAGAGAAAACCTTAACTTTAATCGATTGTTTTTAAAAAACCTAGGATTACAAATTACTGCTGTAGCCGCTAGAAACGATGTAAAAAAAATTCAATGGTCTTTATCTTTTCCTTCAGCTTTTTCTAAAATTGATAAAACTAGATATGCTAAAACTTGGCAAGATATAACTAAAGAAATCCAAGCTAAAACAGGAATAGAACAAAGCTGTCCAGAGGAAAGTAATCTTAAACATTATCGGACTGAAAGTTTAGCGGTTGCTCAATATTTTGCTGACAAAGAAGGATTCAATTTAGTTAATAGCACCTGTATAGATATGGGTGGTGGAAGCTCTGATATTTCAATTTGGGAAGAAAATAATCTCGTTCATCAATGTTCAGTTCAACTAGCAGGAAAAGACTTATTTGCTCAATTTTTAGAGTTAAATCCTAAATTTCTCAAACGCCATTTTGAAGTAGATATATCTCAATGGCAAAATTTAAAAGGAGCAAAGTTTTCTGCAAAGTTAGATGTTTTGCTGCGCCAAAAAGGTGACTACTGGCTCAATCATCAACGAGATTTAGTTGCAGAGGATAAAGAGTTTCAAGAACTTATTCAACTAACAGCAATCGGAACGGCTGGACTTTATTATTATGTGGGTATACTTCTGCAAGTTTTGCACACCGAAGGTAAGTATAACAAAAATAAAATTACCCCAGTTTATTTAGGTGGAAATGGTTCTCGCTTTTTGCATTGGTTAGCCGAAGGAGGAAGATTTAATCGCAATTCGGAAGCTAACGAGTTATTAAGTAAAATTATGAGTTTAGCGTCAAAATTTGATGATACTCATGAAGACACTGTTTTGAGTTTTGCACCTAAAGATGAAGTAGCTTGCGGGTTGGTTTTAAGTGAAAGTAAGCTTGCAGGATTAACAAAAAAAGAGGATTTAATTTTAATTGCTGGCGAAGTATGTAGCATTAATGGCAAACCTATAGATTGGAATTCTCGTTTGAGTATTGTAAATAACGAAATAGATAGTTTTGCGGTAGAAGAAAAAATAGAAAACTTCTCTATACCAGAAGAATTAAGACAACTTCCTAAGTTTCTTTACGCTTTTCATGTGGCTTTACGAGTGTTACAAATTGAAGGTATTAAGCCTTTAGAAAGCTACAAAATACTAAGGGAATATTCTTTAGAGCAAGATAGGTTAGAAAATCAAAAATTGTGGAGCGATACTAGCAAAGAATTAACCGCGTCTTTGCTCAAAATACGGGGAAACACTGATGATATTAGGATTGAGCCACCCTTTATTTTAGCTCTTAAAGCGTTGTTAAGTGTACTAGGTAAAAGGTGGGCAGAAAAATGGAGAAACAGAGATTAATTAAGTATTATTTTGCTGTAGGTTTAGTGATAGTTTTATTTGCTGGTTCTAATAATGCGGTTATGGGAGAACCTACAACCCCCCCTCGTATTAGTCCTGCTGAGGTAAACTCTCCAGTGAGTACGCAAAGCAATGCAAGTCAGGACACAAATTCTGATAATATGCTTCCCTTACTACTTTCTATACTTGCATTAGCAGTTAGTGGAGGTGCGATCGCATTATCAATTCTTAAGAATAGAAAAATCAATGAGAGAATTGAACTTAACAACGAAAAATACAGTAATAAACTTAAATTGTTAGAAGATAAATATACTGAGTTACTAAATTATCAAACAACTTCATCAGCTAATCAACCTTCTGAAGTAAGTAGTCGCGAATTTAGGAGTTTTAACAATAATAATATTTATTTAGAGGCAAGTATTGAAGCTCTTTCAGAAAGAGTTAATACTCTTGAAAATAAGCTAAAAGCAGCCCAAAGTAGTAATAGTTCGATTGAGTTTTCTAAAAACTACTCCTCTAATCAGCTTAACGATTTAGAAACCGATATTAATCCCTTTAGTCAGTCTACTGATATATTTCCAACGGACCTAACTCAACCGCTAGAAAACTTAGCTTATATTGAATTAGTAAATACTTACAACACTAATCCAAAACTGTTAGAACAAAAAGCAATTAAAGTTTCTGAACCTACAGATAGTATTAATAGAAGACATACAGATAGCAGTCAAAAAATAATTTTAGAAAAAGCTAATAACTCTAATTATTGGGTAATACACGATGATGTAGGAATAGATTATTGGTTACTACCAAAAAGCAAGCTGAAGATCGATCAATATAGATATGAAACAACTAAAGCATTATTTGAATGCAATGGTTATCAAGCAGAATATTCATCTTTCAAGCTAGTAAAACCTGCTAAAGTAATTCCTCTCTCTGCTGACGAGCAAACATGGCAACTTGAAGAACCAGGTATACTAGAATTTTCTGTAGAAGCTTAAATCCGTTAACTATATCGGTAAAGAAAGTTTATGAACTAAATAATTGTTATATCATGGCACTTAAAGAACAAGAATTAGTTGAAAATTACAATACACATCCCAATTCTTTACTAAGCCTAGCTGTGAAGGTATCGGTTAAGCAAGAAAGTATTACAGAAATTAATAGCAACTCAGTTGTACTAACAAATGTTGGTAATGGTAATTACTGGATTATTTATGATATAGATATTAACTATTGGTTGCTCCCAAAAGCCAAACTAAGAATCGATCGATATAGATATGAAACCGTCAAGTTATTGTTTGATTGTGATGATTATGAAATAGAGTACGATAGCTTCAAATTAGATAAACCTGCTCAAGTATCAATGCTTGATAATCAAAGTGAATGGAAGCTTGAGAAACGAGGAGTTTTAAAATTTACTAATACCTTAAAACCTCCCCATACTAACCAAAAAGAAAGCAACAAGGAACAACCTGTTGAATCTGTAAAAAGTAGCGTTAATTCTTTAGCATATAGTGAGTGGTTAGATGTTTATAACAATAATCCTCAGCTTTTAGAAAAAGAGGCGATTAAAGTATTAGAAACTACAAACAGCATTAATAGAAACCGTGCTGGTATTAGTCAGCAAATAGTTCTAGAAGTAGCAACTAAATCTAATTATTGGGTTGTGTATGATAATAAAAATAACAATTGCTGGTTATTTTTCAAAAATAGCATGAGAATTAGCGAATATAGATACCAAACTCTTAAATATTTATTTGACTGTTATGATTATCAACCAGATTACTCAAGCTTTGTGCTATTAAAACCTACTAAACTGATTTCTCTAGCTACGGAAGATAGAAAATGGATAGTTGAAGAACTAGGCATACTTAAATTTATCTCATAAAATTTTTTTGTTTATAACTATGACCTGGTTTAGCTGGTTATTACTAATATTATGTGTAGCATTATATTTAAGAGTTCTTAAGCTGTCTCGAAAAAGTAGAAAAGTTAGAGAAGTTGAGTATTTGCTAGAAAATCAACGTCAAACAATTCTTGACTTGTATGCTCAATTACAAAAGCAACATAATTTAGTAGAAGAATTAACATATACCTTAAATCAAAAAAAGACTAGCAAGAAAAAGTATTCGCAGCAGAAGCTACCAAAAATTGAAATAGATAGTTCTAACGAAGTTAACGAAGATAGTATCGTTATTTTAGAAGAAAAAGAAGTAGTTGAAATTTATAATAGCGAACCTAGCTCAATATTAAGTAGTGCTGTGAAAGTTTCGGTAAAGCCTGAAAGTATATCCAGCGTAAATAAAAACGAGCCACTTGTACTTGCAAGTATAGGTAATGGTAATTATTGTCTAGTTCATGATAGCGATATCAATTACTGGCTGCTACCAAAAGCTAACCTCAAAATCGATCAATATAGATACGAAACAGTTAAATTATTATTTGAATGCGATGAATATGAATTAGAATTTGACGATTATCGTTTAGACAAGCCTGCTAGAGTGTCAATGCTACCTAATGAGCGAGAATGGAAGCTTGAAGAACGCGGTGTATTGAAGTTTATAAATTCGTTATATGACGAGCTAGTTGATATTTATAATAGCGAACCAAATGTATTAACTGCGTATACTACCACTAAAGTTTCTTTTTTTATTAACGATCGCCAGCAAGTTATTTTAAAAAAAGCAGTCAGCTATGACTACTTAGTTATCGATGGAGATGATGAAAATTATTGGTTAGTCCCAAAGGAAAATCTAAACATACCAACTTCTAAGTATCAAGAATTACAAAATTTGTTTGATTGCGATGGTTATAGCGAAAATTATTCAAGTTTTATACTTGCAAAGCCTGCCAAAGTATCGGCTATTGTAGAACAAATACATTGGCAGTTGGAAGAAAGAGGCAAAATTAAGTTTGTCTAAAAGTCACAATTTTAAGTTTTATGACTATCGAGTTGCTGGCGTAACTCGCCTACCTTGGCAAGTAAATCGGCTTGAGAAGTTGCTGTTTGTTCTTTTGATGCCATCCATTTTAGTTTGACACTATTACTAGCAGCTTCTTCCTCTCCTATAATTAAACACGCGATCGCGCCACTACGATCGGCTCGTGCAAATTGCTTTTTAAACCCGCTCCCACTCAAATCTAATTCGACGCTAAACCCTTGTTGACGTAGCTTTTGCGCTAATTTAAGGGCTTGCGCTTCCGCCTCATCGCCTTTAGAAACTACATAAAAATCTATTACTGGCGCGGGTAATGGTTGCAGTTGTTGTAGCAAGATAGTTAAACGCTCTAAACCCATCGCCCAACCTACCGCCGGAGTTTCTGCACCTCCTAATTGCTTTACTAATCCATCATACCGACCGCCACCACAAACTGTTGCTTGCGCCCCCAAGTCTTCAGAAATAATTTCAAAAGCGGTGTGCGTGTAGTAATCTAAACCCCTCACCAAGCGCGGATTTATATTGTAAGCAATATCTAAACTTGTAAGCAACTGCTGTACTTTCTCGAAATGTTGCTGCGAATACGCCCCCAAATACTTCAAAATACTCGGCGCACCAGTCGCAATTTCTTGAGTACGCTTATCTTTACTATCCAATATGCGTAAAGGATTGCGAGTTAAACGCTCTTTTGAATCTGCGTCTAATTCATCTTTGTAAGGAGTAAAGTAGTCAACCAAAGCTTGACGATAGTTTTGTCTATCTTCAGTATTACCTACAGAATTGATATCTAAGTGGAGATTTTTTAAACCCAAAGTCTGTAAAATATCGGTAGCGATCGCAATTACTTCAACATCGGCTCTAGGATCGGCACTACCCAACACTTCTAACCCTAACTGATGAAATTGTCTTTGTCTGCCAGCTTGGGGACGTTCGTAGCGAAACATTGCTCCAGTGTACCAGAGGCGCTGAACTCCTCCTTGAGCGTAGAGATTGTTTTGAATATAAGCCCGTACTACTCCGGCTGTACCTTCGGGGCGTAAAGTAATTGAATAGTTTTCGCTGCGGCTATTGAAAGAATACATCTCTTTCCCCACAACATCTGTCGCTTCGCCAATTCCGCGCTTAAATAACTCGGTTTGTTCAAAAATTGGGGTACGGATTTCTTGATAATTGGCATTATTGAGAATATTTCGGGCGCATTCTTCTATTTTTTGCCAGTATTCTATCTCTGTGGGCAATATATCCCGCGTACCCCGTAATGCTTGTATTGCTTCCATAATATTTTAGTCTTTATTCTTGACACGATTTTTGGCATCAAGAAACTTTAGTTGTTGGTAAAGTGTAGCAATTCTCGGTAACTGCGTACCTGCACTATGCACCATCCGTAAAGGGTTGCCAAAAATTGCTTCTACTTCCAAAACTCGCTTTTCGTCGTAGTCAATTTTCATGCTAGTGCGGTAGGGCTTCATTTTAGCAGTATGATCGAGCATTTCGTCAATAAAACTATCGGGAATTAGGCGATCGCATTTTTTCGCCCCTGCAACTACTTCAACCATTAACTCTCTCACTAAAGCCAAAGTATTAATATCTGCCATTAACTCATTGGTTGTCGCATCCAAAATCACCGAAAGCCCGTTGTAAGGGATATTCCAAACTAATTTTTGCCACCTAGCTAGTAACAAGTCATCTGCAAGTTTAATCGGAATCCCCGCCTTTTCAAAATCCGCGCCAATACTTTGCATTCGCTCGGAAATACCGCCAGGTTGATAATTAGGGTTATATTCCCCTAACTTTATTTCTTTGTAGTCTAAATGCTTAATATGCCCTGCGCCCACTTTATTAGAGCAAAGAAAGCACAAACCCCCCATCACCCTAGAATCGCCGACAATTTGAGCTACTTCTGTTTCAATTCCCAAGCCATTTTGTAAAACCAACACCACCCCATTATCTTTCACAACTGGGGGTAAAAGTTGAGGTAGTAAATGATTTTGCGTTGTTTTGAGCGCCACTACCACTACATCGCATTTAGGCATTGTAGAGGCGCTGTTGTAGGCATTAACACGGGGTAAATTGAAGTCATCGTCCGGGGACTCAATAATTAAACCACGATCCTTAACGCGATCGTAGTCGCTATGAAGCAAGAAATGCACTTCTTTACCCGCACGTTGCAAACAAGCGCCGTAATAGCCACCCAACGCCCCCGTCCCTAGAATGGCATAAGTATTCGATTGATTATAAAGGTTTGACATCGTGAAAGTGGCTGTAGTCGATATAGCGATCGCCATTAGGCTTCCAAACCAAGATATCAACAAAACGCATACCCCAGAGAATATCTCTAGTTGCAAAAGTATGGTGAGCGTAAATATTTTGTCCTACCGTTTCATCTAGCCCAGTGAGAGTAATTAAAATTGTCGTTTCATCTTCTAATAGCGATTCTGGGGAAGCTTTATAAAGCGGACTAAGTTCGTCTATAGGGTGTATTGCTGTCCACGAGAGGGAAAAGCTAGGGTTTTGACTGCGAAGCAGTTTCAAGTCATAGATGCGGCGGATAAAATCGCCTTCGGCGGTAATTTCGTCTCTAGCTAAACTCACGCGCAGAGATGCTTCTAAAATTAAATTGCGGCGTTGGTTAGCAGTGCGAAACATTAAAGCTGGTACGCCTTCAAAAGGTGTAATTATGGCATTGCGGCTAAAAACTACTCTAGCAGTCGGTCGCGCAAACCGCGCAAACATTAAACCCGTTGCCATTGTCACGCCAAACAAGCCAACTAAAGATTCCGCCGTTACTAATATATGAGCGTAAGTTGTCTTAGGATACATCGCACCGTAGCCAATTGATGCCATAGTTTGGACGCTGAAAAAAAAGGCATCGGAGAAGCTACCAGGACGCGCGTTTTCAATTCCATCGCCGCCAGCTAAGTAAGCTAAGGCAAATAAAGCATTAGCAAGAAGATACCCACTGCAAATTAACGCCAAAAAACCCGCCCAAGGAAGCGTAAGCAATAAATGGTAGGGATCGTTCCAGTAGCTGTACCACTCTCCTAACCCTTCTATATTTAACCGTCCATTTTTTTTGACAAAATGCACGATATTTGCAGAGGAGCGCCGCTTTTTCTTCATAATTGGTTAAGGTCGTCGATTCTTACTTCTGCGTCTTGAGGACTTAAATAAATTACTAAAAAAGTTAGTGGATGCAGACTTGCGTTTGGGAGGGCGAGTTGTATCGTTCGATGTCATACCTTGTTCGGCGCGATCGCCCGCAGTTATAGGTATAGCATTTTTACTAGGGACAATTTGCGAACCATACTTGCGAGCATATACTTGAGTAAATTCTGCGCCAAAAAACAAAATCTGCGCTGCGTAGTACACCCAAGCTAAGATAATTACCAGCGATCCTGCCGCACCGTAAGTAGAACCAAAGCTACTATTACCCAGATATAAGCCTAAAAAGTATCTACCGATAGAAAATAGCATTGATGTAATTGCCGCACCAATCAAAACATCGTTCCATTTAATTTTGACATCGGGCAAAAATTTATAGATTAAACCAAATAGTACAGTTGTAACAATAAAACCCAAAACAAAATTAGCAACTTGCAATAGCGAGGCAATTACCGGGAACAAATGACCTAGATAACCAATAACTCCTGACAAAGCCGCACTAAGTAACAGAGAAACTAAGAGCAAAAAACCAATTCCTAGCACCATTGAAAAGGCTAAAAAACGAGCGCGAATAAAACCCCCCGCACCTGCTTTGGGATCGGGTTGCACTTCCCAAATTGTATTTAGCGCGTCTTGCAGTTGCGAAAATACCCCCGACGCACCAAATAGCAGCACGACAACACTAATCGCCGAAGCAAAACCACCGCCTTCAGTGGGTTTCGCCGCACTTTCAATTGCTGTCTGGATAAATTCAGCGCCATCTTTACCAACTAAGCCTTGAATTTGTCCGACAATCTCGCCTCTAGCAGCTTCTTCGCCAAATATTGCCCCCGCAATGGCGATCGCAATAATTAGTAGGGGTGACAAAGAAAAAACTGTGTAATAAGCTAAAGCGGCGGCTAATCGTGAAGCTTTATCTTTATTCCATTCCTCAACGGTTTCTTTTAGCAGTGTAAATACTGTTTTTAACTTCACTCTCAGTTTTCTCCTGAATTTAGGACGCACATTACTTTCGATAGTAAACTTAGCTTTTATTTCTGTAATGCCCATTTAGCA
>JAPJOW010000120.1:8803-12774 GCA_030826005.1 Aliterella sp. RAGGC_92
GCACATTACTTTCGATAGTAAACTTAGCTTTTATTTCTGTAATGCCCATTTAGCAAGAGATATAGCAGTTTAAAACCAAAAATTAATAACTGCTCAAAACGTTACAAAAACTTAGAGAGAAAGAATTTAGAATACTACCTATATTTGGAGCAATAAGTATGAGCGGCAACATTCAAAGCGATCGCATTGATAAAAAGAAAGAGATTCCCCCAGAACTTGAAAATGATTGGCTAAGAGCGATCGCTCGTTATTTTCAGTTTGACTACTACAAAACCAACTTTAAAACCGAAATTCTCGCTGGGGTCGCTACTTTCATGACGATGAGCTACATCTTAGTAGTGAACCCGATTATTTTATCCAACGCTATTTTTCTTAACCAGCAAGGAGACTTATTTTCGCAATTAGCTGTAGCCACTGCGATCGCCTCTGCTGTAGGATCGCTCTGCATGGGCTTGTTTGCCAATTATCCTTTTGGTTTAGCCCCTGGAATGGGAACAAACGCATTTTTTGCTTTTTCAGTAGTTATCGGGCTAAAAATTGACTGGCGATTAGCTCTATCTTGCATATTCGTGCAAGGACTGATATTTATTGCTTTAACATTTACCGATGTCCGCCGCTTACTAATTAAAACCATTCCTAATACAATTAAACACTCTACGGCGGCGGGAATTGGCTTATTTATTGCCTATATTGGACTATCAGGAGATCCAGCAACCGGGGGCGCGGGGCTAATTGTGGCAAATGAAGCTACCAAAACTGCTTTTGGGAGTTTAGCTCAACCAGCGACTTTAATGGCTGTGGCGGGGCTAATAATTACCTCAGCGTTTGTGGTTCGGCACGTTAAAGGAGCATTGTTATTAGGGATTTTTGCCACCGCCGCCCTAGCTTGGATTTTGGGCGTTGCTGCGCCACCCCAAGGGATATTTGCCGTGCCTCAGTTACCCACAGATTTGCTTGGACAGGCAATTACCGGACTATCGGAACTTAACGCTAGTAATCTTATTGATTGGTTGGCAGTATTATTTGTGTTTTTGTTTGTAGATGTTTTTGACGCTGTGGGGACGCTAACCGGGGTAGGAATGCGGGCGGGTTATATTGGCGAAGATGGAGAATTACCCCGCGCCAATCGCGCTTTAATGGCAGATGCGATCGCAACTACCGTCGGGCCATTATTTGGAACTTCTAGCGTTACCCCTTATGTAGAATCTGTGTCTGGCGTACTGGAAGGCGGACGTACTGGTTTTACCGCCGTTATTATTGGGCTTTTATTTCTGCTTTCATTGTTTTTTATCCCAATTTTCCAAGCCATTCCAGCTTTTGCAACTACCCCGACATTAGTAATTGTGGGCGCAATGATGCTCTCTCAAGTTACAGAAATTCGCTGGGAAGATTTATCAGAAGCAATTCCGGCATTTTTAACCATGTTTATGATTCCCCTTACTTATTCCATCGCCGAAGGATTAGCGATCGGTTTTATTTCCTACCCATTAGTTAAAGCTTTTCAAGGTAAAGGTCAAGAAGTATCATTAGGTACTTGGATTATTGCCGGAGTTTTTGTTGCTAGATTTGTCTTTATGACATTGCGTTTTGAATGATTGAATTTTTATTACTCCATAATAAAAACAATAATAGAGCGCTTCCTAATTGATTCGTGAAAATTCCCTGTAATGCTTTGCGTCCCTACACAACGTTCATAATTGATGAAAAAAAGCGCTCTATTTATAACAGTTGGTTCTGTCCTTAACTTTCTTCATCTTCAGGAAAAATAACATCTTCATACAGCAAAGCGAAGGAGCAATGGAAATCAATACTTTGGAGATAAAGGTCTGCTTCTGTTTCGCTAGTAGTTGTATCTTCGGGGGTATAGGCTGTAAATTCCCATGTCCCTTGTGGATTTCGGCGATAGCATTCTACAGAGATTCTGTCGGAGTCAATCAAGACATATTCTGTTAAGGTTTTAAGCCGACGGTAGTTTCTAAATTTTTGTCCTCGGTCGAAGGCTTCGGTACTAGGAGAAAGGACTTCCACAATTAAGCAAGGTTGATAGAACGCCTGACGCTGCAATAGGTCGCCTTCATCACAACTAACTATCACATCTGGATAGTGAAAAGGGCCATTTTGGGAAATTCCTACTTTGGCATCTGCGATCTGAACTTTACAACCCTTACCTCGCAAGTGATTTTTAAGCGCGGAGGCTAAATTTAGGGCAATGGAGTTAGGGGGCAAAGTTCCCCCAGTCATCGCCAAAACTTCCCCATTTATATATTCATACTTAATAGGTTGCTTTATTTCCCATTCCAAATATTCTTGGGGAGTCATCAATTGGGGTTGGGGGTGAGCTATCATTAGCAATTTATCCTTGTGATTTGGGAAATTTAAAAGAAAAATCTTTAAAGATACGGTTTTAAATTGATAAGCACTCTAAGAATAACCAGCTTATTGGCAAAAAATGGGCAACCCACATTCACCTTATATGCTAATACACGGATTCGCGGGCGCTGATTGCATAACTATTTGGGTTGATGCACAATTATTAACTGCGATCGCCAGCAATGTATAATATAGTACAATTGTTTTAGTTTGGAAAAACTATAAAACGGGTAAGGGTAGGAGGTTAGATTATGCAACCCGTTCGCGGTCGAGGATCGCTCAATACTATTGTTAGTGTGGGAATTTTGGCAGTTACTTCGCTTTTGACAATGAATTTGGGTGCTATTGGCGCTCCCAAGAATACATCGGTTGCCAGCAACTCAGAATGTAATATTAAAGGCAATATTTCCGTTGCTACAGGCAAAAAGTTATATCATCTTCCAGGGATGAGAAATTACAAAGCCACAATTATCGACCTAGCTAAAGGTGAAAGGTGGTTTTGCAGCGAAGCAGAAGCGCAGGCTAAGGGCTGGATTAAAGCTCAAAGATAGCTAGGAAATTAAGAATAAGCGCGATCGCACTTGCTACCAACTTTACCTAATAGTAAGGATAGAAAGCCAAGTTTGAACTTACAATACTGCGGAGCGCGATCGCTTTTTTTGCTGACTTTACTTATGGAAAAACATCAAATACTCAATAATTTTAGAAAAATTTGAAACGGAGCGGCGCATTCGCTCGTTCCCCCAACGTTTTTGCTAAATTTTATAAGCGGCAAAGTTCCACACACTTTCTTTTGAGTGTTCCAAAAAGCGATCGCCTACTTGAAGCGTTGAGTATTAAATTAAGTGAAACAATTTTGGAGTAGGAATGAAAGCACTTAAAGTTATGGCAACAATCGATGAGCAGGGACAACTAACTCTAGATCGTCCCCTCACAACAGATAAAAACAGCCGTGTAGAAGTCATTGTTCTAATTCCAGAAGCAGCAGACTTAGAGGATAAATCACAAACAGAAGTTCTAGCAGATTTTCGGCAAGCTTGGCACGAGGCTATGAGTGGGCAAACTATTCCTGTTGCTCAACTTTGGGAAGGGCTTGAGGATGCCTGAGCCGCCTTTAATTCAAGTTGAAGCTTCACCAACATTTAACCGAAACTTGCGTACACTTGCCAAGAAATATCGCAATATTCAAAATGACATACAACCAATCATCGAACAACTTGAGCAAGGAGAGTTGCTGGGAGATCAAATACCTGGGGTTGGTTATGCAGTTTTCAAGCTGAGAGTCCGAAACAGCAACATTCAAAAAGGTAAAAGTGGTGGCTATCGTTTGATTTACTACGTCAAAACAGCAATCGGGATCGTCTTGCTGACTATTTACACAAAATCTGAACAAGTCGATATTGCAGCAGACGATATTCAGAGCATCATTGCAGAATATGAACAACGTACAGTCACAGAATAAACAGAAAAGATGTTATTCAAGTTTAAAACATTAATTAGGTCGCTCATAAGCTAGGTTTCCTAGGATGTAAGTAGCATAAGTAGTGCGATCGCTTCCCACTACCATTAAAGTAAATACTTTTGCTGCTAATTCCTCTAAG
>JAPJOW010000121.1:0-1570 GCA_030826005.1 Aliterella sp. RAGGC_92
GTTAAATGCTGCAAGTAAGTTCTTCCCCTTATCGCCCTTTTTTAAAATGGGCTGGTGGTAAAAGTAAATTAATTGAACAATATATTCCTTACTTTCCCCAGAGTTTTACCAACTACTACGAGCCTTTTTTGGGTGGGGGTGCAGTATTTTTTCACTTGTGCAATGTTAAACCTGATACTAATAAATTTATCTCCGATATTAATGGCGAATTAATTAACACCTATTGTTGTATTAAAAATAACGTCGAGCCGTTGATTGATTTATTAAAATATCACCAATTGCAACATAATAAAGATTATTACTATAAAATGAGATCGCACTTCCAATGTTCAGAGATTGAAAGAGCAGCACGACTTATTTATTTAAACAAAACTTGCTTTAACGGGCTATATAGAGAAAATTCTCAGGGTTTATTTAACGTACCAATGGGCAAGTATAAAAATCCCACTATTTGCAATGAAGATTTGCTTCGTTCTACTTCTTTTGCTTTGCAATCTGTGGCTATTTCAGTAAAAAACTATGATGATATTAATGCTTTAGGCGATCGAGATTTTGTATATTTCGATCCGCCTTATCACCCTCTAAGTTCTACGAGTAATTTTACAACTTATAGCCGTTATATTTTTAAAGAACCTGAACAAATAAAGCTAAAAGATACGTTTACTAAACTGGCTAATCGGGGAGTAAAAGTTATGTTATCTAACTCTGATTGCGCTTTTATTCGAGAACTTTATGCTGATTTTAATATTTACGAAATATTGGCATTAAGGGCGATTAATTCTAAGGCAGAAAAGCGGGGTAAAATTACCGAAGTATTAATCACATCTTATTAAAAATTATTGTTAGACCATTTAATAAAAGAACTGATATTGTGGACAGCTAATAAATTTTGATTTAGAGCAGTTTGTGCAGATAACCAACTTACAGCTTTTGGTTTCATTCCGCCTCCATCAATTAAAACGATAGCTGGTACAGGATAGCAATACTGAATATTTAAGTTAAGGTAGGGTAACTTTTCGTCTACTGAACCTCCAGCTTGCTGCCACTTACACTCAATGATTAAACCAGAACTGATTGAGGAAGAACCAATAATGTAAAAATCTACATAAATATTTGTATCATAAATACCTTGACCTATATATACCTGTCTAGCGTATCTTTTCTGTAATTTATTACAGCTTAGAAGAAATCCTAAACGCTGCTTCTTTGGTAGATTACAATCTATTGCACTATATCCATGTCCTAACAATGTTCCTTCAATAGTTGTTTCTAGCACGTTTCCAGAAGAATTTGCCCTTCCACCTTGAGTCATATTGTCCTAAATATATAGTTAAATAATTGCTATACATTAGGATTCCCAAGAAAGAGATACAAAACACTATAGCGATCGCATTTATTTTCGATTAGCTTCTAACCAGGCTTCTAAGTCGCTGAGATTGGTGAAATCTAATAAAGCTTCCGCCAAATTTTCTAATTGAGGAAGCGGTAAAACTTCAATAAGACTTCGTACTTCCGAGGGAATTGTCCCAATTCGGCGTGTAAGTAGGCGGATAACGACAGCTAATTCACC
>JAPJOW010000121.1:1670-12741 GCA_030826005.1 Aliterella sp. RAGGC_92
AGGGAATTGTCCCAATTCGGCGTGTAAGTAGGCGGATAACGACAGCTAATTCACCTTGCTTCAAGCCTTGTTGTAAACCTTGCTGTACGCCTTGCTTTAAGCCTTTTTGGAGAATATCTTGATAAATTACTGATTCAATCATAATTTCCTCTCTAAAGAATTGATTAATTAATGTTTTTTTAAACTTCAAGCCTGCTAGTAATTGAGCGCAGATAGCTACGTCTTGTCGTTGCTCTAATGATTCTATGTTACTGATTTGTTGAGAAATTTGGGTTAATAATGTTTCTGGCTTTTGAGTGGCTGCTAAGGTAGCTAAAGGCAGAAGTGCGGTATCTTCTAAAAATAATGCTGGATCTTGCTCCCACATTCGCACCACCTGATAGCTATGGCGAGTATTTTCTAAATGAAACTCTGTGGCGATAACTGTTGCTTTTGCAGGCTTTTTGAGCAAAATTACAACTTGCGTCACTGGTTGGCGATAGCGGCGGTGCAATCTTACCCAGTAATCTAGCATTCGCAATGGTAGCGGTGGAGTGGTATCGACTTCAACTTGAAACTCTATATGTAAAATTCTTTCTTGGGTGCGAAGGAAAGTTACGGAGTCTGCACGGATTGGTTCGATACTTAGTTCGCTTTTGATGACTTCTCCTACAGTAATGGGCTTACCTAATAGCCAACTGGCAAAACTATCAGGATATTTTTCGGAGAGGTATTTGCAGAGATTATCGAATTGTCTAGAACTCATATATAGTCGCTTAAATACTTTTCACAGGGATAATGCCTTTGTCAAAGATTGCGGATTTAGTATTAATACCGCTAATTTCTAGGCGATCGCGTTGCAATTCAATAGCCGCAAAACTAAGTTCGCTCGCCGCGCGTTCCGTCCACTCAGAAGTACCTACCGGGCGCTTCCCAGCCCCCGCACCACAAGTTAGATAGGTTGTACCGTTAATGCTGCGCGTGCGTTCGTAATGATGCTCGTGTCCGTTAATGTAAAGTTGTACGCCGTGCTTTTGAAAGATTGGCGTTAGGGTTTTGACGAAGGGCTGATTTAAACCATAATGACCAGATGAATAAATTTGGTGATGTCCAAATACTATTTTCCAAGGCGCTGTACTTTGGCTGAGTTGTTTGTCTAGCCAGGTTAATTGATTTTTCCAATCGGCGTTATGGTTGGTATCTAAAGCAAAAAATTGTACCAAACCTTGCTTAAAAGTGTAGTAACGCCCACGCATATTAAAGTTGGGATAGCGTACTTGAGGTTCGCCGTTAGCGGTGCGGATGTCGTGATTTCCCAAACACGCTTGAAATTTTACGCCTTGGCGGAGTAATTCTTGATAAGGACGCTCAAATACGGCGTTGATTTTTTCAATTTCCCCATTGTTATAAATATTGTCTCCAGCTAAAATTACTAATTTGTAAGGCTTTTGCTGGTAATAGCGAGTCATTGCTTGGGCTACGGCGTATTGTCCCTTATCCCCTGTTCCGGTATCGGCGACAGAAACAAAACGCAAGGGAATTTCGGAAGTGGACGCATATTTGGTAGCGATCGCTTCTTCTACATTTACACTACTAGAAGCATTGGATTTCTTAAGTTTGTCGAGTAAAAAAGCTAAACTAAGGGCGCTAAAGCTACTTAGAGCAAGGAAATGACGGCGTTTGAGGGGCATATATTACCTACAGTTGCGAGAGAATGATAGATTGGGGCTAAAGCCTGGAAAAAAGTATTACACTCGTAAAAATTTAGCCTATTTGCTGGGTTGTAGGAAAATTAGATGTCAGAGGATAGGTCAAATTCACCGCCGCCAAAACCACAAAATCCATCGTTTTTGCAGGCGCAAAGTGTCAAACTTTTACGGGGAATAATTGAAAAATCGGAAAATGCGATCGCCCGAATTGAATCAGCGCCACCTGTAGATACAGCAGATAATTTTGCTCAAGTTCGGCAATTAGGAAGTGCAATACTAGCCCCCATCCGCTTTTTGCTCCCCAGCAGTCTATCAGAGAAGTTATCCGATTTAGGCTTAACGAGTATTATTGTGGGATTATTAGCAGCGATTCTATGGACTACTACGTTATTTTCTAATTTTTCGCCGCCGCAAGTTGCTACTATTCCCGATGAACCTATACCTGTTGTAACAACCCCCGAACCAGAACCAACTATAACTAATCCTCCAGAAATAATCGCCCCCTCTAAGGAAAGTAAACCAATAGAAGTTATCCCCACCCCAGAAATAGAAGTTAGTCCAACACCGGAAATAGAAGTTAGTCCAATACCCGAACCAATTGCACCGACTCCGACACCCAAAGTAGAACTCACACCAGAACAAAGTTTAATTGCTTCGATTCAAGAACAAATCACCCAAGCAAGCAAAAACTTTTCTGATGGATTGATTCAATCAGTTAAAGCTAATTTTGCGGGTGGTAGTTTAGTTGTTCAAGTTAAAGACGATTGGTACAGTCTCGGACAATCAAAGCAAGATAAATTAGCCCAAAAGCTGCGCGATGAGGCGCAACAACTAGATTTTACGCATTTAGAAATTACCGACTCCCAAGGAACTTTGTTAGCGCGAAGTCCGGTAGTAGGCGATAATATGATTGTGTTTAAGCGGTTAGCTAGTTAATGCGCGATTGCTTTTCTATAAGCTTTAACTTGCAAATCTATTCCCGTAATCGCTGTACCCACTACCACAGCATAAGCTCCTAAGTCTAAAGCTTGACGCGCCATTTGCGGAGAAGAAACGCCACCTTCACAAATTGCGGGAATGTTTAATTTGACAATTTGACTTAATAATTCAAAGCCTGGAGGCGTTAAACCTTGGGTTTGGCTAGTGTAACCGTACAAAGTAGTTCCAATTATATCTGCACCCGCATTTAATGCCGCGATCGCATTTTCTATAGTATCTACATCTGCCATTACGGGTTTACCTAGTTCGTTGTGAATTTGCGTAATTAAACTATTAATAGTTTCACCTTGGGGGCGATTTCTATTTGTGGCATCAATTGCAATGATATCTGCACCCGCTTGGGCGATCGCACTAGCATGATGAAATTGCGGTGTAATGTACACATCGTACCCTGAGATTATTTGCTTCCACAACCCAATTATTGGCGCATTGCAGCGTTGTTTGACTGCTTGGACGTGGGCGGGGGTATCGATTCTAATAGCTACTGCACCTTGGTTTATCGAGGCTTGGGAGATCGCCGCTATGACGTTAGGTTCGTACAAAGGCGAACTTGGGGGGGCTTGACAGGAGACAATCAAGCCATGACGTAGAGGCTCAATAATTTTAGTAAAATCAACAGGCATAAATATATAGACTTTTAGCGATCGCCCTTTATAGTATCTTAGGTGTGCAAGTTCAGGAAAAGCGATCGCCCTTCGTAGTAAAAACTAAATTTCTTGTGCCTTGTTTTGCAGAGAACTAAAAGTTTGAGCAATATTTGTCATAGCCCGAAATAGCTTACGAGGCTGGTCAGGAAAAAGTTGAAACTCAAATCTTTGGTAAAATTTTACAGCTTCATCGTCAATCGCATCTACTACCACTGCAAAACAACCAGTTGTTTGGCTAACAGTAAAACTTCGGTACAAAGCGTCCATAATTAACAACTTCCCCCAACCAAATCCTCTGTAATCGCCAGCCACTGCTAATCTGCCAATCAAAACCGTGCCAATTGTTGGGTATTTGGGCAATTTTTTTACAATACTTTGGGGCAATTGTTCGAGATTTATACCGCTCATAGACAAAGTATAATAGCCAATTATTTTTTGGCGATCGCGGTCAAAAATAACATAGGGAATGGCAATATTTCTTTTTTTATCTTGGGTAGCTGTCACATGGAAGTATCTATCTAGTTGCTCGTTACCACAACTAAAAGCTGCTCTATCGTGGTGTTGTGCGAGAGGTTCTATACAAAAATTAACGGATTTTGGGTTTAACACTAATAGGCGCGATTATTTATTCATCAATTGCTCGTACCATTGAGCGTCAGTATAGGCGCGATCGCTAGGAGTAGAAGGATTTAACAAAGCATTGGCAAAAGCTTGGCGATCGCGATCGGTTAATTCGATTAATTCGCGATCTTTAATTATTTGCAACGAAGTCTCTGCTAAAACTGCAACTATAAATTCCGTCAAATTCTGTCCGCGCAAAAAAGCAGCCCTTTCCATTAGTTGCTTTTGCTCCTCGGTTACACGCGCTTCCAACCGAGCATTTTTCTTAATTTTATTAACTTTATTTGAATCGGCGCTTAGTTCCGTATTCATAATTTAGAAATTGCGTAGTTAAAAATATTATGGCATATAGTACGCGCCGTAGCCGTACATTAATTCAATAGGTTTATTTTCAATCTGGAGGAGAGCAAACAAAAATGAGTAGTGGAAATTTATATTTCCCTGACTCTGCTTAAGTTTGAGCCAAAATATCTAAATAAGCTTTGACTGTATTGGCAAGTCCCATTTCTAAAGCCTCAGCCATCAAAGCGTGACCAATAGACACCTCTAAAATATTAGGAATCGAGCAAAATTTACCAAGATTTTCTAAATTCAAGTCATGTCCGGCATTAACTCCTAACCCATGAAATTGCGCCGCTTCCGCCGCTTGAGCATAGTTGGAAAATACTGTTTCTACCCGACTTTCTCGAAACGCCGTAGCGTAAGGCTCGGTATATAATTCAACTCTATCAGCCCCAACTTTTTTAGCTAATTCCATGTGCTGGGGAACAGCATCCATAAACAAGCTGACACGAATTTGATGCGCTTTAAGTTGTTGAATGATGGGTATAAGGCGCTCCCCGTCCTCAACTAGATTCCAGCCACTATCAGACGTAAACGCATCGGGGGAATCGGGTACTAAAGTACATTGCGTTGGCTTGACTTTACACACAATGTCCATAAATGGCGGCTGAAATGGATTGCCTTCAATGTTGTATTCCGCACTGCTAAATTCATCGGCGAGTAATTGAGCTAATTCATCAACGTCATCAGGTCGAATATGGCGCAAATCGGGACGTGGATGTACGGTAATGCCATAAGCTCCGGCTTTTAAAACTGTTCTCGCGCTTGCACTTACGCTTGGTATGCCTATATTGCGGGAATTTCGTAGGAGAGCAATTCGATTGAGATTAACGCTCAAGTTGGTCATTGAAAAAGTGACAAAATACTTCCTGTGTATTCTATCAATCAAAAAAAACACTTTGGCGAAAAGTTGCTGATACCCGCTAAATAACTAGGGCGTTAACTTACCAAACTGGCACAATGCTAGACGCTTTGCGCGCGCTGCCGAGCAATAACAGTTATATTGCCGTGAGTAGAAAAAATGCTATCAATCCAAGTTCTACTAATAGTAGCGACAACCCTTTATCAAGCGATCGCCGTTTTGCTGGAAAATCGGCGATCGCCGCCGGGTCAACTAATTGATGTAGGGGGCTATCGTTTGCATCTGTGCGTAAAGGGAGAAGCTATACCAACAATCATTGTAGAGACTAGCTTGGGAGGCGTAGAAGGTTATTTTTTACTCGATAAATTGGCACAAGTGGCACGAGTATGTATTTACGATAGAGCAGGATATGGCTGGAGCGATCGCAGTCCTCATCCTCGAACTAGCCATCAAATGGTTAAGGAGTTAGATATCTTGCTTGCAAAAGCAGGAATTGAGCCACCGTATATATTTGTAGGAGATTCTTTTGGTAGCTACAATGTGCGACTGTATGCTCATTTATTTCCCGAAAAAGTAGCAGGAATTGTGCTTACCGATGCGCTGCACGAGAAAGGAATGCTCAAAATGTCTATACCGTTGCAGGCGTTGAAACTATTTTTTCTCTCTGGCTTTGTGATGTCAACTATCGGTTCAACAATAGGAATTATCCGATTGCTGGAATTATGTGGAGTATTTGAACTAATAAAGCCTCAGTTACGCAACTGTCCTCCAGATGCTCTCAAGCAAGTGAAACGTTCTTTTTGTCGTCCCAAGCACTGGATGACGATGAGTCGAGAAATAATAAATTTAGATTCTAGTGCGCGTCAAGTTAGTAAAGCTACACATCTGGGGACAATGCCGATAGTCAGCATTAAATCTAGCACCTTCTTCAAGCCGTCTTTTTGGACTATTTTTCTACCTCTACAAGGTGCTAACAAGTTGCGAGATAAAATGCACAAAGAGTTAGGGAATTTGTCAAGAAATTGTCAACAAGTTGACGCGACAAAAAGCAGTCATTTTGTGTGGGTGGATGAGCCAAATCTAATTGTCGATGCGGTAAAAACTCTCATCCCTAAAGATCGAGATATCTATCCGGCTGACGGCGTAAGTTTAATCAAAAAATTTAAAACCTAAAGTTTTATCGTGAAAGCAAAACTATTTGCTGTTCTACTTGGCGAAACAATAGTATGTTTGCATTTTGTTTTAGCGATCGCAATGGCATTTTTACCCAAAACTCTAGTTAACTAAGGCGTTGAAATGCTGTTTTCAACGCCCTGAATGTTGCCAGATATTTACGCGCTGGCGGTAGCTACTTCTCTTTCTACAAGCTCCTCAACAATGGGCTTGCGGGTGGTTAAATCGAACTTGTAACCATCGGGTAAGATATGTAACTTAGCGCCACAAATTGCTAAAGCTTCATCTTTGAGGATTTCGCCGATATTTGTATGGGTTATGTCTGCAACGTCTACGATTGTTACAGCGCCTTCTCCGACTACTTGCAATTTATTGTTTTGCACTAATACCGAAGTATTTTCATCAATACCAATTCCCAGTACGGCGGGTTGCTGTGCTAAGGCTGAAATTAAGCGCCCCAAACGCCCGCGTTGGAGAAAGTGCTGATCTACTACTATTCCCGGCAAAAAGCCCATACCAGGAGCCATTTCTACCACGTTAACGCGCGGATTTGTTTCGGAATCTCCTTCAACTATCATTACGTCAGGCATCATCGCCGCACCTGCGCTTGTACCCGCAACTATGATTCCTTCTTGATAGCGTTTGTGAATCGCTGCGTCGATTTCGGTGTCTTTGAGAATACTGGTAATGCGTGCTTGATCGCCGCCTGTAAAAAATACTCCCGTAGCTTTTTCTACGGCTTCTAAATAGGTAGAAGAACTTGCGTCTTCGCGCTGGACAGTATCAACTATACGAATATCCTCTGCTCCCAAGCGCTCAAATACTCTAATATAGTTTTCTCCTACTTCTCTTGGCATTTCTGTCGCTACAGTCATTACCACGATGCGCGCATTTACCCCCCCAGCCCGGCGGACAAATTCTCGTAAGATTTTACAATCTCCCTCTTTGTCTTCTGCACCGCCAATAATTAATAGCTGCCCACTACTTTCACTCACGACAATATCCCTTCAAGCTTTTATCAATAATTTCAATAAAGCATGACGAAATTAATTAATAAAACTACTATTTGGTAGATATTTATACAGAAATATTTAATCTTTTGAGGTATGGACTTGTAAGAAATAAACGGTAAAGTTTTGAGCGCTCAATAAAAAAGATGGGTACTATCCATCCTTACTAAGAAAAATTTTAAATTATGTATTAATAACAATTATTCAATTGAACGCGATCGCTCAATTAAATCATTGAGGAAATCTTTAGCTCTTTCTAAAGGTAGATGTCGGGGTTTGCCTTCATAAACAATTTGATACTCATCGTTATCTGGCCCGTCTCCATAACCCGCAATTAGCTTGAGGTGAAAAGCTTTCTCAGCCAGTTCTTTAATTTCATCTCTGAGTTCAGCTTCTTGTGGAGATATATTTGGCTGTCTCATAAATGGATTTTCTAAAGTGTTGATTGTATTGTTAACCAAAAGCGTGATGCCCAACACCTTTCAAAAGTTATATCTTCAATAAAGGGCAGTTAGTTAAAAGGAGAATTTTTTTATGGTTCAAACTCGTAACATGGAAACAGTGCGCGTCAATGCGCGAAAATCTGACGCATTCGACATTTTTAATATTAAGCACTACCAAGGAGCAAACCCTTATTTAGAAACTGGAGCTTTAGTATTTAATTTTGCTCTAACAGGGTTTAAAGAACCATTAGAAATTGAGGAATATTTACAAATAATTGGCGAAGTTTATCCGCAAATACTCAATTATGAGGGTGGTTACAACTCCTACGCGCAGTTATTCGCCCGCACGGTTGCAGAAGTCGGACAGCTAGACATGGGCTTGCATTTAGATAAGTGGAGTTGCGCTCTTAAAGAAGATGAGGCAGTTATTGCCGTACAATCGCTTCATGCTAGAACGAGTAGATCGGTAGTTTACTTTGTTTGGGATTGGTTTGAGGCGATGACCCAAAACCAATCGATAGTATTTGACGATCAGATTAGAGCAATTCAAGATATATTTAGGCGCAGTGTTTACGGCGGCCCTACGGTTTATGCTTTGTTACGCACCGCCGCCGTTAAAGGTATCCCTACTTTTTACTTATGGGATGAAGGCTTGATGCAGTACGGCTATGGCAAAAAACAAATTCGCGGCATAGCAACGACTTTTGATAGCGATAGTCATATAGATTCAGACTTTACTACCCGTAAAGATGATTGCAAAGCTTTTTTAAATACTTTGGGCTTTCCCGTACCTATAGGGAATATTGTTTTAACTCGTGACGAAGCAATTTCTGTCGCCAAAAGTATCGGTTATCCGGTCGCTGTGAAGCCTGTAGTCGGTCATAAAGGCATTGGGGTTACGGCGGACGTGCAGGACTCGGAGGAGTTGAAGGCGGCTTTTTCACGAGCTTTAAAAGCGATTCCTGAAGACCAACCAACGCGGGTAATTGTCGAGAAAAGTGTTGCGGGGGCAGATTTTCGCTTGTTGTGTGTCAATGGTCGGTTTGTTGCTGCTACCGAACGCCGTCCAGCTTGGGTAGAAGGGGATGGAAGACTGAGTATTGACGAATTAATTGAGCGGGAAAATCGCACCAAAGCTCGTAGAGATACGCCAACTTCGGCTTTGAGTAAAATTCAGCGCGATGAGGCGATGGAGTTGTTTTTAGAAGAACAAGGATTGAGTTTAGATAGCGTTATCGAAAAAGGACGAGTAGTTTATCTGCGAAAAGTTGCTAACTTGTCGGCGGGTGGGGTAAGTATAGATGCAACCTCAACAGTACATCCTGACAATATTGTGTTGGCGCAAGATATTGCCCAGCATTTTAGATTAACTTGTTTGGGTATTGATGCGATCGCCCAATCCTTATCAAAATCCTGGAAAGCTGGCGGTTTCGGCATTTTAGAGATTAATTCCGCACCAGGTATTTTTATGCACCTCAACCCAGCAACGGGGGAAAGTGTAGATGTTCCGGCGCGAATTTTGGAAACATTTTTTGCTTCGTCCCAAGATGCCAAAATTCCCTTAATTACTTTTAACCTGATTGGTAAAGAAGAACTAGAAGCAATTATTGACTACATTCTTTTACAACATCCAGATTGGACAATTGGCGCGGTTTGCAAGGATGGAGTATTTGTCAATCGCTCGGAAAAAAACCTGAATAAAGAATACAACATCAATGTCCAAAACTTGTTACGCAATCCTAAACTAGACTTACTAATTGCCGAATATCAGGGAAACATCCTCGAAAGAGAAGGGATGTTTTACACAAATAGCAATGTAGTAATTTTGGATAATCCCACCGATACAGAAAGAATGTTAGCGCGAGACATGGCGGAGGAGGCGATTTTGGTTACAAAAGAGGGTAATAGTATCTCTATTAAACGTCAAGGTTTAATCGAACAATACGATCTTGGCGAAAACGAGCCATTTTCGCGCGTCTATCTCAAAGAAATTGCTACTATTTTGTAGCCCCTCATTGTAAAAAAAACATCGTGCATCGGATTAGCGCCACACCGGGAGGTTGGAATCCCCAAGCTGAGGGAGTAATTTTTTTAGAACAAACTCCTGCTCCTATAGTATTACTGACGGCGGCGGATACGGATATTCAAACTATCGCCGCCGCCGTAAGTGAGTTACCTGTAGAGTTTCCGGCTTTGCGGGTTGCCAATCTCTTGCAATTGCAGCAACAGTTAACTATTGATACCTACGCAGAAGAAGTTTTAGAAAAAGCTGAAATAATTATTTTGCGGCTTTTAGGAGGACAATCTTATTGGAGTTACGGCTTGGAAGTAGTACGGGAAACGGTACAAAAAACAGGTGCAGCACTTATTGTAATTCCGGGAGACGATCGCACAGATCCTGAATTAATTACTCATTCTACCGTTGCTTTATCTATAGTCAATCAGTTGTGGCGCTATTTTACCGAGGGTGGGGTTGAGAATATTATTCACGCACTAGAGTTTGTTTGCGATCGCCTTTGGCGCTACCCCCTGGGTAATCGCACTTTAAATTCTAACTTCAATCCGCCACCGCCCCAAAACGTTCCCCGTGTTGGGTTGTATCCTTACACTTCTATTCCTGACGCTCCGAAGGTTGGCATTTTATTCTACCGCGCTCATTATTTAGCCGGGAATACGCTCCCAATTGCTGCACTTTGTCAGGCTTTAACCGTTAGAAATTTACAAGCAATCCCTATATTTGTATCTTCTTTACGCGACTTAGAAGTACAGGGGGAGTTGTTGGAATATTTACAAGACGTTGATTTACTTCTCAATACAACTAGCTTTTCTTTGGCGCGATTGGAGACGGAAACACCGCAATTAGATTTATGGGAAAAGTTAGATATCCCAGTATTGCAATCAATTTTTAGTAGCGGTACAGCCGAAAGTTGGGAATCGCAGTTGCAAGGACTTTCACCCCGCGATTTGGCGATGAATGTAGCTTTACCAGAAGTAGATGGAAGAATTATTAGTAGAGCAATTTCTTTTAAAGAAGTAGAAGCGCAAAACCCCAATTTAGAGACAGATGTAGTAGTTTATCAGCCAAAGTGCGATCGCATTGATTTTGTTGCAGACTTGGCAGCAAAATGGGTATGTCTGCGTAACACTGCACCCAAAGAGCGAAAAATTGCCTTAGTTCTAGCAAACTATCCTAACCGCGATGGCAGGTTAGCCAATGGGGTAGGTTTGGATACTCCCGCAAGTTGTATCGCAATTCTCAAAGCTTTGCAGAATGAGGGTTATGACA
>JAPJOW010000122.1 GCA_030826005.1 Aliterella sp. RAGGC_92
ACCCGGAGACCACGCCTACCACAAGCATCCCGTATTGCTGCTACCTTCCGGTCCTGACAAGATTTAGGCGTTGCGATCGCATGGGTCCAGGTCTAAACTCAATATAGCATTTTTAGCGCTACTGGCAATTACAGAGATTTATTATTTATTTTTTGTCCTTAATCACAAAAATAGCACTCTGTTTTGAGTTATTAAAACATCGATTTGCCCCCAAACCCCCAATACTGGGGGCTAAGAACGTATGTTTTCTTGTTTTTGGAGGTGAAGTAATCCTATTTCTAGCAAAGGGCTTGAGAAGTCGTTCTATTACTCTGGGCGTTGGACAATTTTCTCCCACAACCGCCGCCTAGTTCCTGATTCAATTCCAAATAAACGGACGTAATCGTTCTCATGCTCGGTTAAGCAAGATTCTAAAGCAATAATTGCTTCCGATTCCCCTACAACTACCGAACCGTAATTTTGCCAAGAATTAGTTTTAAATCGGCGCTTATCTACAAATTCAATCCCAATATGATGACCTTGAGCTAAATCCGTCCGCATCCGTTCTAGAGTTTCTAAGCCAATGCGCGTTGTGAGAACTTCATTATGACGGTTGGGATCGACATGGGTATTATGATGGGCGTTTTGGTTTGGGTAAACAAAGCGACTATTAGTAGGATCGGGATTTGTTGTTACGGGTGCAATAGAAGGGATAGATACAGGTTTTGGGGCAGGTGAGGGGGTCAGTTGTGGGCGTTCTGGCGCATCGACATAGGTGTTGTAATGGGCGGGTTGGAGGGGGTATGCAAAGCGATTAGCAACCGTTGTCGGATCTTCTAACACGGGTTGAGGCGCGGGGCGCTCGCTTTTATTTGGTTGTAATGATTGGGTTTCTTGGCGATCGCTATTATTTGGTATGGGAAAGCTTTTTTCTTGGAGAGCTTGATTGTACTCTCTCACTAAACCAGAATTTTCGACTCGTTGCTGTTCTTTTACCATCAAGTTTCCGTACTCAATCAAGCGCGGTAACTGAAAATTGGGTTTAGCAAAAGTCGGCGCTCCTTCAGTGCTATTAACTACGCGCAGGGAAACTTTCTCGAAACCCGTACTGTGAATAAAAGCTCGGATTTGTTCGTCATAGATGCGCGATCGCAACGCACTAAAAAAGTCAATTGGTTGATTGAGAAAAGTATCGACAAGGGTTTCAATATCTCTTTTTGGCAATCCATCCGGCTCAAATATCCCGCCCACAATGCCTACTTTGTCATCGCGGTTAGGCTCCCAAAAGAATTTCTCCATCCGTCCATCGCGAATTAAAGGAGCGTACAAAGTCGAGAAATCATTGCCCGTGACAATAATCGGGATGCGTTGCAAGGGGGTAGAATCGTAAGATCCGGGTAACTGTACGTCTGTCGGATTATCGGCAATATTCATCAACGTGCCGTTAACTAGCTGAGTATTAACCGTGTATTGAGTACCTTTATCAAATCTTCCCGCCCCTGCGTCCAAGTCATTAATCATCAACACGCACATTTTGCCGCGTACTTTACTTAGTTCTGAGGCTTCGCGATAGCGCAGGCGAATCAATCGCCCCGGATCTCCCGCATCAGGACTTTCTAATTCTCCGGCGGACATATGTATTGCTTCAATTCCCATGCGTTCAAATACTAATTCGCATTGAAAAGATTTGCCTTCGCCCTTACGTCCGTGAATGCCTAAAATAAGCGGTACGCGTACCCCAGGCAATTGTAAAAAGTTCTTGGTAATATGGACGGCAAGTTTATCTAGAAAGCTAGGAGAAATGTAGTAGCTCATAATTATTGATTGAATAGGGCGATCGCGCTTTTTACTTTTACTTTCAAGTTTTATGCAGTTGAGGGATTGCTTTAAGAAAAACTAGGAATTGGGTGGACTGCCCCTAAACCCCCTGCAAAAGGGTCTTATCTTTGGGTGTTCGAGTTTTCGGAAAGCTTAGTTGATAAGTCTCTCTTTTTTCACAGTAAATAAGAGAGGCAGACAAGTCTACCTCTCCTAGGTTAGGAAGCTACAATTTATTATCACTTCCTGATTATTAGACTTCTTGCGTAAATAATTTCTAGCCCCCCTACCCCCCAATTCTGGGGGGAAATGGAGTTTAAAGTCCCCCAAAGTTGGGGGATTTAGGAGGCTTTCTTGGATTCATGCAAGAGGTTTATTTACTCAAAATAAGGCTTTGCTTTCTAGCGAGGCTTGTGAACGATAAAGCTAAGAATTTGGCATTGCTTAACGTTATCAAAACCAACTACGCGGATGTAGCAGTTGGAATACTCAGAGCGACAAGCACGAACTTCGCTCAATACTTCTTCAGGAGTTCTAGCATTGAATAAAGGTAGCTTCCACATTGTCCAATACAATTCAGTTGGATCGGAAACTTCGTTAAATTCAATAGCTGGGAAATAACCCTGACTCAAAATGTACTGAACCTGTCTGTTGATCTGCGCGTCAGATAAAGGGGGCAAGTAAGACAGGGTTTCAAAGCGACGCTCTTTTGGTAGAGTTTGCATGACTTAAAAAATGTTGGATAAGGGGACAAAAAAGTAAAAGATTGTTGCGGGAAAATCAACTATTAAGCTTAAAAACGTCTTAACTAGCTTGATTATCTGGTTGAGCTTCGGTGCTTGGCGTTTGGGTAAGGCTGGAGCTTGATATATCTAATTTTGTGATTCGCTCTAGCTGCTGGCGACGGTGTTCCATATTAGCTTGGGCTATCCCCGTGCAAACCATCTCTGGCAAAAAGTCCGTGACTTCTTGCGCTAAGTGTTCTCTCACGGTCAAAATTCGCATAGCCAAAGCTTGTTTTTCTTGAAACAACGCTCGAATGTACGCTTCTCCATCTTGGATTTTTTCTTTTGAGGAGAAGTGATGCAACCAAAACCCCAAAGGCGGATCGGTTTCATTCAATTGAGCTAGTACCACTTTTACTGCCTGATAAGTCAAATAGCTTTGTAGTGTTTTAGCTGTATCTTTAGCAATTTGTTTGAAATCCATACCAGCGCCCCAGCCCTGAATGTAGTGATGTATGAGCTATTAAAGTTAAGTTAACTCAAAACTTCCTAGCTCATACAATTAGCTACTCATCAAACGGTATCCATTGCCTCAAACTCAAACTTGATTTCTTTCCATAGTTCGGCAGCAACGGCAAGTTCGGGCGACCACTTACAAGCTTCGCGGATAATGTCGTTACCTTCACGAGCTAGGCTGCGTCCTTCGTTACGAGCTTGAACGCAAGCTTCTAAAGCTACGCGGTTAGCCGTTGCACCAGGCGCGTTACCCCAAGGGTGTCCGAGAGTTCCACCACCAAACTGTAGTACAGAATCGTCGCCGAAAATTTCAAGTAAGGCGGGCATATGCCAAATGTGGATACCACCAGAAGCCACAGCCATTACACCAGGCATAGAAGCCCAGTCTTGGGTAAAGTAGATACCGCGAGACTTGTCTTGCTCGACGTAATTTTCACGCAACAAGTCAACAAATCCCATCGTGATTCCGCGTTCGCCTTCTAGCTTACCGACAACGGTTCCGGTGTGGATGTGGTCGCCACCAGACATTCTGAGGGTTTTAGCTAAAACACGGAAGTGGATACCGTGATTTTTTTGACGGTCAATAACGGCGTGCATTGCGCGGTGAATGTGCAGCAAAATACCGTTTTTACGACACCAATGAGCCAAGGTTGTGTTGGCTGTAAAACCTGCGGTTAGGTAGTCGTGCATGACGATGGGCATTTTGAGTTCTTTAGCGTACTCAGCCCGTTCAATCATCTGTTCGCAAGTGGGGGCGGTAACGTTGAGGTAGTGACCTTTGATTTCCCCGGTTTCTGCTTGAGCTTTGTGGATGGCATCAGCTACAAACAAAAAGCGATCGCGCCATCTTTGGAATGGTGCAGAGTTGATGTTTTCGTCGTCTTTGGTGAAGTCCAAACCACCACGCAAACACTCGTAAACAGCGCGTCCGTAGTTTTTAGCTGATAAACCTAACTTAGGCTTGATCGTACATCCAAGTAATGGACGACCGTACTTGTTGAGTTTGTCGCGTTCTACCTGAATACCGTGAGGAGGCCCTTGGAAAGTTTTGAGGTAAGCAACGGGGATGCGTAAGTCTTCAAGACGCAAAGCTCGTAATGCTTTGAAACCAAATACGTTACCTACAATCGAGGTCAACATATTTGTTACCGAACCTTCCTCAAACAAGTCCAAGGGATAGGCAACGTAACAAATATACTGGTTGTCTTCGCCCGCAACGGGTTCGATGTCATAACAACGACCTTTGTAGCGATCTAGGTCAGTAAGCAAGTCTGTCCATACCGTTGTCCATGTACCAGTTGAAGATTCTGCCGCTACTGCCGCTCCTGCTTCTTCTGGGGGTACTCCGGGCTGAGGAGTCATGCGAAATGCAGCCAATATATCTGTATCTTTAGGCGTGTAATCAGGAGTGTAATAAGTTAAACGGTAATCTTTTACCCCGGCTTGATAGCCAGTTTTTGTCTGAGTATTTGTTCTAGCGTAAGCCATATTTTTCTTCTCAAGAAGTCGATCGCTGTTACTTGCTCGCTTTACAAGCTGTCTCACAATATATCAAGTATTTGATAAGTTAAAATTTTAATTTACTCAACGTAACTATAAGAATATATTATATTTGTTGATATTTATTAAAATATAAGGTAATGGTAAAGATACCTATTGCCAAAAATGCCATTTTAAGATTTTTTTAAGCATTGAGTTAAGAGGATTTGGAAAAGTTACCATCGGCTTTTGCGTCTGGTCTTTAATTTTTGTTAAGATTGATGCGACTAAATGAGCGATCGCCTTTCCTACCTTGGAGACTTTTCATGCTGCGACTAGAACATATCAGTAAAATTTACCCGACGGGCGAAGTTCTCAAAGATGTAAACTGGGAAGTCAAACCAGGCGATCGCACGGGACTTGTAGGCGTTAACGGTGCGGGAAAATCTACCCAACTAAAAATCATCGCTGGAGAAATCGAACCAACTAGCGGCGAAATTATCCGTCCGGCGAGTCTGCACATAGCTTATCTCACCCAAGAATTTGAAGTAGATCCGACGCGGACGGTAAAAGAAGAATTTTGGCAAGCTTTTGGCGAAGCAAACCAAGTACACGAAGCTTTATCCGCAGTTCATAGAGCAATGGAGAGCGCCGACCCAGAACAGTTGGACAAGTTGATCGATAAAATGGATCGCTTGCAAAGAAAGTTTGAGGCATTAGACGGGTACGGTTTAGAGGCGCAGATTGAGAAAATATTACCCGAAATGGGTTTTGACGCAGCAGATGGCGATCGCTTGGTAAGTGCTTTTAGCGGTGGTTGGCAAATGCGGATGAGTTTGGGGAAAATATTACTGCAAAAACCTGACTTATTGTTACTAGACGAGCCGACAAACCACTTAGATTTAGAAACAATTGAATGGTTAGAAACTTACTTAAAAAAATTGCTAACACCAATGGTAATTGTTTCTCACGATCGAGAATTTTTAGATCGGCTTTGCACGCAAGTAGTAGAAACAGAACGCGGAGTTTCGGCGACTTATTTAGGTAATTACTCGGCTTACTTACAACAAAAATTTGAAGCGCAAGAAGCCCAAATAAGCGCTTACGAACGCCAGCAAAAAGAATTAGAAAAACAACAAGCATTTGTAGATAGATTCCGCGCTAGTGCTACGCGCAGTACCCAAGCAAAAAGCCGCGAAAAACAATTAGATAAAATAGAACGTATTGAAGCACCTACCGGGGGAGTAAGAACTTTACACTTTCGTTTCCCCCCCTCTCCACGTAGCGGTAGAGAAGTCGCTTTAATTGAAGAACTTACACATATTTATGACGACAAGGTGCTATTTTTAGGCGCAAACTTGTTAATAGAAAGAGGCGATCGCATTGCTTTTTTAGGTCCTAACGGCGCAGGTAAATCTACTTTACTGCGTCTAATTATGGGCTTAGAACCTCCGACCGAAGGCACGGTTAAACTAGGAGATCATAATGTTATTCCTGGGTACTTTGAACAAAATCAAGCAGAAGCATTAAATCTTAGTAAAACCGTAATGGAAACTATCCACGACGAAGTACCAGATTGGACTAACGAAGAAGTTAGAACAATTTTAGGCAGATTTTTGTTTAGTGGCGATACGGTATTTAAGCAAGTAGCGGCTTTAAGTGGGGGCGAAAAAGCACGTTTGGCTTTAGCAAAAATGTTGTTGCGTCCGGCTAACTTTTTAATATTGGATGAGCCAACTAATCACTTAGACATTCCAGCCAAAGAAATGCTAGAAGAAGCAATCCAAAACTACGATGGTACGGTAGTTATAGTTTCTCACGATCGCTATTTTATTTCTAAAGTCGCAAATAAAATAGTCGAAATTCGCGATGGCGAGTTTCGCATCTATCGCGGTGACTATCATTACTATTTAGATAAAATCGCTGAAGAAAAAGAAATAGCAGCGCAAGCGAAAGCCACCGCCGAAAAAGCCGCAAAAAAAGCTGCTAAAGCGGCGACAAAACGTAAATAAATTGGCAAAGCCGAAAATTGCTCGGCTTATTAACTCGACGCAATGAGCTAAAAACCAAAAATCTAATAAAATATCAAAAAAAACCGTGAAAATTCGGTTGCACTAGGTGGCAGCAGTGGTATTATTGCGGTGAGTTAAAAAATATTAAATAGAGGGCAACATACTTATGACCAAAGCACCTGTCGCTCCCGTGGTGCTAGTCATTTTAGACGGGTGGGGCTACCGCGAGGAAAAAAATGGCAATGCGATCGCACAAGCAAAAGTTCCCGTAATGGATAGCCTCTGGACTGTCTATCCTCATACTTTAATAAAAACCTCTGGTAAAGCTGTAGGCTTACCAGAGGGACAAATGGGTAACTCAGAAGTAGGACATCTCAATATTGGCGCGGGGCGAGTCGTACCGCAAGAATTGGTGCGGATTTCTGACGCGGTGGAAGATGGTTCGCTATTGCAAAATCCGGCGCTAGTGCAAATATGCAAGGAAGTGCGCGATCGCCAAGGTAAATTACACTTAATCGGACTTGCTTCGGAAGGGGGGGTGCATTCTCATTTAAGCCATTTGTTAGGATTGCTTGACTTAGCGAAAGTTCAAGGAATAAGCAATGTTTGCATTCATGCCATTACCGACGGACGCGATACAAGTCCCCATGAAGGTGTGGAAGCGATCGCCAAAATTCAAAATTATATAGATAGTATTGGTGTAGGCAAAATTGTCACTATTAGCGGTCGTTACTACGCAATGGATCGCGATCGCCGTTGGGATCGAGTGCTTAAAGCTTACGATGTTATGACAAAGGATGCAGAAGGCAACACTTCGGCATTAGAAGTATTGCAAGCATCTTACGCTCAAGAAATCACCGACGAATTTATAAATCCCACGCGGGTAGCGCCGGGGGCGATTGAATCAGGAGACGGAGTAATATTTTTCAACTTCCGTCCCGATCGATCGAGGCAGCTAACTCAAGCATTAGTAAACAAAGAATTTAGCGGTTTTGAGCGCCAGCAAATCGCTCCATTATCATTTGTTACCTTCACTCAGTACGAGCCAGATTTACCCGTAAAAGTTGCCTTTGAACCGCAAAACTTAAACAATATTTTGGGAGAAGTCATTGCCCAACACGGTTTAAAGCAATTTCGCACCGCAGAAACAGAAAAATACGCTCATGTCACTTACTTTTTTAATGGTGGCTTAGAAGATCCCTTCCCAGGGGAAGAACGCGAATTAGTCATGAGTCCGATGGTAGCAACTTACGATCGCGCTCCCGCTATGTCCGCCGAAGCCGTCACCGATATTGCCATAAAAGCAATTAAAAAACGTGAATACTCATTAGTTGTAATTAACTACGCCAACCCAGATATGGTAGGGCATACAGGACAAATACCCGCTACAGTTCAAGCCTTAGAGACTGTAGATCGATGTTTGGGACGCTTGTTAGAGAGTATCAGCCAAGTAGGAGGAACAGCGATCGTTACTGCCGATCACGGTAATGCCGAAAGTATGATCGATGATGAAGGCAATCCTTGGACGGCTCATACTACTAACCCCGTACCTTTAATTTTAATTGAAGGCGAACAAGCAAAAATACCCGGCTACGGCGCAGAAGTAGAACTAAGAATTGATGGGGCGTTAGGCGATATTGCGCCGACAATTTTACAAATTTTGCAATTACCGCAACCAATAGAAATGACTGGGCGCTCTTTACTACAACCAAACCAATATCAGTTGAAACCAGGGCGGACTCCGGTAGAAGTAGCTTTATAGTCAAGTGCGTTTCGCACAATTGAGTTAAAATTTTGAATGCTGGCAAGTAATACTATTACTAATTGCCAGCACAAACTGTTGGTCAAGGAACTTAGTCAATGACGTTATATAAAATAGTAGAAGCAATCTGGTCAATTTCTGCGGTCGGCTTAACAATTTTGGTATTGCTGCATAGTCCTAAAGGCGATGGAATTGGAGCTATTGGCGGACAAGCGCAACTATTTAGCAGTACAAAGAGCGCTGAAAGTACATTGAATCGCATTACTTGGATACTAACGGTGATTTTTTTGGGATTATCCCTAGTTTTAAGTGCAAACTGGATTCCTAGATAGTCAATGGGGGATAAAAAAGCGATCGCCCTAAAACAAACTTGGTACTATTTAAAGCGATCGCGGCGGCAATTAGTTATTTGGGGATTAGCCATTACTACAGGGTTACTGATAGTTTTAACTTCCAGCCAGTCGATTGCAAAGCCTCCGATTCTCGCCGCCAGCCAGCGCCACCCACTACCACTTACCCTAATATTGTGGCAAGACTTAACAAATAGTGGTGACTACTTCGAGCAAGTGAAGTTAACAGAAGTTGGCTATTTAGTTTGGTCGCAGTTTCCGATCAAAGTTTATATAGATAACACTCAGGTGCAAACATGGTTGCTGGTTCGAGCCGCCGTTAAAGAGTGGAATCGTTATTTACCCTTACAGATCGTTGAAAAGCCAGAAATAGCTGATATTAGAATATTTTTCAATTCGCCGCCGTTACGGAAAACTAATTTATTAAGAGCGCGCTCGGCTTTAACTCGTTACGAGCTATATATTAAACAGGTTTCTTCTACTCCCGTTTTAGCTCACCGTTGCACGGTTATATTAAATCCCAAGCAGTCTAGCAAATACCTTAAAGCTGCCGCCCTCCACGAATTAGGTCACGCTTTAGGCATCTGGGGGCATAGTCTAGTTACTAGCGATGTTTTGTACTATTCCCAAGTATCAAACCCCCCCAGTATTTCCGCCAGAGATATCAATACTCTCAAACGAATTTATCAACAGCCAACCCGTTTAGGGTGGGAAGTTAAAACCCAAGGCTAATAGCTTAAGCCGACCAAAGAAAAAAATTTTAGACTTAAGCTAGAGGTCTATTATCTAGCGCTACCCAAGCTTACGACGATCGCAATCGCGATTTAAAATGTAAATAGCGATCGCATCCTAGCCGATAACTATATCCTTACACTTACTCGCTGTTGCTCTAAAACTTGACCGTACAACTGTTCTAAACAAGTAATGTTGTAGTTAAGCGTATAGCGCTCTAATACTCGCTGTCGGGCTTTTTTGCCTAGTATCGGTGCGAGTTCTGGATGATCTTGAAATAATGGTAGTAATGTCCGCAACTGCGAACCAACGCGGCGCGTATTTAGTAATACTCCTACTTCTTCTAATACTTCTCCATCAGCGCCAACATCGGTAGCTAAACAAGCCAGTCCACACGCCATTGCTTCTAGTAAAGACAGTGACAATCCTTCTACTAAAGAAGGCAAAATAAACACATCCGCGCCTCTAAGAATTTCAATTCGCCGCTTTTCGTCCGCCACAAACCCCAACCAAATAATGTTATGTTCCGCGCCGTAAAAAGGCTTTAGAGAAGGCGTTAAAGGGCCATCCCCTACAATTAGTAGTTTGCTATCTGGTTTCATTTCTGCCTGCTTCCAGGCTCTTAGAAGTGCCTCTACGTTCTTCTCGGCGGCGAGTCTTCCTTGATAGACAAATAAATGTTCGGCGTTAAATTCAGCTTTGAGGGCGGAAGCCCCAGGAGAATATCTTTGGACATCTACGCCATTGGGAATTACCGCTACATTACTAGCTGGTACGCCCAAACGCACTAAAACTTCTTTCTGAACTTGAGAAAAAACAATCGTGCGATCGTAATTAACTAAAAATGGCGCGTAGAGTTGGTACGCCAAAAGCTGAGTTCCCGATTTTAGCTTTGCTCCTTTACCTGCAAAGGGTGTATGAAAGGTAGCAACTAAAGGTAAGTTTAGTTCGGCGCAAATTTCTGGTAATAGAAAATCCAAAGGCGACAAAGTTAGCGACGCATGAACTAAATCCGGTTTTAGCTGACGCAAAGATTCGGTTAAAACTTTAGTCGCTTTAAACGAGGGGATTGTATAAACTTGGGACTTATACAAAAAAGGTAAGGGAACTTCCGCACAGTCAGACTCACTGACTCTACTTGCTTCTTCTTGAGCAAAATGAAGAAAGCTTACTTGGTGTCCTCGGTCTAACAGAGCATTAGTAATTTCTCTCCCATAAGTGACATTGCCACAAAAGGGTGATTTTTTTCCAAGCCAGGCAATATGCATTCTTTAAGCACTTTGAGGATAGAGGCATTGGCGATCGCGCGTACTAATCGCCAATTTACAGGTATTTAATAGAATTATCTATTTAAACGGGCAAATTTTCTGTTTCTGTACGGCAAATATACCAGGTTAAGACACTCCCTGCGATCGCAATTGCTGCCAAAGTTGAAAAAACTGCCTGCAAACCAATAATTGTTTCAGCAACTCCAGCTAAAGCTAAAGGTAAACTTAAAGCAATATTCACCACATTATTTTGCAACCCGAATACTTTACCGCGCATTTGGGGCGGAGTTTCTTGTTGAATTGTCGTTTGCATGGGAATTGCAACTAAAGCGGAAAATACGCCAAGTAGTGCCAAAGCAAGTAATACGATCCATAATTCCTTAGTAAATATAGATAAAGCAATCAAGCAAGCTGCAATACCTATAGAACCGTAAAAACTCAAGCGCACGTGAGAAAAACGCTGTCCGTACTGTCCTAAAACTGTCGCGCCCGTAGCAAGCCCTATACCCCCTGCGGCGAGTAAAAAGCCAAATTGAGAAGATTTTAAGCCAGGAATTACTTCTGCCATCCTGACCGCCAAAACCGCTAAAGCTGCAAAAATTGAAAATAGAATTACAAGTTGAATTAAGGCGTTGCGAATGCGCTGATTTTCGCCTAAATAGCGCAAGCCATCGCGTAAATCCTCAAAAACGTGGTTCTGTTCGCAATTGGGTTTTGGTTCTTTTTCGCCAGTTTTGAGTAACAACAGTAGTATTCCCGCGATCGCATAACTGCCACCTACTACTAATTCTTTACCAATTCCGACTCCTACTCCTAATTGATTTGTAACATTATCGGCAAAAGCAAGTAACGGTTCTCCCACCGCAAACCCGACAATGACTAAAGCCATCATAGTTGTGGTATACAACGAGTTAGCCGATAGTAGATGTTTTTCTTCAACGACTAAAGGAATTGCCGCTTGTTCGGCAGGAGCAAAAAACTGTGTCAAGGTAGAAATTAAAAACGACAGCAGTAATAAAATGCCAAAGCCTACTGGTAATTGCGCGATCGTTTTCCAGTCTTGAGTCATCCACAGTAAAAATGGAATCGACAGTACCAAAATGCCGCGTAGGATATTAGTTGATACTAGAACAGTTTTCTTTGACCAGCGATCGACAAACACTCCAGCTAAAGAACCAAATAGCACGGCGGGAATAGTAAATGCCATCATAATCGCCGATACCCAGCCGCTAATACTTTGATCGCTGGCTTGAAAGCGCGTAGAAATAATCGCAATCATCAGCACTAAATAAACTTTATCTGCTAACTGCGAAAAAATTTGCCCGCTCCACATCGTTAAAAAGTTACGATTTTTTAAAACTGGCAGAAAGCCCGGCTCTCGTTCTTCGCCGCTTGATTCTGGGGGAATATAAGATGAGCTATTCTCCATCGGCGGGTTAGCAGTCTCGTTAGTTAATTTGTTCAGTTGTACTATAGTTGGCATTTTATCGGCGGGCGCTACGTCTTGTTTTTGCTCAAAAGTAGAATTAGATAAAGGCATTTTTTGATGATTTTTGTTAGATGCTTCTAGAGAAGACACCTTGTGTTTATTAACCGACGAGAAATGATCGGGCAGAATTAATTTTGTATTTATATCGGGCGGTTGCATCATACTTGTGGGGCGAAAGGCATAGCAAAATAACTATCGATCAATGCAGCAGAACGAATTGGGCGATCGAAGTGATACTCAACGTATCGACGTAAAATCTTTTCAATAGATAGCCAATTGGGATTAGATTGCTCTACTTGACTTAATTCGGCATCTGCTAGTTGCTGCATCAAAGCAAGTTCGCGACTACTAAAACGAGCATTTAACTTTGGTAGTGTTTGAGATGTGCGGTAACATGTGTCGAGTTCTTTTACCAAATTCGCTGTAACTCTTTCCGGGCGGGGGTAAACTGTAGCTTTATTTTCTGCTTGCAAGTTCTCCCAAGCATCTAGACTAATTATTCCTCCCGCCGCAATGCTAAAACCTACTTGCTCAATAGTGCGATCGCCTTCAGGAATAATTGGTTTATGAGTTAACTGGCATTCTTGAACTTGGGGGGTAATTCCT
>JAPJOW010000123.1 GCA_030826005.1 Aliterella sp. RAGGC_92
TTATTTAAGTAACTAAATATAAATCCGTTAATAGTCATTATTTACTCAAAAATTCTGAGAAACGTTACGAGAAGTTTGTAAATATTAAAGTTATTTGTTACATTATGAGAAAGAAAATTAATAATTATAAAAGTTATGTCTCAGTTTTTAGGAATAATCCCGTCACCGCCACCATTCAAAGCTAAATCGCTAGTTTTTGAATTAAAAGCACGGTTAGATTGGGGAGAACCCGCACTAACAATTATTGACGCGCGCGATCGCACGGAATTTAATTTTCGGCATATACTAGGCGCTATCCCTATGCCCATGTCCGAACTTGTAGACCGCGCTCAATCATCTTTAGAAAGCAGCCGCGATATATATATTTACGGCGAAACTGATGAAGAAACCTACCAAGCAGCTACAAACTTGCGTAATGCAGGCTTTCAAAATGTTTCAGAATTAAGAGGCGGTGTTGCGGCTTGGCGCGCTTTAGATTACCCCGTAGAATCAACTTCGCAAGTTGCTTAGGTTAATTGGTGAAGCTTCGTTCTTGGCAATGGGTAGTAAACGCGGCGGTTGCCAAGCAGTTAATTGAAGCTGGCGCAACAGTTATTGATGTTCGCAGCACAATTTCTTGGAGAATTGGACATATACCTAATGCAAGTTGCGTAAATTGGCAGCAATTTTCTCAAAAAACTCCACCCTATAAAGGCAAGTTATTAGAAGACTTGCAAGTTTTAGAACAAATCCTGCGTCAACAAGGCATATCAAACAATAAACCTGTAATTGTGGTTGGCAATCCAGCCCATCCTCTGCATTTTGGCGAAGAAGGGCGAATTGTCTGGATGTTACATACTTTGGGACATTCTCAATCCGCTTTCGTTGATGGCGGACAACAGGCGCTAGTTAAAGCAGGTGTGGCTCTAGAAAGGTGGGGAAGTAAACCAAAACCATTAGGCGATTTCCAGCTTAATCGTACAACTGATTGGGAAATATCCGCCCATAACTTGCAATCTAGTTTGGCAACGCCCCAAAATCTAATTGTCATTGATAGCCGCGCAGCAAGAGAATACGCAGGCTCTACTCCTTACGGAGAAACGCGCGGCGGACATATACCTCGTGCGGTACATTTTTACTTTAAAGAGTTATTGCAGCCTAATGGATACTTACTCTCCCCGGAGCAGATAGATTACAAACTTAACCAAATTGGGATAGAAAAAAATAGCAATAAGCAAATTATTAGTTATTGTACCGGGGGCATTCGCTCCGCTTTTTTTGTTGCCGTGCTAGTTAGTTTAGGCTATGCCAACGTTAAAAACTACCCCGGCTCAATGTGGGAATGGTCGCAAGCAGATAACTCTAGCCACCCGCTCGTAAATTAAACAACTATTTTCTCCAACTAGCAGCAAAGGCGCGTAAAATTGATTGCACGTATTCGGTTGACTTAGGAATTTTTATTAATGCCAGCAGCAGTAGGAACAATTGAAGCTTTGGGATTTCCGGCAGTGCTTGCAGCAGCAGACGCGATGGTTAAAGCTGGTGCAGTAACTTTAGTCGATTACAACTTAGCAGAAAGCGGGCGGTTTGTGGTCAGTATTCGGGGTAAAGTTTCCGAAGTACAAATTGCTTTAGCGGCGGGGATTGAGGCAGGCGCAAAAGTTTGTGGCGAAGCAGCAATGACTTACTTTATTGTGGCGAATCCCCCGGAAAATGTGGAGAGTGTTTTGCCAATTCACTATACAGAAAAAGTAGAAGAATATAGAGTTTAGTTGCTTTGGACAGGAATATAAAAAGCTAAGGCGCGATCGCGCTACCAATTATTCGTACAATGATTGTCTGGTACATATTCTATTAATCTTTAGGAGATTATTCCATGTCGTCAGCACAGGCGGTTGGGTCGATTGAAACGAAAGGTTTTCCTGCGGTCTTGGCAGCATCAGACGCGATGGTCAAAGCTGGTCGAGTTACCTTAGTTGGCTATTTAAGAGCCGGAAGCGCGCGTTTTACTGTCAATATTCGCGGGGACGTTTCGGAAGTTAAAGCAGCTATGGAGGCAGGTATTGCCGTAGTAGAGAAGGTTTACGGCGGTACGTTGGAATCTTGGGTAATTATCCCTCGTCCCCACGAAAACGTTGAGGCAGTTTTACCTATTGGCTATGGCGATGATGTAGAAATGTTTAGAGAATCCCTCGACCGACCAGCTATTAGAGGCTCGCACTAGAAAATATATTTATTAATTGTTTAATTTAAGAACATAATAAATTGCTAACAGTGTAGAGATGCTTACAACGTCTCTACTACCCTCAACTTTCTTAAATGTCTCCTGTCTCAATTATTATTCCTACTCTTAATGAAGCAAGCTGTTTAGAGCGCACTTTGCGCCAGTTGAGTATTCTTAGTCCACCAGCAGCAGAAATATTAGTAGTAGATGGTGGTAGCAAAGATGAAACAGTAGCAATTGCAAGTAAAGCAGGGATTAATGTTTTAAATTGCTCGTCCCCAGGGCGAAGTCTGCAAATGAATTATGGCGCAAACGCTGCTACGGGGGATATATTATGCTTTCTCCATGCCGATACTTGCGTCCCGGAGGATTTAATCACCGTCATTACCGCGACTTTAGCAGACAAAAGTATTGCTGGGGGCGGGTTTATTTCTTTGATGGCAGGCTTTGAAAATACCCGTTGGGGAGTATCGCTACACAACTATTTAAAAACTTACTACGCCCCTTTAATCTTTCGTCCACACCTGTTTTTTAAGGGGTTGCGCTTGTTGTTTGGCGATCAAGTTATGTTTTGTCGGCGCGCGGATTTTTGGGACTGCGGCGGCTTTAATGATGCTTTACCGATTCTAGAAGAAGCAGATTTGTGTTTGAAACTGGTAAAGCGGGGAAAGATACGTCAAGTGAATCGAATAGTTACTTCTAGCGATCGCCGCGTAGCGCATTGGGGTACATTTAAAGCTACAGGTATATACCTTTATATTGGTTTATTGTGGGGTTTGGGCGTTTCGCCGACCTATTTAAAAAAGTTCTACGAAGATATCCGTTAATTTGTGCTTAAAAAGAACAAGTTAGAATAAATAGGCGCGAGTTCTTTTTCCGGGTGAGTTAAAAGCTTTGCAAACTACAACTCTCAAACGCATACGGCTAATTATCAATCCGGTTTCTGGCGACGACGAGCCTAATTTGCTGAAATTGCCAGAAATCATTGCGGCGATGGACGCAGAAGGAATTAGAGCAGATATTGCTTTTACTGACCCCGATAATTCCCCGGCTTTAATTGCCCTTAAAGCAATTGAGGAAAATTACGAATTAGTGGTAGTGGCGGGGGGAGATGGTACGGTTGGCGAAGTTGCCAAGGGGTTATTGCGATCGCCTGTTACTTTAGGAATTATCCCTGTTGGCACGTACAATAATATTGCCCGTAGCTTGAGCATTCCCACCGATATAGCTAAAGCCTGTCAGGTAATTGCTAATGGTCAAATCAAAAGTATTGATGTGGGTCAAGCTAATAACGAACATTACTTTTTTGAAGCGGCGGGCGTTGGTTTAGATGCGGCGCTTTTTCCCATTGGCGAAGAAATTAAAGGCGGTCGGTGGGGGCAAATGCTGCAAGCGGTTCGACTAGCAATAAATTACAAACCGCAACGGCTAAGAATGGAGTTTGACCGACCCATAGCGGAAGCCCGTGTATCGACTGTAAAGCGGCGGTTTGTGCGGAAAAAGCCGCTTGAAAGGCACGAATTGCGGCTTTCTGCTTTACTCGTTGTGATTGCTAATGGCTCGTATTACGGTACTGGTTTTACTGTAGCTCCCGATGCTGCGATCGACGATGGCTTGTTAACAATTAGTATTTTCCGCAACTTTAGTAAGTGGGAGTTGATGCGTCACTTTTGGTCAATTAGCAAAGGTCAGCGTCAGTACAGCCCCAAAATAGAAACTTATCGAGTTGGTGAAGTAAAATTTACATCAGATGTCAAAATCCCCGTGCATATTGACGGACATCCGATTGGAGAATTACCTGTAACCCTTAAAGCCGTTAAGGATATGCTCAAAGTAATTGTGCCAAAAACCACTGTAATTCTACCTGTTGGTGAAGCTTAGGAGTTAAGTTGCGATCGCATTTCTGTTCAATAAATTAACTCTACTGCTTTATGCCGCACTCCTTGCCCTGACAACAACACTATTGCGATCGCACATCTCCCCTTAAATTAGAATGTATTGTGGGCATCGCATAGCCCAACTTTCCCCATTTATCCTAAGTTGAACTAGCTATTGCTTGTTCTGCTTGAGCAACAGATGCTTTATTAGCTAAATGCTGTACAACTAAAACCGAACAGCAAGCATGGTGAAGAACATGATTGCTGACACTTCCCAAAATCAACTCATTTATACCCGTTCTCCCCCTACGTCCCATAACTATCAAATCTGCTTGCCAATTGAAGGCTAAATCGCAAATTGTTTGACCTGGGCTACCGTGATTTTGACTAAATTCTGTACTAACTCCCGCCGCAATTGCTCGATCTGCAAAGCTTTGTAATAATTTTAAACCCTGATTTTCGCAGTCTTTACATTGTTGTTGATAAATTTCCAACGCTTTACCGCTTAGTCCTGCATAGTATTCTCTACCCAAACTTGTAGGTAAATACGGCATTCCTTCTTCATAGGATAAAACGTGCACCAACATCATACTCGCGCCGGAAGTTTTAGCAAGGTCGAGAGCTTTATCAAAAACAGTTTCACTAATTTTAGAGGAATCGATAGCTACTAAAATTTTTGCAAACATAACAATTCTCCCAATTACTTTAATTGAGTCGTTATTTTTCCACAGCCTACAAGTTTACAATCTGCTAGTTTTTAGTTGAAAACATATTGATTTTACTCAAAGTAATTTACTTGTAAATTACTTTGAACTTTGGATAATTTGCTTAGTATATTTGGGAGAACCTAAACATCATTACTAGCAATCCCACTAACATACAAACCCAAATTATTAACGAACCCCAGCTAACAGACTGTCCTAAAACAGATGATTCGGTATTTTCAGTTATTTTCTTGAGGATAGCCATTTGCCTTCCTCCATATTTATGTATTCTTAATTTTTAATTTAACTTGAAGGGTGTTACTAAATACACAGTTGCAATGAAAATTAAAAACGATCGCATTTCTTTACAGCTTTAGGCTCTAACCTATTACCTTAGCTGGATCTAGGCAAAATACTTTGTAACTTTCTGTTTAAATAAGCCCAAAGCGGAAAGTCTAAAAACTCAATTACTAACCAAACAATAATTCCCAAATGCAAGCAAAAAGTTAACCCCGTCCAAAACACCGGAAACCAAGACAAGGCGCTACCAGCTACCGGAGGTCTAGCGTAAACTGTAATGCCAATTAAAATAGTCGGCAAGACAACAAGAGCGATCGCACCTACCCAATAACCCCAACCTATTTCTACATCCTTTAACTGCCTTTGACTCCAGTTTTTACCGTCCCACCGCCACATCAAAGGCGGCTGTCTATCTGCCATTTGCAACTGCTGGTTTTCATAGTCCGCAGTAAAAATATGTCGGCAAAATTGACACGCCATAGCCTCCATCATAGGCATAGTAGCAATTTCCCCTACATGGCAAATTGGGCAAGGATAAACTTCTTGGTTAGTAAGGTATCTAGCAGATTTGTTTAAATCGGGCATAGATAAAATAATTTATGAATTGGGAGTTTATAATCAATTATCGCGATGGTTATTATCATAATGAACCCTCGCCCCCGCCCATTGCAGCTTTTCACGCAAGGTTTGATAGTAAGAATAGTTTTCTTCTAAAATAATAAACTTAGCTTGATGCTCGGACATCCGCACATCTACCCTTTGTCCGGGCCAAATAGACGTTCCTAAAATACTATCAGTCCATAACTTGGTACTCAAGTCGTAATCAGCTAAAGGCCAAACGCTAACCACCGAACCCGCAGGTAAGATTAAAGGACGGCTAGAAAGACTCATCGGGCAAATAGGCGTAACAATAATCGCTTTCATGCCATCATGCACTATCGGCCCGCTTGCTGAGACAGTATAGCCTGTAGAACCTGTAGGCGTAGCAATAATTAATCCATCACCTTGATACTGATCGACAACTTCTCCATCAATATCCATTTCCAAAATAGACGTGATTGTGCGGTCAGCCGAGGCGGGTTTAATGCACATTTCATTAAGAGCAAGAAATTTATCGCTCATTAATTCGGTGCTAGTGCGATCGCCTTCGTAAATTGCCGCCTGTAACATCATCCGCCTTTGAATAGCATAGCGATCGTCAAGTATTCGCTGCCAAACCTGCTCCGATTGCTTAAACTCCTCAAAAGATTCCGTCAAAAAGCCCAAGTGTCCCCCCACATTCACCGCCAAAATAGGGATATTATGCGGCGCTAGATGGCGCGCGGCGGTTAATACAGTACCATCGCCACCTAACACTATAGCTAGATCGATAGGATGGGTTGCAGACGCTAAAAACACGGGATAGGGGTTATCTTTTGGCCCGCTTGGCCCCATCAGAATGCGGCAATCGAGAGCTTCTAATTGCCGCGCGCATTTTTCCGCCCATTGGCGACTTTGGGCATCGGCGGCTTTATGAGCGATAATAACTTGCTTTAACTGCACCCAATTACCACTTCAAAAGGTTGAATTGCTCCATATCCACCGTATCGCGGTTGCGATAAATAGTGAGGACGATCGCCAGCCCTACCGCCGCCTCCGCCGCCGCAACGGTAAGCACGAATACTGTAAATACTTGACCTTTAATTTCTTGAGCATCCAAATAGTTAGAAAATGCCATTAAATTCAAATTCACCGCATTTAGCAGTAATTCAATAGACATCAATACTCTCACCGCATTGCGGCTAGTAATTAAGCCAAAAATGCCAATACAAAATAAAGCCGCAGCTAATAATAAAAAGTATTCCAGTTGCATAATTCTCCTACTTAAAAAGAGTTTCTATTTTCCCCCCTTTTTAAGGGGGGTTAGGGGGGATCGCATCGTTCCCACTTTATTGCTGTGAGTTGGGGAATCGAGATAGTAGAGACTATTTCTGGAGTAAGTCTCTACTCAAACTTACCCGCGCCGACCATCATCAAGACTGCTAGTTTTATCGCTAGAGACTCCTACAAGTTCTCTCGGACGCTCTGGTAATGTTAAAACTGGCTGTTCTTTTCTCGGCGACATAGTTTGGTCGGGCAAAAACTCGCGCCGCGCGAGAATAATTGCACCTACCATCGCGATTAGTAACAAAATCGAAGCAAGTTCAAAAGGCAACAAAAAGTCTGTAAAGAAATGCTCTCCGATCGCGATTGTCGAACTTCTACCTGGAATAGTAGTTGGTGAAAGCTTCCAAGGAGTCGCCAAAATCATCACGCTTAATAAGCTAAATATACCCGCACTTACTACCGCCGTTAGAGTTGGACGCACCCAGGCATTATTCATCGGCTTAAAAGTTTCGCGTTTGTTTACGAGCATGATCGCAAACAAAATCAGTACGTTGACCGCTCCAATATAAATTAATACTTGAGCGGCGGCTACAAAGTCAGCATTGAGTAATAAATACATCCCCGCAATGCTAATAAACACGCCTCCAAGCAAAAAGGCAGAGTAAACGATATTAGCTAACAGCACTACTCCTAACGCTGCGCCAATCATCATTACCGCCAAGATGCCAAACGAAACAATTTGTACGCCTTCTGCTAAATTCACTTTTTTATTAGTCTCCTTTTGGGCTAGTAGTTTTAAGTCTATTGTCTATAGACTCAAAACTTAAAACTATTTCGTTGCTGGTTTTTCTTGCTCGGCAATTTCTTCAGGCATTTTACCAACGCGGCGGCTATCCTTGGGTAAATTGTGGGGTTCTAAAACGCCTTTAGGTAAGTACACGAGTTCGCGCAGTGGTGTCACCATCGGATCGTCGGTTACTTTGTAAGGCAATCGTCCCAAAGCTACGTTGTCATAATTTAACTCGTGGCGATCGTAGGTAGAAAGATCGTATTCCTCGGTCATTGATAAGCAATTTGTCGGGCAATATTCTACGCAGTTACCGCAAAAAATACAAACTCCAAAATCAATGCTGTAGTGCTTGAGTTTTTTCTTTTTGCTGGCTTTATCAAATTCCCAATCAACTACAGGTAAGTTAATTGGACAAACTCGCACGCAAACTTCGCAGGAAATGCACTTATCAAATTCAAAATGAATCCGTCCCCGAAACCGCTCGGAGGGTATCAATTTTTCGTAAGGATACTGCACGGTGATCGGTCGGCGCTGCATATGGTCAAAGGTGACAGATAGCCCTTGACCAATGTATCGGGCAGCTTGTACCGTTTCTTTGGCATAATCGCCAACTTGCTTGAGAAACTTAAACATAGGTAGTGTATCTCTCTAAAATTGATCGCGCTTCTATTAGCCGCCAAAAGCAACAGGAAAGGTCAATTTCAAGGCGGCGGTTAGTAGTAGGTTGACTAAACCTACAGGCAGTAAGAACTTCCATCCTAAATCTAACAACTGATCGATCCGCACTCTAGGTACAGTCCAGCGCAGCAAAATTGCTACAAATATCAAAAAGTAGGCTTTTAACACTGTCATAGTAATGCCCAAAGAGGCATCCACTAGCTGCAACCAAGAACTCGTTTCGCTGACTCCAAACCACTTTGCCAATAATTCAATCGGCACGGGAAAGTCCCAACCGCCCAAATATAAAACTGCTACTAGCAAAGAAGAAAGTACCAAGTTTACATAAGATCCTAAGTAAAAAAGTCCAAACTTCATGCCCGCATATTCGGTTTGATAGCCTGCTACTAGCTCCTCCTCGGCTTCGGGTAAGTCAAAGGGCATCCGTTCGCATTCGGCTAGTACGGAAATCCAAAAGATAATAAAGCCTACAGGCTGTCGCCAGACATTCCAGCCCAAAATTCCGTAACCCGATTGTTGATTGACAATATCGATGGTACTGAGGCTATTGGACATCATGACGATCGCAAGTACTGCTAATGATAGCGGGATTTCGTAACTAATCGACTGAGCGGCGGCTCTCAAACCCCCTAGTAGAGAGTATTTGTTATTAGATGAGTAACCCGCCATTAGTAACCCAATGGGCTGAATGCTAGATAAAGCAATCCATAAAAATACCCCCGTACCTACATCGGTAATGACAAGGTTCTGTCCAAACGGCACTACCAGAAAAGACAAAAATACCGGAATTACAACGATAATTGGACCTAAAGTAAATAGCAGAGGATCGGATTTAGCGGGTACTACATCTTCTTTAAAAACTAGCTTTAGTCCGTCGGCGACGGGTGCTAGTAACCCAAAGGGCCCCATAAAATCCGGCCCTATACGTTGCTGGGCGGCGGCGGAAATTTTCCGCTCCAGCCATGTAGTTACTAATACCCCTACGGTTGCACCAATAATCATCAATATCATTGGCAATGGCATCCAAATCGCTTTAGCTGTACCTGCGGGCAAGCCTAGCTGCATTAGAGATTCAATAAAAGTTTCTTGGAGGTCTATGCCTGAATTCATGTTTACGCTCTTAACACATCGTTGATTCAGTTAGTTATTTACAAAGCGATGGGGGATTGACGGCTAAGGCTATTCCGGCAAGGCTTGTAAATCTACTTTGTTTTTGGTGATTTAAACTAACAGCTTGGGAGTAAAGATTTTTTACCTATTCCCCTGCTTAGTATACCGTTGACCAGAGAAGTTATCGCAGCGCTGATGCTCCGCGATCGCCCTATGGGCAGTATAGATAGTATCTATCTATGGCTCAGTTACTATTGAGTATTAATTCCTGTTGAATTGCAGGCAAAGTTTATCTCTGATCGATCGGAATATAAGTTTCATTGTGCAGACCGCTATACACTTGACTGGGGCGAAAGATGCGGTTTTCTGCTAGTTGTTCTTTCCAATGCGCCAGCCATCCCGCCACGCGCGCGATCGCAAATACTGGCGTGAATAAATCTGTAGGTATTCCTAGCTTTCTATACACTAAACCCGAATAAAAGTCAACATTTGGGTAAATTCCGCGATGACCGAGTTTTTCGGCAACTACTTGTTCCATTTCTAAGGCAATATCGTAGTATTTGTCATGCCCGAACTTTTCAAATAGTTGCTCTGCTAGGCTCTGCAAAATAGTTGCTCGCGGGTCTTTGACTTTATAAACGCGATGACCAAAGCCCATAATTTTAGCTTTGCGTTCTAGGCGGTTTTCTAGGTAGGAGCGGACATTTTCTACCGAGGCAATTTCCTCTAGCATTCCAATCACTTCTTCATTTGCGCCGCCATGCAAGGGACCTCCCAAAGTACCAACCGCAGACGCAACTACAGCATAAGGATCGGTCAAAGTAGAAGCTGTAACTCTAGCGCTAAAAGTCGAAGCATTCATTGTATGCTCGGCGTGCAAAGTCAGACAAACATCAAAAATCCGCGCTGATAGCGGGTCGGGTTCTTTTTCACTAAGCATATACAAGAAATTTGCCGAGTAATCTAAGTCATCGCGCGGACGCACGGGGTCATTACCTTTACGCATGAGTTGAAAGGCTGCCACCATCGTCGGAATAGTGGCTAGAAGGCGCACCACCGCATCGCGGATGTAAACAGGATTATCTAGATCGCGGCGCGAGTAAAACAAGCCTAAAGCGGCGGCAGAGGCTTGCAGCGCGTCCATTGGATGTCCGCTTTCGGGAAAACATTTCATCATGTCCCGGATGCGGTACTTAATCCGGCGATGGTAGCGAACTTCATGCTCGAACTCGGCAAGTTCTTGGCGAGTAGGTAATTTCCCCCAAATCAGCAAGTAAGAAGTTTCTAAAAAGGTACTTTTTTCGGCTAATTCTTCAATACGGATGCCTCGATATTCGAGTATCCCCTGTTGTCCATCGACACAGCTAATACTAGATTCGGCGGCAGGTATGCCTTCCAATCCGGGCTTAAATTCGCATAGAGACATAGCTACACCAGCAAAAATTAATAATTACTAAATAATACTCAGGCTAACCGATCGAAAACTGCTGTAACTATTGCATTTTTTCTGCTAAAGTTCCAGGCGATCGCTCAAGCTTACCCATTGAGCTACACTTAAATCCTCCGCGCGGGCTTGGGGATTAATATCTAATTGTTCCAGCATTTGACTCAGTTCGTTGCGCTCGACTACACTTTTAAGATTATTTCTGAGCATCTTGCGCTTAGTGGCAAAACCCAGCTTGACTAATGTTTCCAAATTTCGCGGATTAGTAGCTTGGGGCATTATTTGTCGAGGACGCAGCCGGACAACGGCGGAATCTACTTTTGGCGGTGGCGAAAAGCATTGAGCGGGGACGGGGCAAATTAATTCGCATTCTGCTAAATACTGGACGCGCACCGATAACGCGCCAAAAGCTCTACTGCCAGGTTTAGCGTACAATCGCTCGGCGACTTCTTTTTGTACCAATAGGACAATCGAGTCAAAGCTTTGAACGGGTGGAGTAGAAATTTTGCCTAACAACTTTTCTAAAATTGGCCCGGTAATATTGTAAGGAATATTTGCTACTACCTTATTAAGATTGGCGCAGGCGGCATAATCTGGCAATTCTAGGCTGAGAATATCGCCTTGCAGCAGTAAAAAATTGCTAACTTTACCGAGTTGTTTTGCCAGTAAAGTGCATAAATCGCGGTCAATTTCTACAGCCACTACCGATTGAGCAAGCGGTAGCAACTGACGAGTCAGCACCCCCGTACCCGGCCCGATTTCTAAAATGCGATCGCTTTGATCGATTTGTGCTGCTTTAATTATTTGGTGCAGTACCTTTTCGCTTTTGAGCCAATGCTGGGCAAAAATTTTACGCGCTCTTACCACTTAACCCCTTTTTGAAACCGCCGGACAATCTTTGATATACCATCGCCAAGGTAACTCTACACCTTTAGAGATGCCAATCCGAGTAGTTTGCACGAAACTAATTTCCCCGGTTGCCAATTGATTTGTAAATTCCGCGCTGCGATGCTCTAACCATAATGCCGATCCTGGCTGCAACGGGCAACCATTTAAACTGCGATCGATTTGCATGACTCGACACAATTTACCAGGACCCGCCGCATACCTATGTAAGTTTTCTTTTTCAGGTACTTTTTCCAACTGCAAAGCCCGAATTAGTACCGCACTCGGTACTCCCTCTAAGTCTGTAACTACATTAAAACAATGGTAAATCCCGTAAATTAGATAAACGTAACTTATCCCTGGCGCGCCAAAAACAACGCTATTGCGACTTGTACGGCTTTTGTAAGCATGAAAAGCTGGATCGCCCACCGCGTAGGCTTCGGTTTCAACTATTGCTCCGCGAATTATTTGACCATCGGGTAATTGACGCACTAATACGCAGCCCAAAAGCAATGGTGCAACTTCCGTCGCTGGACGCGCCAGAGCGTTCGGTTCTACAATTTGATTAAATACTGTTGAATTAAGCAAAGCAAATTAGTTAAATTAAAATTGCCCTACTAGCTTACTTACAAAATTGCTAGGCGAGCAGTTCAAATATTTCAGAGAGCAACAAAAATGGATGTCAAGCTGATATTAGTAGGTTTAACTGTAATATTTACCGTTTCTTGTCTATTTTTTGGGACTAAAAATGGATTTTACGATTCTAAAAACTATCATGGCAATGGATCGGCTCACTAAGTTAAAGCTACACAAAGGTTAATATTTTTTACCTGTCACTTATGCCAGTTTTGAGAGGAAGGTA
>JAPJOW010000124.1 GCA_030826005.1 Aliterella sp. RAGGC_92
ATGACAATTGCAGTTGGCAGCGCACCGAGTCGCGGCATATTCGACACCGTAGACGACTGGTTAAAGCGCGATAGATTCGTATTTGTAGGCTGGAGCGGCATACTACTGTTTCCGTGCGCGTACATGGCCCTAGGCGGTTGGCTAACAGGGACAACGTTTGTAACATCGTGGTACACACACGGGATCGCCAGTTCCTACCTAGAAGGAGCAAACTTCCTCACAGTGGCCGTATCCACCCCCGCCGACAGCATGGGACACTCCTTGCTATTTTTGTGGGGGCCAGAAGCAGGCTGGAACTTTACAAGGTGGTGTCAGCTAGGGGGGTTATGGGCATTTGTAGCCTTACACGGAGCATTTGCCCTAATTGGGTTTATGTTGCGCCAATTTGAAATCGCCCGGTTAGTCGGGATTCGTCCATACAACGCCCTAGCATTTAGCGCCCCGATTGCGGTATTTGTCAGCGTATTTTTGATGTACCCCCTGGGACAATCATCGTGGTTTTTTGCGCCCTCGTTTGGAGTCGCAGCAATATTCCGCTTTTTGTTATTTTTCCAAGGCTTCCACAACTGGACGCTCAACCCCTTCCACATGATGGGCGTAGCCGGAGTATTAGGAGGAGCGCTGCTGTGTGCCATTCACGGCGCGACCGTAGAAAACACCTTGTTTGAAGACTCCGAGCAATCAAACACCTTCCGCGCTTTTAACCCCACCCAAGCGGAAGAAACCTACTCGATGGTGACCGCAAACCGTTTTTGGTCGCAGATATTTGGAATTGCTTTTTCCAACAAGCGTTGGTTGCACTTCTTTATGTTATTTGTCCCGGTTACGGGCTTGTGGATGAGCGCTGTCGGCGTAGTTGGTTTAGCCTTAAACTTGCGCGCTTACGATTTCGTCAGCCAGGAACTACGGGCGGCGGAAGACCCAGAATTTGAAACTTTTTACACCAAAAACATTTTGCTGAATGAGGGTATCCGCGCTTGGATGGCTCCTCAAGATCAGCCTCACGAACAATTCCAATTCCCAGAGGAGGTTCTACCACGTGGAAACGCCCTATAATGCTTCATTAAACCGCGACCTTGCTATGGGTGGCGGTCGCGATCTCGAATCATCAGGTTTTGCTTGGTGGTCGGGTAATGCTCGTTTGATTAATTTGTCTGGTAAGTTGTTGGGCGCTCACGTCGCTCACTCTGGTTTGATTGTATTTTGGGCAGGAGCGATGACTTTATTTGAAGTCGCTCACTTTATCCCCGAAAAGCCAATGTACGAGCAAGGCTTGATCTTGCTACCTCACCTCGCCGCTCAGGGCTGGGGTGTTGGTGCGGGTGGTGAAGTTATTAACACCTTCCCTTACTTCGTTGTTGGCGTACTGCACTTAATTTCCTCGGCCGTTCTTGGTTTTGGCGGTATTTATCACGCCGTTCGCGGCCCGGAAACCTTAGAAGAATATTCTTCTTTCTTTGGTTACGACTGGAAAGATAAGAACAAAATGACTAGCATCATTGGCTTCCACCTAATTATTTTAGGTTGCGGCGCGTTGTTGCTAGTAATTAAAGCAATGTTTGTCGGCGGTTTGTACGATACTTGGGCCCCTGGTGGTGGTGATGTACGAGTAATTAGTAATCCCACTCTCAACCCGGCAGTCATCTTTGGTTACGTGCTGCGCTCTCCCTTCGGTGGCGAAGGTTCGATTGTCAGTGTCGATAACTTAGAAGACGTAGTTGGCGGTCATATTTGGGTAGCTTTACTACTGATTACTGGTGGTATTTTCCACGTATTGACTAAGCCTTTTGCTTGGGCGCGTCGCGCTTTCATCTGGTCTGGAGAAGCTTATCTTTCTTACAGCTTAGGTGCTTTGTCGCTGATGGCATTTATTGCTACTTGCTTTGTGTGGTTTAACAACACCGTATATCCAAGTGAATTTTATGGACCTACAGGCCCTGAAGCCTCTCAAGCTCAAGCCTTAACCTTCTTAATCCGCGACCAGCGTTTGGGTGCAAACGTCGGTTCGGCTCAAGGGCCTACAGGTTTAGGTAAGTACTTAATGCGATCGCCTACAGGGGAAATTATCTTTGGTGGTGAAACTATGCGTTTTTGGGATGTCCGCGCTCCTTGGTTAGAGCCATTACGCGGCCCCAACGGTCTTGACTTAGACAAGATCAAAAACGATATTCAACCTTGGCAAGCTCGTCGCGCGGCGGAATACATGACTCACGCTCCTTTGGGTTCTTTGAACTCCGTAGGTGGCGTAGCAACGGAGATCAACTCGTTTAACTTCGTGTCTCCTCGTTCTTGGTTGGCGTGTTTCCACTTCGTGATGTTCTTCTTCTTCCTAGTCGGTCACTTGTGGCACGCCGGTCGTGCTAGAGCGGCGGTAGCTGGGTTTGAAAAGGGGATTAACCGCGAAAGCGAACCCGTAATGTTTATGGGTCCTATCGACTAAGCTTCAATTGCTTATTCTTAGTTAAAAATAGTAAAAAAGCTCCTGTGTAAAAGCAGGAGCTTTTTTATAGCTTATAAAAATCCGAATAATAATGGGAACAAACTGTATAAACAATCAGAAACTTACGCTTGCTTAAAAAATAGGCGCGATCGCAATATTAACTTCCTATCGGAGTAATAAAATGTCTGTATTTAAAAAAATTCTAGCGAAAGTAGGCATTGGCGCCGCTCAAGTTGATACTCATCTATTTCAAAACTCCCTCGTTCCTGGAGAGATAATTGAGGGGGAAGTTTATATTCGTGGTGGTGATGTAGCCCAAGAGATTGACGATATTTATTTAAAAATTGCTACAGAGTACGAGCGCGAGTATAAAAGCGGGGACGAAGAACGGACTGTCCGCGAGGAATGCGTGCTAGTTAAATACTTGCTATCCGAGCGTTTTTCCTTGCAACCCAAAGAAGAAACAGCAATCCCGTTTTCCCTACAACTACCTTACGAAACACCAATAACTATAGGTCGTCAGCCAGTTTATATTAGGACGGGATTAGATATTAAAAGCGCCGTTAATCCTAAAGATCGCGATGAACTACAAGTGCAACCCCACCCATTTATGCAAGGGGTACTAGAAGCTGTAGAACATCTCGGTTTTCGGTTGCAAGAAGTAGATTGCGAGTATGCACCTCATCACGGTACTTACCCCTTTGTCCAAGAGTTTGAGTTTCGTCCCACAGGTAAATATCGCACGCATTTAGATGAACTAGAGGTGATTTTTCGTTTAGAGCGCGATAAATTGGAGGTTTTACTCCAAATGGATAAACGAGCGCGTGGTTTTAAAGGGTGGTTAAATGAAGCTTTCGATCTAGATGAACGCTACGATCGCTTTTATGTGACACAATCCGATTTAGAGCAAGAAAATATAGCAGCTAGGATCGATGCTATTATCCAAAGCCATCTTTGCTAATTGCTGCTTATAGTCCTATCTTTAGCTGTTTATGGGTTGCACGTTATGAATGAATCCCCTCTCACCGACGATTTGCAATGGACACCATCGGCTTTAGCTATGCTAAAGAAAATTCCTTTTTTTGTCCGTCCTCAAGCCACAGCAAGAATCCAACATCTCGCGCGAGATGCGGGGGTTGAAGTTGTGACTGTAGAATTGGTAGAACAAGCAAGACTTGAATTTGGTCAGTAGAACGAAATTTTTTATATTTAACTAACAAAGCTAATTTAAGAACGATTGTGGTAAGTTAGATTAGCTTAATTTAAGCTTGTCTTAGGAAAATTTTAATTATTTGGTATTGCTAGTTTAATCAAACACTACTATCCTGTAGTTGTCTATCTCAACTTAGCTGAAAATAATAATTTAAAAACTATTTATTTAATAAATACTATGAAGCTTGTTAATCAAAAATCTAGATCGATAGTTTTTTTGACTTTACTAAGTAACAAATTAAAGAAAATATTATCTATAGCTTTATTAATAACACCCGGATTTCCAGCTAATTCTTTAGCCTTAAATATTCCAGAAACCGCACCAAGCGAAGTCGCTTGTACAACAAAGCCAAATTCTGACAAAATTGGTCTAAATAATGCCGTCAATAAGCTAGTACAAGTAGCAAGTTGGGTAGGAGAAGTGCCAACAATTGTACAGACAATGAATTACAAATTAGCGCCACAACTTGCAGCCTACTTTAATCCTAGTGCTTGGCCAAAAATTAGCGATCGCGCAAGGCTATCAAAAGTTCCGGTATTTATGTATCACGATATCTTGCCGGAAAAAGAAGTATTTTTTGATGTCACTATTACAGAATTTGAACAGCATTTACAACTAATTAAAAAACTAGGTTTAACTCCTATTAGTTACGACCAGCTAGTAACCCATTTACGCACGGGCTTACCCCTACCAGAAAAGCCAATTATGTTGACTTTTGATGATGGTTATGGCGGTCATTACGAGTACGTTTATCCATTGTTAAAAAAGTACGGCTACCCGGCAGTTTTTTCTGTTTATACATCAAACATGGGCATAGATACAGGGAGAACTCACGTAAGTTGGGAACAACTAAAAGAAATGGCTGCCGATCCGTTAGTAACGATCGCATCTCATAGTATCACTCACCCAAAAGACTTGCGAGCATTACCTGATGACCAACTAAAAAGAGAAATCGAGCAATCAAAAAGCCTACTTGAAGCCCAATTAGGTATCCCCATCCGTTACTTTACTTATCCCGAAGGCAAGTACGACGAACGAGTAGCAAAATTTGTCGAAAAAGCCGGGTATCGTTCGGCGCTGACAATGAGCGATACCGACGAGAAGTTTGCGGGAGAATCGGAAAATATGCTGGCGATCGCGCGCTTTGGACAATCGAGATTAGCCCAAGGCTTAGTAGATCCAGCCGCAAGCCCGATTGCTCAAGCTTGGGGAGGGGCAAAACTACCTAATTTTTGGGGTGGTGGCTTTGACTTTAGCACTGATGTCCAGGTTAATAAAACAAATATTGACGATACTGATTTAACGCTCATTTCTGGCGGTAAGCCCGTTACTATCCACGCCAAAAGCCGCTACCAAGTACCGGAAATTATAGCGGGAACTGAAGCTGTAGCCGCCGTTGATGGTGGGTTTTTCTCCTTAAAATTTCTCGACTCAAACGTGATGATCGGGCCAGTACTGAGTCAAATAAATAATAAGTTTATTCCTGGTTATCGGGGGGAAACTCCCAAACTAGCTGGGCGACCATTGGTATTAATTAGTCCTGACGCTGCCAAATTTATTGGCTTCGATCCCAACCTACACAACACCTTAGAAGGCATAGAGACAGCGATGCCTGGCGTTACCGATGCGTTTGTTGCCGCCGCTTGGTTAGTTAAAGACAATCAGCCCCAAAGCGCTAAAACCTTTGGCAGTTTGTTCGATTACGATGCCATTCGCCATCGGGCTTTTTGGGGCATTAATCAAGCAGGACAGCCAACCGTAGGTGTATCGAACGAGCCGATTGATTCGGTATCCTTGGGCAGCGCCTTAGCTAAAGCTGGCTTGAGAGATGCGGTGATGCTCGATTCAGGCGCTAGTACGTCTTTAGCTTATAAAGGCGAATCTTTAGTCGGCTATACTCCCCGTCCCGTGCCTCATGTAGTAGCGCTGATACCGCCAGCTTCTAGTTTGCAATCGACTAACTGCGTAGTAGCGCAACAGGTAAACTAGGTAAAGATTGAGATGATGGAGTTTTAGGATAATGGAGCGATCGCTAATTAAATTTTCCTCAGAAGACTGCGGTATCTGCCACAAAATGTCCTTTTTCGACCGCAAAGTCAGCGAAGAATTGGGCTTGCAATTTATTGATGTCAAAATGCAAGATACGGCAACTTACCGCAAGTACCGCAAAATTTTACTCAGCCAATACCCCGATAAAGCCGAAATGGGATGGCCGACTTACCTTGTCTGCGATTCTCCCGAAGGCGAATTTCAGATAATTGGTGAAGTAAAAGGCGGTCATCCCAAAGGTGAATTTAGAAGTAAGTTGCAAGCCCTCTTAGCTACGGTAGAAAAAGCTAGTCAGAACTAATAACTTCAAAGGATTTGACTTCTAGGACAGGCCCAATCATGGCGAGAGTCATGATATCTTCTTTAACCTGTCCGACAACGCTTACTTTTTGTCCGGCTTTAAGCAAGTCTTGACTTGCGCCTTTAAAGATTTCGTAAGTAGTGCCATTGTCGGCAACTAAAGCCCAAGTCCCCGTACCCATTTCTTTGCGTTCGATTGTCCCAGTAACATTAATACTCATGCCGTTTTAGTTTCTCCTTTCATCGCTAACCATGCTAGTCCATAACAAAGAGCCGCGTTACCAATTAAAAAGCTACGGGCTACTATCCCTGCTCCTAGCCACCAAACATCAGGCGTAAAAATCGCACTTATAACTAAGCAACTAGCAACTCCTAAAGACGTACCGATGGCAAACCACTTCCACTTAGGATGTCCGAGAAATAAAGCAATTAACGCTAAAGGAATTAATACACTAGCAAACGCTGGATTGAGGACACTATTGCCTGCTATAGCATTACCTAGTTCGGGAATTGAGCTACCTAGTACGCGGAAAGGCCACTGAGGCAAATCGTAAATATAAACGCCACGCAGGAAAAATAAACCCGAACTACCAGCAATTAAACCGCTACTTAATGCCCAACTCCAGGCAAAAGGAAAATAAGTGCCTAAAAACCATGCGAGTAAGTAAGAACCAAGTACCATTGCAATTTTAGGTAATAGCGCGATCGCACCGCCATCAATCCAAAAACGCAAATTGAGGTAGCCATTATCTCGCAGCCAGCGAAAGAAGTGGGGAAAGCTAATTTGCCCGACTTGCGCCAATTTGACGGCGGCGGCAGCATCTAATTGCCCGGCACCGTAATAGTTGAGTGCGTCTTCTTGCATTGGTCTTGAGGATTTTTGTAAAATCGACAGAACTTCTTCTGGTTGCGTTACTCCCGAAGCTCTAATTAAAGCTGCAACCCCCGCTACGTGCGGCGCTGCCATGCTCGTACCTTGCAAGCCCCGAATTGATGCTACGCCCGTGTCGGGGTCGATAGTATCTTGTAAAATCTTGCCAGCATCGCTACCCCCAGGGGCGGAAATATCCACACCCGCGCCAAAGTTAGAATAAGGAGCTTTTTCGCTGGCGGCATCAAAGGCTGCTACCCCAATGACGTGAGGATAGCGGGCGGGGTAAGAAGCCGAGTTTTGATTTTCATTACCCGCCGCCGCAATAATTACTACACCTTTACTGTAGGCGTAATCGATCGCTTCCTTCATAACTTGACTTTCACCGCCGCCGCCCAAACTCATATTAATTACATCTGCACCGTTATCGGCGGCAAATTTAATCGCTTCGGCAATATCGGCAACAGTTCCACCGCCGTAACTACTTAATACTTTTAAGGGCATTAAACTTGCTTCGTAAGCAATCCCTGCTACGCCATAGCCGTTATTAGTAGATTGGGCAATAGTTCCCGCTACGTGCGTACCGTGTCCGTTGTCGTCATCGGCGATGGTGCGATCGCTTACAAAATCGTAGCCACTCACAATACTTGTATCTTTTAAGTCTGGTACGCGGCTAATACCTGTATCGATTACGGCAACTGTTACATCTTTACCTTTGGTTTCAGTCCAGGCAGATTCGATGTTTATACTCCGCAAATTCCACTGTTTGCTATAGTCAGGGTCGTTGGGCGCAACTAAAGCACTGTAAATGTAATTTGGTTCGATATGTTCGGTAGTTTTGGCTACAGGAGACTTTTTTAAACTTTTTAGCGTATGGCGATCGCCTTTGACTATGTACAGGCGATCGCTGACCGAAAATGCACTATTAAGTTGGGGTGTAGAATTAAGTTGCGAGGCGATCGCATTAATTTCCTTGGCAATTTCTGTTGCGGGTACGTCCTCCTTAAAGTCGATCGTAATTGAATCAAATTTGCCTCGATCTGCCAGCCCTTTAAAATTAAATAGGGCGAAACTTATCCCGACCAGAAACAAGCACAGTAGTAAAACCCTTTTCATATCAATTTGTCAGTAGCGCGACTGTACCGATCAAAATAACGTATAGACTCTTGATTGGGAATGATTTTTTGAGATAGTTACAACAAATTTATAATTTTATGGTTATACACAAATTCATTGCAGGAAATTAAATGGAACGCGGTCTAATTTGGTTATCGTTATTGTTGGTATTTGTTTGGTTAGCAAGCTTAGGCTGGAACGAATATCAAAAAGTTGAAGCTTATCGACGCTGGGCGGCAAAGGCGGAGTTTGATAAGTCTAAGTACGATATTTATGCCGTACTAGCTACAAAAGGTAGCAATTTGACTTGGGGTAAGCCAACCAGACAAGCAATAATTAACGAATCAACTTTTTCTTTAAATGATGTCCAAGGGATCGATTTAGTAGTAGACGATCGCTTAGTAGAGATGGAGTCGCCGCCTAGTAAAGGGCGAATAGCCGCCTTGGAATTTAGTTTTACCCAAGCTCCATCCGTGCGCGTTCCTTTTACAGAAATAGCTTTAGCCGCCGAATGGGGCAAATATTTACGCTCCCAATTAAATCTATTGCGCGCATCAAAGAGCTAATTAACTGCATTTGGAGCGATCGCTCTATTTTTCTAACTATTAAGCCAAAATTCCGCGTATATTTGCTTAATTGGCTTGTAATATCAGCATAAATTTATACTTAAATATTGATTGTCGATCGCCAAAAAAATAGATTAGTATCAAAATAGAAGCTAACAATCAACGATCTGTCGTTTGAGGCTGACCAAATGAAAGTGCCAAATCAGTCTAAACGTTTCAATCAAACGGTATCAATTGCGATCGCCGCAATTATCAGTATTAGTATTTGTGAAATCTCCCTCGCTAGACCAAGAGGGGGCGGGGGTTCTCCACGTGTAGCTCCCAGCAGCTTTGGCTCGTCACCTAGAGGGGGTGCGGGCAATAATCAATTTTCTCGTCCATCTAGAGTAGGACAAAGTAATCGCCCCTCTTTTCAAAATCGACAGCTTAGGCAAACTGAAGCTATCCAAGTAGAGCAATTCCGGCAACGAGTTGAAGACATTAAAAATACTCCTCAATTCCAACAACGAATTGAAAATATCAAAAATAGTTCTCAATTCCAACAACGAGTTGAAGAAATTAAAAACAACTCCCAATTTCAACAGCGAGTTGAAGAAATTAAAAATAATCCTCAATTCCAACAGCGAGTTGAAGAAATTCGCCAAAACATTCAAACCAACCCAGAAGCGCAGCAAACTTTACAACAATTGCAACAGTCTCGTCAACAATTCAAAGTTGAGCGGCGAGAAGACTGGCAAAATTATTTAAACGAAACCCGCGACGAGCGACAAGATAATCGTTATTATTACGATCCCTATTACTGGAATGTAGGCTATGGATACGACTATTTTTGGGGCGGGTATTATCCTGGTTACTTAGTGCCTTTGAGTGGTTTATCGGTAAGTTTATTTGCTGGTGATTACGATCGCTACTATTACGATTCAAATAGGTATTACCCACTTCCCGATAATCAAAACTATCCTTCGTCCCGCGCTGGGGAAAGGGTAAGCGTTTCTAGTTTGCCAGAGGGCTTTATTAGCATTGCCTTAAACTCTCAAACTTATTATTACTATTTAGGAACTTTTTACCTTTTAGATTCCGCAACAGGTAATTATGCAGTTACTCCGCCTCCCGTTGGTGCAGTAGTTCCTTACATTCCTACGGAGTATCAAAAAGTTACCGTTAACGGCACGCAATATTATCAATATGCTGGAATCTATTACCGTCCTACTTATGTAAAGGGGCAGCTATTGTACAAAGTAGTCAAAGTCTAGGTTTAGTAGCAAGCGGCTAAGTTGCTAAGTATTTTTAGCAAAAGCGATCGCGCAAACACCACTTAAAATTAACCCTAAACCCATCCATTGCGAGAAGGGGATTTTTTCTTTTAACAGCACCGCCCCCGCAATAGTAGTAGCAACAATTGTTAACCCAATCACTACGGGGTAAGCAACCGACAAATTAAATTTGCCTAAAACTAATATATAAAAAATTGTACTTATCCCGTAGGCGCAGATCCCACCTAATAAGTAGATGTTGATTAAATTGCCCGAAGCTCCTAATTTTAGAAGCGTTTGAGCCGTTGTACCCAATGCAACCGTAACTAAAATCAGTAAACCAAAAAACAATTGGTTATTCATAGCGATCGCCTAGGATTATTGTTTGCTAATAACTCGTAATACTATCAAAATCTATGAGTTCTTTGCCTAGGGGATAAGGTGTCTGTACCCACTTTCCCGCTAGTTTTTCCCACCATCTCAAAGGATGGGGTAAAGTGGCAACTTGAATGCTGCAACACCCTAAAAGCCATGCCCCGACTACATCAGTATGCAAACCGTCACCGATGACAATTACTTGTTCTGATTTTAGTCGCATGGAAGTTACCGCCTTACGAAAAGCAGGAGGAAACGGCTTTTTAGCTGGGCTAATTGCTGGAATATCAAGGCGATTAGACCAATACTCTACTCGATAGCGCCTTTTGCCATTGGACAGAATAAAAAATTTGAGTCCAGCTAACTTTGCTTGAGCAATCCAATCTTCTGCTTTGGGTGCAATATAGCGATCGTCTTCCGAAATAATCGTGTTATCTAAGTCGAGAATAATTCCTCTAATTCCAGCAAATTTAAGTAATTCAATATCGATATCTGCTAGAGTATAAGCCTTTCTAGGCAACGGGGCAGTATTTTTCGACCGAGGGCGGTTATCGCCTTGAATCAGCTTACGCACCCAAGCAGCTATTAGGCTAGTAATTTTTTGCAAATTGTTTGACTTGGTTTTCAATTTTGCTCTCTGTGTTGTCTAAACTTTTATTCGATCCAGCCTTGATGTTTGAGTAGCAATATTCCCAAACAGGTAATAACCCAACCAACTACTGTGAGTAATATAGGCAAGTCGCGTAATAAAACTTCGTCTGGTCTTTCGCTGCGTCCTCCTTGCTCGATACCCGTTTGGCGATCGCAAGCAATTTCTTGCGGATCGCTAATTAGCTGATAGCGAAAAATTCCATACAACACAAAAGGTAAAGTAAGTAGCATCCAAGAAGTAGAAGCACCGCGCACCGCAGGACCCGAACTCCAAAGAGCGTAAGTAACTACCGTCCCTGTGGTAACAACATTTTCCATGCGATTTAGTAGTGGCAAAGAGTAGCGTTTGAGGACAGAGCGCGTCGTCCCACCGCGCAAAGTTAATAAGCGCAATTCAGCTTTTCGCTTTTCTACAGCTAGAAATAATGCCAGCATCGCCGTACAAAGTAAAAACCAAGCTGATAAAACAATATTAGTTGCTGCCGCCCCGGCATAGGCTCTTAAGACAAACCCCGCAGCGATCGCTCCAATGTCTAAAATTACTACTCGTTTGAGTTTGAGGTTATAAGCAACTTGCAGCAAAGCGTAGGCGGCGATCGTTACTCCCAATTGAGGCGACTTCAAGTAGCCTATTAGTAGCGCTCCTCCTAACAGTGTTGCTGCCATTGTCCAAGCAGCCGGAAGACTTACAAGTCCTGCCGCAATTGGACGATTGCATTTAATTGGATGTTGGCGATCGGAGGCTACATCTACAATATCGTTGATTAAATAAAATCCACTAGAAGCACAGCTAAATAATGCTACAGCCAATAAAGCACCGAGCAATGATTGAATGTCTAAGTTAAAACTGAATAATGGTGCGGCGAATACAACTAGATTTTTTGTCCACTGTCGCGGTCTTAAAGCTGTTAGATAAGGAAAGTTTTTTGCTTGAATAGTGATAGACATTATTTTTCTACCAATTTATTTTGTCATAGTTCTATAAGTTGTCTGCTTGTTTGAAATTAAGCAAACATAGCACGCCAACTAAATATTAAAAATACCTACTTTTATTAACTCATAAATATTCTTAACTACAAATACCAATGACCATAACTTCACGCCACTATAAAGTTATGGTTAACTACAATCCAAATTCTTTAAAATGGATAATTGATGAGTTATAATTAATGATTTGCGATCGGAAGCTGCTTTTAAAACAAAATTATTGCAAATTAAAAATAGTAAAGCGTTCGGAATAAAATTTATAAACTTTTACAAGTTAACGCACTAAACGTAGCGTTTTATAGATCAATTGCTAATGTTGTAGGGGTGCAAAGCTTCGCGCCCCTACGGGAAATGATTATGAATCCTGCGTGCGATTGCTATATAATGTTGGAAGTATTGTAAGTTGGTAAGCATAAAGTTTATAACTTTAATTAAACATTTCAATAGACCTCTTGCACAAATCCAAGAAAGCCCACTAAGTCCCCCAAAGTTGGGGGACTTAAAAATTCGGTTTTCCCCAGAATTGAGGGGTTAGGGGGGCAAAAAATTATTTACGCAAGAAGTCTAATTAATCATCAAGGATTGCTATATACAGGATGGATGATAGCGTGATGCTTAAGTAACAAACTAATAGTTGACAATCTCTTATTTCAAAAATTCATCAAATTTTCAATTAAATACACTAAAAATTTATAAACTTGCAGCAATTTAAAACAGGTATTTTGTATTTACAACGAGCTTTGATATTGTTGTAGTAATTGGGAAAGGTAATCGTAGCCATCTACGCCAATTACTG
>JAPJOW010000125.1 GCA_030826005.1 Aliterella sp. RAGGC_92
CCTACCTACCCCCCAACAACCCGCTACCCCCGGTCAAGTCGTGCCTATGAACACGCTGCAAAACGCAGTCGTGCGAAACATGATGGCTTCCTTGCAAGTCCCAACTTTTCATGTTGGCTATACAATTACTACCGAGGCGTTGGATAAGCTGTATAAGCAGATTAAATCTAAAGGCGTAACCATGACGGCGCTACTCGCAAAAGCTGTCGCTGTAACCTTACAAAAGCATCCTTTAGTTAATGCCAGCTACTCAGAACAAAAAATTGCTTACAATTCCAGTATTAATATTGCTGTAGCTGTAGCAATGGAAGATGGGGGGTTAATTACTCCTGTATTGCAAAATGCTGATAAGTTAGATATTTATTCTCTATCGCGCAACTGGAAAGCTTTAGTAGAAAGGGCAAGAGCAAAGCAGTTGCAGCCAGACGAATACAATAGCGGTACTTTTACCTTATCGAACTTGGGAATGTTTGGGGTAGATCGTTTTGATGCGATTTTGCCTCCCGGACAAGGCTCGATTTTAGCTATTGGTGCAGCGCAAAATCAAGTTGTAGCAACTAGCGATGGAATGCTGGGCGTAAAACCCCAAATGCAAGTAAATATTACCTGCGATCACCGGATTATTTATGGTGCTACGGCGGCGGCATTTTTAAAAGATTTGGCGAAGTTGATTGAAACAAATGCTCAGTCTTTGACTCTTTAATTACTAATTGCGATCGCACTTAAACTTGGGGTAAAAACTCCAAGTTTTTTATTAGCATGGTTTAGGACTAGACCGCTCAAAAATGTTCTGGCAGTTGTGCGATCGCACCAACCCTTAGTTTTTCGCTTACCATAGCTGTTAGCAAGTTATAAATTGGCTTACGTCAATTTATTGTAAAGTCCAGCGATATTACCGAAAAATTTTTATACTGGAGTTAAACTGAGTCAGTGAATTTACCAACAAATATGCAGACTTCACCCGCAAATACTTCCGCTTGGCAAAAACTGAAAAATCAAGAAATTAATTGCGCCCAAGCTCTGCAACTTCTGGTAAACGAGCAAGGAACAGTTAATCAAGCCCTGCTAGACCGGGATGTTAGTTTAAGATTTTTACGGCATTTTCCCGATCGCAATTCTTTACCACCAGCAATTCCTTTGTTGTTATGGCGCGGCTGTTATTACTTAGGTAGCCCGGTTAATTTAAGTCCAGAAATCATAGCGAATTTATGCGATCGCACTTACAGCCAAATTAAAATTATTCCTATTTCTGACAAAAGCTACCGCGCTTGGTTTCACACTCAAAATCTTAACGTCAATAACCTAAGTTCCGCTCCTTTAGTTAACCCGCTAACCGGGGAGTACGAGCAGGAAAATATTAGCGAAACAACTGAACTCTATCTTTCCAAAGCCGCCGACCAAATTGGTCGGATCAAAACTCTCATTTCTGGAGCTTTGCGTAACCGAGCAAGTGACATTCATTTAGAGCCAATGTCCGATGGTTTAAGAGTCCGCTATCGCATTGATGGTGTATTGCGAGACATTACTACTCTCCCCGCCGAACTTAGCCGGAGAGTAATTGTAGCTCTTAAAGTCATGTCGGCTATAGATATTTCCGACAGCCGCCGCCCGCAAGATGGACGTATTGGGGAAAAATATGCGTCTTCCCAAGAGACAGAACTGGGAATGGATATGCGCGTCAGTACCCTTCCTTGCGTCAATGGTGAAAAAGCTGTTATTCGTTTATTGCCTAGAAAAAACCCTTTTTCTGACATTAATAACCTGGGATTTTCTCAAGAAACCTTAACAATTTACAAAAGCTGGTTAAAACAACCCCAAGGAATGGTTATTCTCACAGGGCCTACAGGTTCGGGAAAAACTAGCACTTTGTATACAAGTTTACAAGCAGTTGCCAACGAACACATCAATGTAGTTACTGTCGAAGACCCAGTAGAGTATTTATTGCCCCGAATTACGCAAACTCAAGTTCACGAAGCCGCAGGAATGACATTTGCCGCAGGATTGCGGGCAATTTTGCGCCAAGACCCGGATGTAATCATGGTTGGAGAAGTCCGCGATGCTGAAACCGCAGAAACGGCGGTAAGAGCCGCTTTGACGGGACACTTAGTATTGACTACCTTGCACACTAACGATGCGGTAGGAGCAATTCCCCGGCTCAAAGATATTGGCCCTGACCCCGCTTTACTGAGCGATGCGCTACTAGGAATTGTCGCCCAGCGCCTCGTGCGTCGCGTCTGCTTTCACTGCGCTGCTCCTTATACGCCAACTCCGAAGGATATGAAAATTCTCGGCTTACAGCATAGATTTGGCACGTGGCGCAAAGGAGTTGGTTGCCAAGCTTGTTTTAATTCTGGCTATTTGGGACGAGAAGTGATTGTAGAATTGCTAGATATTGATGAAACCGTCCAAGAAATTATTTACGAGGGTAGTATTACTCAATTGAATCAATACCTCAAAAAAATTAATTTCTCCTCTTTTAGAGTAGCGGCAATTGAAAAAGTTACCAGTGGATTGACTACTGTAGACGAAATTGTGCGCGTATTACCGCGTAGTTCCCTGAATAGAAAAGCCTCTAGTCAAGACTTACAAAGTCGGATTGAATCATCCGTAGCAGTTAATTAAATAAGAAACCGCCCAATAGTAATTGGGCGGAGTGTGGTGTGAGGAGTGAACGGAAAATTTTTTTCCGTCTCCCCTATTGTAAGCTACAGTAATTGGTTTTGCTGGATGATAGTTGCAATTAATACAATAATCCGTCGCCAATTTTTACTTATTTACCCATACCTAATTGTTGAGCTTTTTGGTAGACCTTCCCCTCCGTGAGTAACGAAGGAGCGATCGCAACTTCTACGCTTTGCATTTCTTTAATATTTTTTGCGCCCAAAGTCCCCATGCTAGTTTTTAAAGCTCCTAGCAAGTTGTGAGTGCCATCATCTAATAAAGCCGGGCCTTTAAGAATTTGCTCTAAACTACCTGTTGTCGCCACTCGAATGCGCGTCCCGCGTGGCAAAACTGGGCTAGGCGTTGCCATTCCCCAATGATAGCCATTTCCTGGGGCTTCTGAAGCTCTCGCAAAAGGCGAACCAATCATCACGCCATCCGCGCCGCAAGCAATACACTTACAAATATCACCTCCAGTAATTAAGCCGCCATCAGCAATTACAGGAACGTAATTTCCGGTTTCTTGAAAGTAATCATCGCGCGCCGCCGCACAATCGGCGATCGCCGTTGCTTGGGGTACGCCTACGCCGAGGACTCCACGAGAGGTACAAGCCGCTCCCGGCCCAATTCCGACTAACACTCCGGCAGCGCCAGCTTTCATTAAGTTAAGCGTAACTTCGTAAGTAACGCAGTTGCCCAAAATTACCGGAATAGGCATTTCTCGGCAAAATTGCGCTAAGTCTAAAGGAGTGACAGATTCCGGCGACAAATGAGCCGTAGAAACAACAGTTGCTTGCACAAAAAATAAATCTGCTCCAGCATCTGCAACTATTTCGCCGTATTTTGTTGCGCCAATGGGGGTAGCACTGACGGCGGCGATGCCTCCAAGTTGTTTAATCTCTTTAATACGTTGCTCGATTAATTGGGGTTCGATAGGTTTTGCATACAATTCCTGCATCAAACCAACAAATTCATCTTTACCTACCGAACTAATGCGCTCTAAGATTGGCTTGGGGTCGGCGTAGCGGCACTGGATACCTTCTAAATTGAGTACCCCCAAAGCTCCAAGTTCGGATAATAATACTGCCATGCGAACATCTACTACGCCATCCATAGCACTAGCAATAATCGGAATTTCACGCTCTATATTCCCAATCCGCCATTTAGTATCTGCTAAAGTCGGATCTAGGGTTCTATTGCCTGGTACTAAAGCAATTTCATCGATTCCGTAAGCTCTCCTTGCTTTTTTACCCCGCCCAATTTCAATATCCACTTTTGTTATCCCACTACTTCCAATTCTGTTAAGACATAGCGTATCAAATTGCGGGGGGCGATCGCGCTTGCCACTCCTAGCAATAAATGTATCCGCTAGAATAGAAATAGCTTTCTTAACGCGATTTTACAGGTAAGCCTTGATCCAATCTGAGACTTTAGAATTATTAGAATGGTCGCGCCTCTGTCAACATTTATCTACTTTCGCAGCTACTAAACTCGGCTCACTTGCTGCGCGTAATCTCCAAATCCCAACTTCGCAACTAGATAGCGAAGAATTGTTAGCGCAAACAAAAGAAGTTTACCAGTTAGAAACTCGGCTAACTACGGGGTTATCTTTCGATGGCATTCAAGATATTGGCGATTCTTTAGAAAGGGCGCAGTTACAGGGGATTTTAGCCGGAAACGAGTTGCTGGAAGTCGCTACTACTTTATTTGGTGCTAGGCAATTGCGCCGTTACATCGATAACCAAAGTGATATTCCGGTATTAACGCAATTAGTCTCCGAGCTAAGAACTTATCCTGAATTAGAGCAAGAAATCCATCGGTGTATAGACGAACGCGGACAAGTAACCGATCGCTCTAGTCCGATTTTAGGCGACCTGCGTACCCAAATAAAACAAATTAGAACCCAAATAAACCGATCGCTGCAAAACATCTTACAGCGCCACTCTAATGCCGTTCAAGAGCAAATAATTACAAGTAGAGGCGATCGCTTTGTAATTCCCGTTAAAGCCCCCCAAAAAGATGCGATCCCAGGTATCGTTCACGATACTTCAACTAGCGGCGCAACTTTGTATGTAGAACCTAATAGTGTTGTCCCATTAGGCAACCAATTACGCCAATTAGTCCGCAAAGAACAAGCAGAAGAAGAAGCAATTCGCCGCACTTTAACAAAACTTGTAGCCGATGTTAGTACAGACTTAGAACGCTTGCTGGCGATCGCTACTATTATAGATTTAGCCACCGCACGCGCTCGTTATAGTCTGTGGCTTCAAGCCAATCCCCCCCGCTTTATCAACCGCAATGATGGCGAAAGTATTAATTTGCGTCAGTTGCGCCATCCGCTTTTAGTATGGCAGCAGCAGCACGAACAAGATCGCCACGTTATTCCTGTCGATTTATTCATTCCACCTCATATTCGGGTAGTGACAATTACAGGCCCCAATACAGGCGGTAAAACTGTTACGCTCAAAACTCTAGGTTTAGCCGCTTTGATGGCAAAAGTAGGCTTATTTATTCCCGCCCGCGAACCTGTAGAAATGCCCTGGTTTGAGCAGGTACTAACCGATATCGGCGACGAGCAATCGTTAGAACAGAGTTTATCAACGTTTTCTGGTCATATTCGCCGCATTAGCCGGATTTTAACTGCTATAGACCAATCAAAGTCATCTTTGGTACTTTTAGATGAAGTAGGCGCGGGGACAGATCCTGTTGAAGGAAGCGCACTAGCGATCGCACTACTACAATACCTCGCAAACAACGCCCAATTAAGCATTGCAACTACTCACTTTGGCGAACTTAAAGCCCTAAAATACGAAGACGATCGCTTTGAGAACGCCTCCGTAGAATTTGACGAAATCAGCCTTTCACCTACTTATCGGCTGTTGTGGGGCATTCCAGGACGCTCTAACGCCCTAACTATTGCCCAACGTCTAGGTTTAAAGCCAGAAGTAATTGAAGCCGCCAAAAATTACACTGGTGGCGCAAATGAAGATGTAAACCAAGTCATTGCAGGCTTAGAAGCACAAAGAAAACGTCAAGAAACCAAAGCCGCCGAAGCCCAAAAGTTACTAGAACAAGCCGAACGATTTTATCAAGAAGTATCGGCAAAAGCTGCGGCTTTACAAGCAAGGGAACGCGAATTACGCGCCTCTCAAGACGTTGCCGTGCAAAATGCTATTTCCGAAGCTAAAGGAGAAATAGCCCAAGTCATTCGCCGCCTGCAACAAGGTAAAGTGACATCTCAAGATGCACAGCACGCAACGGACGAGCTAAATCAAATTGCCAATAACTATGTAGCACCAGCACCAAAGCCAAAGCCAGGATTTAAACCGCGTCAAGGCGATCGCATCCGCATTCCTAGGTTAGGACAAACGGCGGAAGTTTTGAGCGCCCCAAGCGACTCCGGCGAGCTTATTGTCCGGTTTGGCATCATGAAAATGACTGTAAACCTAGAAGATATTGAATCATTAGATGGAGAAAAACCTGAACCCAAACAGAAAAAACCAGAAGTAATTGAAAACAAACCCCCCGAAACTACCCCAGTACCAATAATTCGGACTTCTAAAAACACCGTTGACTTGCGTGGTAGTCGAGTAGCCGATGCCGAAAGAACCTTAGACGATGCTATAGCTACCGCTAATGGGCAACTGTGGATTATTCACGGACACGGTACGGGAAAATTGCGTCAAGGCGTGCGCGCCTTCTTGCAGCAGCACCCTAGAGTTAGCCGTTACGAAGACGCTCAAAAAGCTGATGGTGGTAGTGGGGTCACAATTGCTTATGTAGATTAGCCGCAGCCAATTGTACAGCCTCGCCCGCCTAGGGTTAAAACCCAGGCTAATAGTTCAAGTTGGCTCAAGCCGACTAAAAAAATTTCGCTTTTTGCAAGAATCTGAACGTACAGATGTGGCATTGTATTGTACAGACATTGCACTCAACGTCTCTTTTCCTAAAACATCTCTTTTATTAAGCTGAAGCACCAATAGCTGACAGGTGCAAGCTGACGGATTATGCTATTAGAAACCAAATATCGTGTAAAGAAGTCTGGTTTCAAAATAGGTAACAACTCTATCGATACCTGTCTTAGCTTATATGCTTAAAGATACGCATTCTAGCGCTGAGTCATCTCCTGCTTGGGATGAAATAAACCGCACCCAGCCCGACCTAGCCCAACTTGACAACATCAAAACTCAAATAGATTTGGTGCTGTTAGCGTTGGAATCCTTAGCAGGTATTGGCTCTGAAGCTATGCTACAAGCCGCATTAGCGCTGAATCTGGAATCAAAGATCCCCGATCGCGTAACCCTGTGGCGATTGCGCCAATCAAATCCATTACGCAAAGGTGAAGGAGGACGAAAAAAGTTAGATATAGAAGAAGCGCGAAGTTTAGTTTTAATTAGCTGCTACCTCGCCAAACAACACCAAGAACTAATTCGTCGTGCGATCGCCTTGCTCGAACAAGTAACTGAAAATAACAGCGAACCTCATAAAACCGCGTTGCTTGGAGATTATCTGGATGCTTTTAATAATACATATTTAGAACGCATGGAAGACGACAACAACGTCTCTACGGACAAATTAACTCAACTAGCTCTCAAACTTCTAATAGATTTGTTGTTTTATAGTAGCACTGGAGGTCATAGACGTTTGTGGTTGGCACTTTTAGACCGTACCCAAACCTCATAACCCATCTTTTTCTTTGGCGCTAAAACTCCCTCAAAAAATTCTGAACTTATAGAACTTACTGGCTCAAAAGTATTCCTTACTATGTCCCTATCAAATTCGGTTCTACATCGCTATACTCCCCCTACTTGTACGTTGCAAGTTGTGGCTTATAGTTCGCCTGTATCCCGTTGGGTGGGATCTAAAGTAGTAAAACAATTACAGTTTGACTTGCGTTTCGACGATCCCAAGTCCCCTGCGGACAAACAATTTAGCATTACAGGCAATACCAACCAATTAGAAGCTCTCCACACGGTAGTTACTAACTACATTCAAGAATTGCTAAATTTGTCGCCGGAAAGTTTTGCTACTTTAGGGACAGAAACCCCCTCCGTACCTTCTGCGCCCCCGGTAGATGATGACGTAGAAAGCGATGTTTGGTTGATGCCTCAAGACAGCGTTTCCCCCGCAATCGATCTAAATAAGTCGGCGGCAAAATCCGATCGTATGCAGCAAACAGCAACAGGAATACAAAATGCAATTAATTCTAATGAGTTTTTAGCTTTAAAACCAGCAACAAAATTATCTCATAACCTTTTTCTTGGCTCGTTAGCTACATCAGAAACCGGGCAATTTATCCAACTTAGCGTCTTGCAACTATTTGATTTAGCAACGGCTCTTGATGACTATGCAAGGGATCTAGTAGCTTTACCAAGCTATCCTACCAATACTCGAACTTCTTCTGCGCCTTTAGCTTGGGCAAATATTGCCGCCGTATTGCTAATCGGGGTAGGAGTCACGGCGGTAGGATTGCAAGTGTATAATCGTCCTAATTCTCCACAAACTGCTAGTAATCAGCCTAAAACTATCAATAACCCGCAAGTTGCTCTTGCCCCCTCGCCCCTTCCTACCCTATCTCCGACAACAACACTTTTAGTGCCGTCACCAAACAGCAGTATTCCTGCTAATGGTGCTACAAATGCGATCGCCGTACCAACTAAAGCTCCTGTTGGGCAATCTGTACCACCGCAAAACAACCCCCCTCAAGTTCAAATCAATCCCGTACCTAGTAACGTACCACCGCAACCAATCGTTATTAACCCGACGGCGGGACAAACTACAACTACGGTAACTATTCCCGGACAAGGGAGTACGCGCCAATCGTCACAAATTGCTGTTGCACCCAGCCCTAAATTACAAGCAAGTCCTAATTCTACTAGCGCCAAACCTGCCGCCAATACAGCAGCGCAAGATGCTAGTTCTGCTGCGCGGCAAAGTGCGCCAAAAACACCGCCGCAGCCTGCTACTGCTCCTCGTACTGCTTTTGTTCCCAATCCTCAAGTAACAGAAGTCAGCAATTACTTTAATCAACGTTGGGAGCCACCTTCTAACTTAAGGAGTTCTTTAGAGTACAGCATTATTTTGGATGTGGACGGTACTATTCAAGTTATTGAACCTTATGGTTTAGCTTCAAGAACTTATTTAGATCGCACGGGAATGCCATTAATTGGCGAACGCTTTGTTTCGGCAAACCAAAACGGGCAAAGTCCTAGAATCCGCTTGCGTTTTAATCCTAATGGCAAGGTACAAGCCTTTTTAGAAGTAAGCGATGCTCGATAAAAGCAATATTTTTTAACTTTTGTTAAGTTGAATACTAAAACTTTCTAGTAACTATCCGATATTGGGTATTAATTCCTATTGCTGTTTTACACAAAATATGTGTAGGACTAATCTTTTAGGAGGATGTTGACTTGACAAAAGCGTGTAAAGATGCGGTTAAAACAAACTATATCTTGCACCCAAGGCAGTTACAAGCTAGAAACTTCCGTCATCTGTAGATGGTGAGATGTTTAGTAAGTAAGTATTTCAGTCTATTTAACGGACTTGAGATATTAGCCCAAAACTAATTAAGGGCGGACTTTAGGTGTTATTGAATTGAGGAGTTGCTATTTTATGGCAGGACAAATGTGTTGGCTATCTCGATCCGGCGATGATGGAGAAAAAATACTGCATTTGCAGACACAAATCGATCGCTCTTGGCGACCTTATACAGCTTTTCCCCAGTTTGCCGTAACCGATTACCGCGTTCCAGGAGGTTCTAAAGGTTGGGCAACTTATCAAAAATTACTAAAAGCAGGCTGGACTTTAGTACCCAGCGCTAGAGCTAAAGAATTTGCCCCGATGGAAGAAGTAGAAGTTTTCAATAACCGCTAGGAGAACCTTCACCACGCGGATCGGTTGCTCCTTCTAGTTTACCATCGGCAGTAACAACGATCGCATTAGCATTTCCCCAAGGACTTCTTTGTTCTACTTTATGCCCTCGTCGTTTGAGTTCGGCAATAGTTGCTGTATCTAAACCAAAAGGCTGTATTCGTAGTTCGTCGGGCAACCATTGGTGATGAATGCGGGGGGCGGAAACGGCTTCCCCGGCGTTCATATCGTAAGCTAGGACGTTAAGAATAACTTGGAGAACGGTAGTAATAATTGTGCTACCTCCGGGCGCACCCGTTGCCATTTTCAGGCGATTATTTTGGGTAACTATAGTAGGAGTCATGCTAGAGAGGGGAGTTTTACGCGGTGCGATCGCATTTGCTTCGCCTCCTACTAATCCGTAAGCATTAGGTACGCCCGGAGCGGCGGCAAAATCGTCCATTTCATCGTTAAGTAATATACCCGTTCCTGGCGTAACTACCCCCGAACCAAAGCCGTAATTGACAGTAAAAGTCAAGCTAACGGCGTTGCGTTGTTCGTCTACTACCGTTAAATGGCTAGTATCGGGGGATTCGGCTTTGGTAAAGCGCTCTAGAGTAGCTTTACGGGCGGGTTTTACCTTCGTTGAGGGGGTGGCATTGGTGCGGATTTCTTGCCGTCTTTTTGCCGCGTATTCGGGGCTAATTAACTGTTGCACTGGCACTTTAACAAAATCGGGATCGCCTAAATACTCCGATCTATCGGCGTAGGCGATTCGCATTGCTTCTACCATTAGGTGCAGTACATCCGGGTTGTGCCATCCTTTGGCTTTAAAATCGGTGTCGCCAATAATATTTAATATCTGTAATAAGTGTACGCCCCCCGATGAAGGCGGCGGCATCGAGCAGATTCTCGCATCGCGGAAAGTACCGCAAACTGGGGTGCGCCAAATAGGTTTATAAGTTTTTAAGTCTTCAAGAGTTATTAACCCGCCATTTTTTGCCATATCTGAGGCGATCGCGCGGGCAATATTTCCGATATAAAAACTCTGGGGATTGGTAGCAATTTGCTGTAAAGTTTTTGCTAAATCGCGTTGGATTAACCTATCTCCCGCCGCGTACATTACACCATTATGAGTAAAAACTTGCCGCGCGGCGGCATTATTTAAAATTGGCTGTTTGCGGCTGTTTGCGGCGCTTACAAACCGCTCTGACACTACAAACCCTTCTTGAGCGTACTTAATAGACGGTGCAACTAATTTTGCCCAAGGCAATTTTCCATACTGGCGATGCACTTGATAAAGCCCGGCGACTGTACCCGGCACGCCTACAGATAAATAGCCGTCAATACTTATATTTGGGCGTACCTTACCTTGAGCATCCAAATACATATTTTTGGTAGCTTTTAAGGGCGCGCGTTCTCGAAAATCTAGCGCCTTCATCTCTGGCTGATTCGCTTGATGTAGCAGCAAAAAACCGCCCCCACCAATTCCCGCCGAAAAAGGCTCAACTACAGAAATAGCAAAAGTTGTTGCGACAGCCGCATCTACCGCATTGCCACCACTCCGCAATATATCAAGTCCTGCCTGACTTGCCAAGGGATGAGCCGATACTACCATGCCGCGCTTGGTTGTCAGTGGTTGGAGAAAAGCCGCAAAAGTTGGTTGAGGGGAAAAAAAGAATAAAAAAACTAATACAGGTAAGCTTTTAAAGTTATAAAGATTAGGCATTAATAGCTTTTGGTAAGAAAACAAGCAAATTCTTCTTCTCTAGTAATTATCCACTTTTCAACCCTAAAAAGTACTTGTTTTAAATAAACATCTCGCGTTAATTGTTTTAATTTATGCTCCAAAGTGCGATTGCGCAGAGCGCAGCGCCAAAGGCGATCGCATAGTAGTTAATTGATAAATTCCTCTACTCGCTGCCATACTTTTTCGACTAAATTTGGATCGTTTGAGTCAAACCAGGCGATCGTTCCATCAGCTTTAAACCAAGTACGCTGACGTTTAGCAAATTGGCGCGTATGTAAAACTATCAACTCTTTCGCTTCAGATAAGCTGACATTGCCTAGCAAATATTCCTTAATTTCTTGGTAGCCTAAAGTATTGAGCAAAGGTAAATTAAACCCATATTTTTCACCCAAAAATTCTACTTCTGCAACTAATCCCATACAAATCATTTGCTCGGTACGCTGTTTAATTCGCCGATGTAAATCTTCTGGATTCGGACAATCTAAGCCAATTTGTAAAATGGGATAATCCGGCGGATTTTCCCCTTGTTGTTCGGAAATCGGGCTTCCGGTGACATAATAAACTTCTAAAGCTCGTAAAGTTCGCACCGCATCGTTAGTATGGATTTTTTGCGCCGCTACGGGATCGACTTGTTGTAACATAGTGTAGAGTTGCAGTTGACCGAGCTTTTGCAATTGACTTCGCAATTGATTATTTGGTGCAACAGTGGGAATTTTTAACCCCTTAACTATCGAGCGAATGTATAACCCCGTTCCCCCCACCAGTAGGGGCGCATTGCATTGCGCCCCTACGTGCGCCCGTTCAAACGGCGGAGAGATAATTAATTTTTGGGCTTGCTGCTGATAGTCTGCTACAGTCAAAGTCTCCACTGGTTCGCAAATATCAATCAAATAATGGGGTACTTCTTGCTGCTGGCTCTTGGTTGGTTTCGCCGTCCCAATATCAAACTCGCGGTATACTTGACGCGAATCGGCGCTAATAATTATCGCCCTTAACCTTTTTGCCAAAGCTAAAGCCAAGCTAGATTTTCCTGTAGCTGTAGCACCGCAAATTACAATCAAACTAGAATTACAATAAATAGCTGGGTACATCCCTTAAATAATTTGGTCTTTAGACTGCCCTAGAGTCGTCATAGAGGCTTTTGTGTTAGAATTAACGAGTGATTTGTTATTTTATAAGCCATTAGGCGACTGCAACCTTATTTTGGAGAACCTATTGTATGACAGCTAGTTATGGTGCAGATCAGATTCGAGTTCTAAGAGATTTAGAACCCGTTCGGATGCGACCGGGTATGTACATCGGCACCACCGGGCCTA
>JAPJOW010000126.1:0-5670 GCA_030826005.1 Aliterella sp. RAGGC_92
AGCTAACATATCTTCCATAACAACTAACGCTTGATTCATTTTCTCGACGTTACCGCGATACAACTCCAAGTCTTTGTTGAGTTTGTCTTCGGGTAAGTGCAAGCTAGTAGCAATTTGCTTGAAAGCTTCTACGCGCTTGGTTTCGTCTTTAACTAATTCGGGGTCTGCTAATTCCAGTAAACTAAATACACCAACGCCAAATAAACGGCTGTATTTGAATTTAGGATTAGTTGCAATTGCTTTGATTTGCTCTTGCAAATCGCTGTAGCCATCCATTGGCTTTTCTCCACTTAACCATTGCATTAAGTCTTGGGATGACAAACCTTTGGCAAAACTTCCCAATCTTTCCGCATCTTGGCGATATTGATGAGGATCGCTTTGTATAGCTTGACACAGAGCTTGAAAAATTGAGTCTTTATCCCGTTCTGGTTGATAGCCTTGCATAAAACGCTCGTAGGATGTGACGACACCTAGGGCGTATATGGGGTTGTAGCTAAAATCAACGTTGACAGAGAGCAAGTGCATTTCTACCATTAATTCCTCAACCACCCGGCGATAAATAGTGTTTATCGGGCGAGTGTGAGTGGAATAGAAGGCTCTTTTGGTATCGGAAACAGTACGAACGGTATTCACAGGTTGAGAATTAACGGGAGACGTATATACTATTGTCTCGCTTTACGGCAACTTTGCCAAGTCGGGAAGTTTTGGTTAACAGGTGAGATACTTATGCAATTGTTGGGCTAATACTTGAACGTTGGGGGTTTTGAGCATAGTTAGATGATTGCCAGAAATAGAGTGAATTGCAACAGAATTTGTTAATTGACTCCAGCCTAAAGTTGGGTCAGTGGTGGTTAGGGGTGCGTTACTTTTGAATAAAGCGATCTCGCCTGGGTAGTTTTGGGGTGCATAATTTACTGTGGCTTGACTATTTGCCCAAAAAATCCGCATTATTCGCTCAATGGTTAGTTCGTCTAACATTCTCAATCTGGTTTCTTGGGGGAAAAGACTATTGATAGTTGCTTTTTCTAGTAAGGAAGTCCAGCTATGAGGAGAAAAAATTTGCTCAAAAGTGGTGGGAATATTATAAGAATCGCAAATTAACTCCCAGTAATCTAGTACAAATGGGTAAATAGAGCCGGGTACAGTAGTAATCAGAAAATTCAAACTATCCCAAAATGACGGTTGATTGTTGGGTAGGGGTGCAAGGGTATCGAAAATTGCTAGTTTACTTACTTCTTCTCCTGCTTGGTGTAATTGTTGCGCCATTTCAAACGCTACTAAACCACCAAAAGACCAACCACCTAGTTGATACGCACCTTTTGGTTGAATTTGACGCAAGGCTTTAATGTAATAAGCTGCCATTTCTGCAATGCTAGTTAGTGGTGGCTGTACACCATCTAAACCCAAAGGTTGGAGGGCGTAAAATGGTTGATTTTTGCCGAGATGGGTTGCTAATTCGTAATAAGGTAATACAACGCCGAAAATCGGATGAATGCAGAAAAATGGTGTTTTAGCGCCTTGGGGTTGAAGTGGAACTATAGGCGACCAAGTGTAGGTTTTTTCAATATTGGGCGCGAATTGTTCGACAGTTGGCGCGCTAAAAAGCGCGGATAATGGTAATTTTTGGTTGAAATGTTGGTTTATTTGGTCTAATAGTTGTACAGCTAGTAACGAATCTCCACCTAGTTCAAAAAAGCTGTCTTGGATTCCTATTTGGTCAATTTTGAGAGTTTGCGCCCAAAGTCTTGTTAAGGTCGATTCTGTGGCGTTGCGGGGGGCAATGAGAGATTGTTTTGTGGTGTCACTAGCGCTTTTTAAGGCATTTCGGTCTATTTTACCGTTGGGTGTTAGCGGTAGGGATGACAGGATATGGAAGGTTGAAGGGATGGAATAAGCAGGTAATTTTGCTTTGAGAAAGTCCCGCAGTTGAACGGTAGAAAGGTTTAAGTTGGGATGGAAAACTATATAAGCTATCAATTGGGTATTAATAGCAGTTTCTTGGGTAATTACGGCGACGGCTTGAATTGCTGGATGTTGGGATAAGATGCTTTCAATTTCTCCTAACTCTATCCGATAGCCGCGAATTTTTACTTGCTGGTCGATACGACCTAAAAATTCTAAATCGCCATTAGAGAGATAGCGGACTAAATCGCCAGTTTTGTAAAGTTTATTTGAATTGTCAAAAGGATTGGAAATAAACCTTTTAGCTGTTAACTCAGGACGGTTGAGATAACTTCTGGCTACGCCTATTCCGCCTATGTATAATTCGCCAGGAATACCTATGGGGACTGGCTGATAATTAGAGTCTAGGACGTAAAGTTGAGTATTGGCGATCGCACTTCCTATACAAATACTATCCCCAATCTCGGCGATCGTAGACCAGATAGTTGTTTCAGTTAATCCGTAAGCATTAAATAATTGTCTTCCTTTTCTCCATCTCTCCATATCTCCGGTGCAAGCTTCCCCCGCTAAAATTAGCGTTTGCAATGTTGGTAATTGTTCCGGGATAAGGGTTTTTAGGACGGCTGGAGGTAAGGTAGCGTGAGTGATGGAGTGTTGACGCAAATAGGTAGTTAAAGATGCTCCTAGGCGCGATTTCTCTGGGACTAGATGAAGTGTTGCGCCGTTAGCTAATGCCATAACTATTTCAAAAATAGACGCATCAAAGCTAATAGAAGCAAATTGTAAAATCCGATGTTGGGGTTTGATGTCGAAAATCTGTCTTTGCGCGTGGATTACATTACTTAATCCCCGATGTTCGATTAAAACTCCTTTGGGTTGTCCGGTTGAACCAGAAGTGTACATTGCATAGGCAAGATTTGCCGCTTTTACAGAACTTGTAGGATTATATTTGTTTTGCAGGGCGATCGCTCTTAGCGCTGCGCCCGGCGCAATCGCTTTATCATCAATAAAAACTAATTTATGTTCCCAATCCTCTGTAAACAAAGAGTTTTGAGTTATTAAAATAGTTATTTGCGAGTCTTTTAGCATGAAATGCGATCGCGCTTTAGGATAAGTTGGATCTATTGGTAGATAAGCACCTCCAGCTTTGAGTATTCCTAAAATTGCCACGATGATTAACGGCGACTTTTCTAAGCAAATACCGACAAGTACATCGGGTACAACTCCTAGGTTTTGTAAGAGATGGGCGAGTTGGTTGCTTTGCTCGTTTAACTGCTGGTAGGTTATTGTTTCGTTATTGTGGACAAGTGCGATCGCATGAGGGTTATTATTTACTTGTTCCTCAAATATCTCCTGGATACATTTATCGGGATAGTTTTGTTGAGTTTTATTCCAGTCAACTAGCAACTGTTGGCGTTCGGTGGCGGTTAAAATCGGCAATTGCGCTAGTGTTTGCTGGGGATTATTGATAATTCCTACAAGCAGAGTTTGCAAGTGTCCCGCCATGCGGAGAATTGCAACGCGATCGTACAAATCGGTACTATAAGTTATTTGAGCCTCTAATCCGGCGGAACTTTGCCAAAAATGCAACTCCAAATCTAATTTACTTGTGCAATTATCTATCTCAAAGGGATTTAAGATAAGTCCAGGTAATTCTAAGGCTGTAATCGGCGTGTTTTGCAGAGATATCGCGACTTGAAATAAAGGATGTTTGCTCAAGTCTCGCTCTGGTTGCAGTTCTTGTACTAGCTTCTCAAAGGGTAAATCTTGATGGGCGTAAGCATCTAGAGTTGTTTGTTTTACCTTGGCTAATAAGTCTAAAAAAGTAAGATTGCTAGATAAACTAACTCGCATTACTAAACTATTGACAAAAAAGCCAATTAATTGTTCTAATTCGGCTCGATTACGATTGGCAATAGGAGAACCAATTGCAATATCTTCTTGTCCTGTATAACGATATAACAGCGTTTGGAAGGCTGCTAAAAGAGTCATAAACAGCGTTACGCCTGTTTGCTGGTTAAAGGCGGCTAAAGATGCGCTTTGGCTGGGTGAAAGGGCTAAAAAGTTGTAAGTTGCACCTTTGTAGTTTGGGATGGGAGTGCGATCGCGCTTCACGCACGGTAAATTTAAACTTGGTAAATCGGCGAGTTGTGCTTTCCAGTAAGGGAGTTGCGACTCGATTATTTTTGGTAACTCTTGTTGTTGCCAAGCGGCAAAATCAGCATATTGAATGGGTAAATCGGGCAATAATGAAGTATTTGTATAAAAAGCAGCGTAAAGAGCGGTAATTTCCTTAATTAATACGCCAATTGACCAACCATCAGCAATAATGTGATGCAGACTCAATAACAAAATAGAATCGCTGGCATCTAGTTGAAATATCGTTACTCTTAGTAGCAAATCTGTACTAAGGTTGAAGGGAAGACGAGAAAAGGCGATCGCTTTTTGTCTTGCGGTAGTTTCTCTCTCTATTGCTGGTAAATGTTGCAAGTCTACAATTTTCAGCTTGATAGTTACATTTTCGGCAATTACTTGATTTAGTTCTCCTTCTACCATTTCAAAGGTTGTCCGCAAAACCTCGTGACGGCGGATTATTTCGTTAAAGGTTTGCTGTAACGCTGTGAGATTTAAGTTTCCAGTTAGACGCATCGCCGCAGATACGTTATAAAAAGGATTGTTTGGCGCTAATTGACTGAGAAACCACAGCCTTTGTTGGGCGAAAGAAGCAGGAAAGACAAAAACTTCATCGTTGTTAGAAATAGATGGAGTATGCAAGTAGTTTTATCTCCCCAAGTTTTCAGGATTTTTGAGAGACGATCGCAAGCGGCGGTGAGCGTCGCGGGAAAGCGGTACAATTCCTATATCTGGTGGGGTTTTGTTACTGCTTTGCAAGATTTCGATTGCTTTAGCTAAAGGTGCAAGTTGGGGAGTTTCAAAGACTTTTTGCAAAGGTAATTCAACGCTGAAAGTATCGCGGATGCGAGAAGTTAGTTGAGTAGCTAGTAAAGAATGTCCCCCCAACTGAAAGAAGTTATCGTCAATGCTGACATTTTTTACTCCTAGCAATTCTGCCCAAATATTTGCTAGTTTTTGCTGGGTGGGTGATTTAGGTGCGATTCCGTATGGTGCATTTTTGCCCCAATTTGGTGTAGGAAGGGCGCGGCGATTGACTTTACCATTGGTTGTTAAAGGTATTTTCTCTAAAGCTACAAAGGCAGCAGGAATCATATAATCAGGTAGATTTTGCTGGAGATAGTTTTGCAATTGCGGGATAAGATGACGCGCTAATTGTGCTTGTAAAGGATTATTCGCATGGGTTTTTACTGGGTGTCTTTTATTTGCAATCTCTATTTCAAAGATGGCTTTTTGGCTAAGGCTTTGAAAAATAACATCGTAGCAACCTGTAGCATCGGTATTTATCCAACTTACTTCGACAGTGTAAGGGAGTTTATTTAACTTATACCAATCTTCCGGCTCGATACCTGCGGTTTCTAACTGTTGCAATTGTGCGCGCATTTGACTAATATTTTGGTTCGATTCTGTACTATTAGTTAGCCATTGAGCGGTTTTGACGGCTGCTATGACGCGAGAATTGGGAATTTTTGTTACTTGTAAAACTGCTGGTTGATTTTCGAGCAAATATTGCTCTACTTTAGAAAAGCTTAAGTTATCTTGCTTCCAATCAAGCTGACAATCGGGAGTCTGGGTTTTTTGGGATTCAATATGTAAGATGGCGTTGTAGCGAAATTGAGTTAATTCATTGCGATC
>JAPJOW010000126.1:5770-12573 GCA_030826005.1 Aliterella sp. RAGGC_92
GGGATTCAATATGTAAGATGGCGTTGTAGCGAAATTGAGTTAATTCATTGCGATCCGCGCGATCGCCTCCTCGTGTAAGCTGTACTTGGACATGACTAATTTTTGCAAATCGCTGTTTCAAAGCCGCAAAGAAAGCCGGATCGATAACTAATTCCGTTTCTTGAAATAATGCTGTCTGCAACTGCTGCTGTAACTGCTCTTTGGACGAATCCCCCTCCGAACGTTCTAATTGCACGGCGGCATGAAAAGCTGATAATAGTTGTAAGTTGCGTACATCGCCAATAAATATAAATCCTCCCGGTGCAACAGTTTCAATTGCTTGCTCTAATACTTGCAATAGGTAATCTAAGCTAGGAAAATATTGGACGACAGAGTTAAGAATCACCGCGTCAAAAGAATTTGCAGCTATTTCTGTAAAATCTGTGGCGAATCTTTGCAGTAATTTAACTTGAGGTAAATGTTGTGTTAACGGCTGTAAATATTGAATTGATGCGGCGGAAAAGTCGGTTGCTATATATTCTTTGCAATGAGGCGCAATTTGAAACAATAGTAAACCCGTACCGCAACCAATTTCTAATACTCGCTTTGGTTGCAATGCTAAAATTTGCTCAACGCGACTGTTTACCCATGTCTGCATTTGCTCTGTAGGAATGGGAAGCTCTGTATAACTGCTATTCCAGCCGATAATATTAAAAGTAGATTCCTTTGCAGATTGGCTATAAGTGCGATTGTAGAGATTTTCCCATTCTTTTACTTGCTCTAGTTGTAACTGTTGCTCTACTTGCGGATGGGGGACAATATAAGCTATTAGACGATCTTTGTTTGCAAGTGCGATCGCATTATCTACCATCGGATGCTGTTTTAACACTGTCTCAATTTCGCCTAACTCGATCCGAAAGCCGCGAATTTTTACTTGCTCGTCTATACGTCCAATAAATTCTAAACTGCCATCATGACGATAACGAGCGAGATCCCCTGTTTTATATAAGCGATTAGTTGCAAAAGGATTATTAATAAACCTCTCTGCTGTTAATTCTGGTTGATTCAAATAACCCCGCGCTACGCCATCTCCAGCAATATAAACCTCGCCAACAACGCCAATAGGTAAGGGATGAGTGCGATCTCGTAATATATAAATCTGCGTATTCGCCACTGGACGACCAATAGAGGGCTTATCGTCCGAAAACTCTAATTTTCCCACTGTTGCCCATACTGTCGTTTCTGTGGGGCCGTAGGCATTGAATAGGCGACGATTTGTTGCCCATTGCTGGACAATTTCAGGTGTACAGGCTTCACCGCCAACAATAACAGTTTGCAGTAGGGGTAATTCGGATGCGGGTAAAACGGCTAAAACGGACGGAGATATAATCGTTGTATCGATCGCCTTTGTTTGTAAAAATTCTACTAAATCCCTTCCTGGTAATTGGGCTTTTTTGGGGGGAATGTAGAGACTTGCGCCAACGCTAAAAGCCAGCAATACCTCAAAAATCGAAGCATCGAAGCATAGAGAACTAAATTGTAATATTCGGTTATGCGATCGCAATTCAAAAGCTTTTATCTGTGCTGCAACTACATTACACAGTCCGCGATGTTCAATTAAAACTCCTTTTGGTTTCCCTGTCGAGCCAGATGTATAAATAACGTAAGCTAGATTATCTAGACTTGCGCTACTGGTGGGATTTTCAGCGCTGTAAGTGTTGATATGCTCGTCTGTATCTAAACAGATTAGTTTGATGTCTGCAAATAGAGATGTTAAAGATTGCTGAGTTAAAACTATTTCTACTTGCGTATCCTCAAGCATAAACTCTCGGCGAGTTTGAGGATAATTTGGATCTATTGGTACATAAGCACCTCCCGCTTTAAAAATCCCCAGTATCCCAACAATCATTTCTAGCGACTTCTCAATACAAATTCCAACTAAACTTTCGGGTTTAATTCCCAATGATTGCAAGTAATGGGCTAATTGATTTGCGCGTTGGTTTAATTGTTGGTAGGTTAAGGTTTGATCGTCGAAGACTACAGCGACTTCATTTGGTGACTTCTCTGCTTGCAACTCAAACAGTTGATGGCATAATTTATCTGAGTAAGTACAGCTAGTTTGATTCCATTCCTTTAATAACTGATGGCTTTCTGCATCACTCAATAAAGGTAAATTAGCGATCGCAACATCGGGATTTGTGACAATTGCTTTAAGTAATGTTTGAAAATGACCGATAAACTGAAAAAGTGTCTGTTTATCGAATAAATCGGTATTATAAGCCAAAAAACCGCTAATTCCTTCGGTTTCTGCTGACCACAACCCGCTTAAACCGTAACCTTTTTCCCATAAATGCAACTCTAAATCGAATCTTGTGGTTGTCACCTCAAACTTTAAAGGATTTAGCTGTATTCCCGGTAACTCCAACGGTTGCATCGGAGCATTTTGCAGGGCGAAAACCACCTGAAATAAAGGATTTCGGCTCAAATCTCTTTCGGGGTGTAATTCCTCAACTAGCTTTTCAAAAGGTAAATCTTGGCGATCATAAGCTTCTATTGTCGTTTCCCGCACTCGTCCTAGCAATTCCCTAAAAGTGGGATTACCAGATAAATCTGTCCGCAATACTAAACTATTGACAAAGAAGCCTATTAAAGGTTCTAACTCTGCTCGATTGCGATTAGCGATCGCAGATCCAACTACAATATCTTCTTGTCCTGTATAACGACACAATAACACCTGAAAAGCTGCAAGCATTGTCATAAATAACGTTGCGTTTGCTTGCTTGCTTAAATTTTCTAACTCAGCACTTAAACCCGGCGATAAAGAGATATTTTGCGTCGCACCTTTATAGCTTTGCACTCCTTTTCGCGGTTTTGTAGGCAAATTTAGCATCGGAAGGTTAGCTAATTGCGATTTCCAGTAAGCTAGTTGACTTTCTAAGACTTCTCCTTGCAAATACTTTTTTTGCCAAACTGCGAAGTCTGCGTATTGAATAGTTAAGGGTGGTAAAGGTTGATTTGCATACAGTAGTCCAATTTCCCGAATTAATACCCCCAGCGACCAACCATCAGCAACGATATGATGGAGATTGAGCAGTAAAACATATTCATTTTCATCTAATTGCAATAACTTAACGCGCAACAATAACTCATTAGCTAAGTTAAATGGATGCTGGGCTTCTTGAGTAGCAATGTTTTGGGCTGCTGCTTGTTTTTCAGTAGCGGGTAAATGCTGCAAATCTACTACAGGCAAAGATACATTAACTTGGGGAGATGCGATTGCTTGTGGTTGACCATTTACTTCAATAAAGTTAGTCCGTAAAGCTTCGTGACGCTGGACAATTGCATTAAATGCTCTTTTTAAAGCCGCATAATCTAAGTTACCTGTAAGACGCAAGGCGGCGGGTATATTGTAAAAAGGATTTTGAGGAATAAGCTTATCTAAAAACCACAGCCTTTGTTGAGCAAAAGATAAGCAAGTGCGATTAGTTTGAGGTACAAGGGGAGGTGCTGGGCGTAATAAAGCGATTAATTCAGATTTATAGGTGATGATATGCGATCGCAATTCCTCAGTCAAAACTCCTTGAGGAGCGTTACATTGCAGTTTTTCACCTTCTACAAAGAGTTGAATATCTAAACGTCGTAAATCCGCCAATAATTCCGCAGCACTCAAAACTCTATCTCCTCACGATTAGTAGTGTTACTGTTTTTTGCTATATACTCCGCAAGTCCCCCAATAGTCGGAGTTTCAAACACTCTTTTAAGCGGTACTTGTACGCCAAAACTCTCGCGGATTCTAGAAACTAACTGAGTTGCAAGTAAAGAGTGTCCCCCCAATTCAAAAAAGTTATCACTAATCCCAGCTTTAACGCCTAGTAATCCATCCCATAGTTGCAATAATTGCGCTTCGATAGAATTGCGCGGAGTTTTATTAGAGATATTTTGGGTAAAATCCGGTGTAGGAAGGGCGCGACGGTCTACTTTACCATTGAGTGTTAGAGGTAATTTATCTAAAAATACAAAAACCGCCGGAATCGAGTAGGTTGGTAACTTTGTTTGCAAAAACTCTTTCAATTGCGAGCTTTTTAGCTTTAAATTCTCCTGAGTAACAACATAAGCAACTAAACTGTCCTTTTTAACTACAACTACACTCTCGCGGACTTGGGGATGCTGATTTAATACCGTTTCTACTTCCCCTAATTCAATCCGAAAACCCCGCAACTTAACCAAATCATCTTTACGCCCAATAAATTCTAAATTTCCATCGGGTAAATAACGCGCAAAATCGCCAGTTTTGTACAAACGATGCGAATGATGTAGAGACGTTTCATGAAACGTCTCTACATATGGATTGGCAATAAATTGTTCATCCGTCAATTGAGGACGATTAAAATAACCTTGTGCTAAACCATCGCCACCAATATATATTTCTCCTGAAACTCCTACAGGTACGGGGTTTAAATAATTGTCTAACAAATATATTTGCGTATTTGCGATCGCTTTTCCAATCGGGATAGTCTTTACTTCTGTTACATTCTCCACTTCGTACCAAGTAGTAAAGGTAGTATTTTCTGTAGGGCCATATACGTGCAATAAATGCTCAGGTTTATAATTAAACACTGCTTGCACCGATTTCACATCCACAGATTCGCCACCAAATAGTAGATATTTCAAACATTTAAAAGCTGTCGGAATTTCTCGCGCGATTTGGTTAAATAAAGCCGTAGTTAGAAATAAAACATCAATCTCTTGCTGTTGGAGAGTTTGGGCAAAATCTGGAGGAGAAAGCAAGATTTCTCTCTCGATTCCCACTAATTGCAATCCGTTTAAAAGTGCGCCCCAAATTTCAAAAGTCGCCGCATCAAAGGAAATATTCGCACATTGAGCAACTTTATCGCCCCCTTTCCAGGTGATGTAATTAGAATTGATTAATCTATTTACTGCTTGATGAGTTACCGCAACACCTTTAGGAATCCCCGTAGAACCAGAAGTATAAACTATATAAGCTAGAGTTGCGGCGGTGGATTGATTGGGGAGATTTTCATCGCTTTGCAATGCGATTTTTTGCCAATCTTTATCTAAACAAACAATTTGCGTATTAAAAAAAAGATGAGTGAAGCTACTTTGAGTAACGATCGCATTTAATCCCGTATCTTCTACCATAAACTGAAGTCGCTCTATCGGGTAATCGGGATCTAATGGTACATAAGCGCCTCCAGCTTTAAGAATACCCAGCATTACAGCGATTGTTACAGGCGATGATTCTAAGCAAATCCCAACTAATGAATCCTTACCCACACCGAGTTTTTGCAAATAACGCGCGAGTTGATTGCTACCGTTATTTAGCTGCTGGTAAGTAACTTGAGAATTTTTGTAGTTAAGAGCGATCGCATTAGGATTATTATTTACTCTGTTTTCAAATAACTGTTGAATAGACAGGTGTTTTTGATAATTGCGCTGCGTCTGATTCCATTCCCCCAAAATTTGCTCTTTTTCGCCAACGCTTAATAATGGTAAATCGGCTAACTTTGTACTAATATTCTCAACAGCGCCAGTTAACAGAATTTGGAAGTGTTGAAGTAAGAGTGCGATCGCATCCCCATCAAATAAAGCAGTATTGTAAACTAAAACTCCCCGCAATCCCGCCGATTGTTGCCATTTATCACCCCACAAGCTTCTAAAATCTTCGCCACACTCCCACAAATAAAACTCCAAATCAAATCTAGCCGTTGTCGTCTCAATTTCCTTAAAAGGCGCAAGCGTCAACCCCGGCAACTCTAATTGCTCCATAGGGGCATTTTGCAGAGCGAACACGACTTGAAACAAAGGATTTTGATTCAAACTTCGTTCCGGGTGCAACTGCTCTACCAGCTTCTCAAAAGGCAAATCTTGATGAGCGTAAGCGTCGATTGCAACTTGTTTGACTCTCGCTAACAATTCTTTAAAACTAGGATTATTAGATAAATCCGTGCGAATAACTAAACTATTGGCAAAAAAACCGATCGCATCTTCCAATTCTCGGCGATTGCGGTTAGCAATGGGAGAGCCTACAGCAATATCCGTTTGTCCGGTGTAACGATACAACAAAGCCTGAAAAGCTGCAAGTAGTGTCATATATAGCGTTACGCCTTCTTGCTGACTTACGGAGGCGATTTTTTGCACTAAATCTTGCGGTAATTCTAATAACTTCGTTGCACCCTGGTAACTATGTTGCAAAGGACGATGGGGAGCAATTTCTAATACAGGCAAATTTTGTAACTGCGCTTTCCAGTAAGTTAATTGCCTTTCTAACACTTCCCCTTGCAAATATTCTCGTTGCCAATGGGCAAAATCTGCATACTGAATTGTAACTTCCTCTAGCGGTGAAGGCTTCCCCGCACAAAAAGCAGTGTAAAGCAATCCCAATTCTCGAATTAGTAAAGCACTTGACCATTCATCAAAGATTATGTGGTGTAAAGCGATCGCTAATATATATTCTTCCCCTTCAAGTTGCCACAACTTTACCCTTAATAGCGCTCCCTGTTCTAAATTAAAAGGTTTTTCACCAAATACCGCGATTTCTTCTCTCGCTGCGGCTTCTCTGGCGGGTAAAGGTTGTAAATCTATTAAGGGGATAGATATTCTTAAATTAGGTAAAACTAGCTGTACGGGTTTTCCGTCTACAGTGTCAAAATTAGTCCGCAATACTTCATGACGGCAGATAATTTCATTAAAGCTTTTTTCCAGTGCCGCAAGATCGAGCAAACCCTTAAGGCGCAAGACATTTACCACGTTATAGCAGGAAGAACTGGGAAATAGGCGATCGAGAAACCACAGCCGTTGTTGTC
>JAPJOW010000127.1 GCA_030826005.1 Aliterella sp. RAGGC_92
GCATAAACTCAAACTCTAGGTCTGATAAATTGACAATTTGGTAATCGTAGTTAAACAAACACTTACTTTCCCATCCCTCCATACAAGGATGGCGTTCGGGAATAGCGGCTAAAAGCTTTTCATCGCTAGACCAATCGTTTTTAGGTAAAGGTGCGCGTCCTAAAAAGAACTCGTAATGAGTTACTTCGGGGTCTAGTAATTCAATTAAACGGTAAACTTGGCGATCGCTCAATTTCTTGGCTCTTTCCTGTAATGAAGGATCTTTGCCCAAAAGTCGCTCTATTTGCCAAAAATTGGGATTAGAAAATCCTAAAAAGTCCAATCCTGAAGCGTCAATCAGTTCAAACAAAGTTTCAATATTGTAGTCAATCTCTTGGGGATGGACGTACATATCAGCAAAACATTCATCGCGCTGATTTTCCATTGACCAACGCTCTTTTTCTCGCTTGACAATACGGTTGTTTTCTGGTAGGGATGCAAAGAGTTTTCGTCCAACTTCTACACCGTCGCGATAGTCGCCAACTTTGTCATTTTGCAAGAGTGCGATCGCCCGTTGCATTAAACTAATTTCCCAGCGCCCCAACTCTCCATACACAAAAATGTGCATTAACCCGCCAGGAGCTAACTTTTTAGCTAAAGCCTGAATCCCACGAAACGGATTGTCTAAATGATGCAGCACGCCAACAGAGTTAATTAAATCAAACTCTCCCTCAATCTGGTCAGCGTCGTAAAGGCTAAGTTGACGAAATTGAACGCGATCGGCTTTTGAACGCTTGCAGCGCTCTTTAGCCACTGCTAAAGTACCTTCGCTGATATCAATACCAACTACTTGAGCTTGGGGGTTTAAGTGGACTAAATACTCTGTACTGACACCCGAACCACAGCCAGCATCAAAAATGCGAATATCTTGTTTTTGGGGCTTTTGTCCGGTGCAAAAATTGTAAGCAGCTTGCCAATTCCAGCGCCAGTTATAACCTGGTGGCGGCTCATCTAGCAAGGGTTCTGGGGGAAATGGGTAAGTATCGTAGAGTTTGGCAACCGCAGCGCTAACGCTTTGAGGATCTGTCATAGTGAGAAAAATTGCAGCATCCCGTAGTTTAACGAATGTCCGACAACTAAGGCTATGAATAATCGTATTATTCTTACTACTTACGGTTCTTTAGGCGATTTGCATCCTTACATGGCGATCGCAGTGGAATTAAAACGACGGGGTTATAGGGTAGCGATCGCTACAAGTGAAGTTTATCGAGAACGAGTTGAATCAGAAGATATTGAATTTCACCCTGTAAGACCCGATTTACCTAATAAAAACACTGAGGAAGCTCAACTATCTATAAAACAGGCTATGGACTCCCAAAAAGGAACAGAATATGTTTTACGTCAGTTGATTTTGCCTTATTTGAAAGACAGCTACAACGACTTAATGCAAGCTTTACCTGGCGCGGACTTACTTATTACTAATCCCGCAAGTGTTGCGGGTGCTTTAATAGCTCAAAAAACGGGCATAAACTGGATTTCTACGGTACTAGCGCCAATTTCCTTTTTATCCGCCTACGATCCGCCAGTCTTAGGAAATAATATTAGTCGCATTAAATTGGGGTTACTTTCCAATTTCGTCAATAGCTTATTAATGTATTTGGGCAAACTTAGTATTTTTCCTTGGAGTCTACCCATACGACAACTACGGACTGAATTAGGATTACCACCAGCTAAAGATCCTTTTTTTCAAGACCAACATTCACCGGATTTAGTTTTAGCTTTATTTTCTCAAGTTTTTGCTCAACCGCAAAAAGACTGGTACAAACAAACTTGTATTACTGGATTTCCTTTTTACGATCGCCAATCTGAGGAACTATCGCCAAAATTGTTAGAATTTATTAAAACTGGGACACCTCCCATTGTTTTTACTTTAGGTTCTGCGGCGGTAAATGATGCAGGTAATTTCTATATTAAAAGTGCGATCGCCGCTAAACAATTAGGAAGTCGTGCGGTGTTGTTAATTGGGGAAGACGATCGCAACCAATTACCAGAAAATTTATTATCCGCAGATATTATTACTTTCAAGTACGCGCCTTACTCTAAGATATTTCCCTACGCTTCAGTTATCGTGCATCAAGGCGGAATTGGCACAACCGCCGAAGCTTTGAGATCCGGTCGTCCTATGCTAGTTATGCCTTACAGTCACGATCAGCCCGATAATGCTGCACGAGCGCAAAGGTTAGGTGTAGCCCGAATTATTAAACGTAACAATTACAATACGATCGCTGTAGCATCCGAATTAAGACAGTTATTACACGAGCCAAGGTACGCTCAAAAAGCCGCAATTATAGGTGAGCAAATTCGCTCAGAAAATGGCGTGAAGGTGGCGTGCGATCGCATTGAAACGTATTTAGGTAGGTGAAGTGCGATCGCTTCATCATCAAAACCTAAGCTTAATCGATACTTTGTTTTGAGTTAAAAACCATTTGATAAAATTAACAGGTGTGGAGTAAAAGTTTTTAATGCCTACGGATGTTCAATTAAAAGCTCTATATCGTATTAGCCATCAGCTAACCTATGTCATGCTTCAGCCCATACACCTAGTTTGTATTGATAATCGCACTCTAAATTTGTACGTCTTAGCTGGAATTACTGAAAACCTAGAATTTCAAGTTACACCTAATGGGGAGATATTTTAATGAACCAAATTAATTACGCTGCAATGTCTAACGAAGAATTGAAACGATACTTTCTTCAGCATCGAGAAGATAAAACGGCGCTCCAAGCATATCTCGACAGAATCAACAAGCGTCCGCGTCAAATCATTACAACTGTAGACGATCCTGACTTTGATACTAAAATACAAGCCGCGATCGCACTCCAGATGAATCAGTAGCTTTTTAAATGCGATCGCACCTCTAACCCCAACTTATTCTCGTAAAACTCCCCTCAATCCTGGGAAATGTACACACTTCTTAATATTCAAGCGGAAACTACTCAAAACGTTTTAATGTAGGAACTGACCGAGTTAACTTTAAACTGCGATTGCTGGTAGCCAGCAATACAAAAATCGTAGTTCCTTAACACAAGGGTAAAAGCAGCGATTTGTCAAGTTTTGAAGTAACTCAAAGAAAAGTTTACTGGTATCCCGGTCAGGTTTAATACAGTAAAAAATATGATGGGAGTTTAAATAATCGCATGAGTGTTAAGGCAAGTGGTGGAAGCTCAGTTGCGCGTCCGCAACTATATCAAACACTAGCAGTCGCAACAATCAACCAAGCGGAACAACAAGACCGCTTTTTAGAGCGTGGCGAACTGAACGAACTGTCTAACTATTTTGCATCGGGAACAAAACGATTAGAAATTGCCGAGACACTAAGCAAAAATGCCGAATTAATTGTGTCTCGTGCGGCTAACCGGATCTTCGTTGGTGGTTCGCCGATGGCTTACTTAGAAAAGCCCAAGGAAGTAGAACTAGCAACGGTAGGAGCGCAAGACAATTTAAAAACAGGAATGCAGCTAGGAACTGTAACCTATGTAGAGAACCGGGGCGGTTTTCTAGAGGGATTGCGATCGCTATTTAGCTCCTCTCCTAGCGGTGGTTCAACTCCAGCAAATTTCCGACCAATTAACGTTGCTCGTTACGGCCCCAGCAATATGCAAAAGTCTTTACGGGACTTGAGTTGGATGCTACGGTATGCAACTTATGCGATCGTTGCAGGCGACCCCAATATTATCGCCGTCAACGTCCGGGGACTACGAGAAATTATTGAAAATGCTTGTTCTGGCGAAGCAACAATCGTCGCTTTACAAGAAATTAAGCAAGCATCGCTGTCTTACTTCCGCAAAGATACAGACGCGGCGGATATTGTCAGCCAGTACATGGACGTACTGATTACAGAATTTAAAGCGCCTACCCCTTCAGAAAAGCTCCGCCAACGTCCTTCAGGCGATTTGCAAGGGCTACAGCTACCCCAAATATACTTCAACGCCGCCGAACGCCGTCCAAAGTTCGTCATGAAGTCCGGTTTGTCCGCCGGAGAAAAGCAAGAAGTAATCAAAGCTGCTTATCGACAAATTTTTGAGCGCGATATTACCCGCGCTTACAGCCAGTCGATATCAAACTTAGAATCCCAAGTTAAAAATGGCGACATCTCGATGAAAGAGTTTGTCCGCCGCGTTGGGAAATCTCCTCTTTACCAAAAACAATTTTTCCAACCTTTTATCAATAGCCGTGCTTTAGAACTTGCTTTCCGTCACTTTTTAGGCAGAGGGCCTTCTAGCCGTGAAGAAGTGCAAAACTACTTCTCGATCGTCTCTAATGGTGGTCTACCCGCTTTAATCGATGCGCTAGTCGATTCTAAAGAGTACGCCGATTACTTTGGCGAAGAAACTGTACCCTACTTGCGTGGATTGGGTCAAGAAGCCCAAGAATGTCGCAACTGGGGAGCGCAGCAAGACTTATTAAACTACAGCGCACCTTTCCGCAAAGTACCGCAGTTTGTTACTTTGTTTGCGGCTTACGAAAAACCTTTACCAGATCAACACCCCTACGGTTCGGGTAACGATCCATTGGAAATTCAATTTGGGGCAATTTTCCCCAAAGAAACCCGCAATCCTAGCACCAGTCCCGCTCCTTTTGGTAAAGATACTAAGCGGATCTTGATTCACCAAGGGCCCGCAATCAATAACCAAAACAGCACTCCGCAAGCGCGAGGCGAGTTCCCTGGTACTCTTGGTCCCAAAGTATTCCGTTTAGACCAACTCCCCGGTACAAGCGGCAGAAAGTCACCCAAAGGATCGAGCGTCAAATATTCGGAAAGCTCTACCCAAGCGGTAATTAAAGCGGCGTACTTGCAAGTATTTGGGCGGGATGTCTACGAAGGACAGCGCCTAAAAGTAGCAGAAATTAAGCTTGAAAATGGCGAAATTCCTGTTAGAGAGTTTGTACGTCAATTGGCTAAATCCGATTTATTCCGCAAGCTTTACTGGACTTCTTTGTACGTTACTAAAGCTGTAGAGTACATTCACCGCCGCTTGTTGGGTCGTCCTACCTATGGCAGGCAAGAAATTAACAGCTACTTTGATATCTGTGCCAAAAAAGGCTTCTACGCGCTAATTGATGCCCTAATTGACAGCCCAGAGTACAACGAAGCTTTTGGCGAAGATACCGTTCCTTACGAGCGTTATTTAACTCCTGGTGGTGTTGCTTTGCGGAGTCTCCGAGTTGGTAGTATCAATCAAGATATTGTCAGCGCCAAGGTAGACAAAGCTGAAACTCCACGCTTTGTCGAATTGGGCGAAGTTAAGGAAATGCGGACGCAGCCCGATATTCAGTTCCGCGTTAATCAAGGCGTTAACAAGCAGCGCGAACAAACTAAGGTCTTCAAGCTCACCAATACCAGCGACAAAACAGCCTTGCAAACAGCAATTCGGGCAGCTTATCGTCAAGTATTTGAGCGCGATATTGAACCTTACGTTACCAAAAACGAGTTTACAGAACTAGAAAGTAAGCTAGGGAACGGAGAAATTAACGTTAAGGAATTTATAGAGGGATTGGGTAGCTCAAGTCTCTATATCAAAGAGTTCTACACTCCTTACCCCAATACCAAAGTAATTGAACTTGGTACTAAGCACTTTTTAGGACGCGCGCCTAAAAATCAAGCAGAGATTCGCGAGTACAATCAAATTCTTGCTTCTGCGGGCATTCGCGGCTTTGTAAGCGCGATGGTAAATTGTGCCGAGTACATTGAGGTATTTGGCGAAGATACTATCCCTTACCGCCGCTTTCCAACGTTACCTGCGGCTAACTTCCCCAACACCGAGAAGTTGTACAACCAATTAACAAAGCAAAATGACGATTTGGTTGTACCTAGCTTTGAACCTGTTACGCCGATGATGGCAACAGATAAAATGCCGATGATGGCAAAAGCGATCGCCGATATGGCGTTTGCAGCCCGTCAAGTTGACCAAACTCAGCCATTATTTATCGAGCTTGGACGCTCCTTTAATGATGGTCGCGGTCAGTCTGTTGAAGTTGGGGTCGGTACAACTCGCCGCAAACCAGCGCGCATTCATCGCGTTACTAACGGTAATAATTCTCCCGAAACGCAACTGGCAATTGATGCTATTTATTGTCAAATTATGGATCTTTTTAGCGGTCAAGTTCCCGACGGGCTAAGAATTTCCGATCTAGACAGCAAACTGCGTAATGGCGAAATTAATGTTAGAGAGTTTGTCCGCACTTTAGCGAGTTCCGATACTTACCGTCGGCGCTTCTACACGCCTTACCCCAACACCAAAGTGATTGAGTTCTTATTCCGTCACATTTTGGGGCGCGCTCCTGCTACTCAAAACGAAATTCGCTTCTACAACAAGCTCTTAGCAGATAGCGGCTTAAAAGCAGCCGTAGACGCGATGGTAGATAGTCCAGAATACGCTCAGTATTTTGGTGAAGACGTTGTACCTTACCCCCGCTACCCCTCACTGCCTGCGGGTAACTACCTAGGCAGCGTTAAAGCGGCGGCGGACTTGGTTAAGCAATCTTGGTCGGACTTATCGCCTTCGTCGATTACACAAGGCTCTACCGGGCGCTAATGCCATATAAATAACTTACCTATAGCCAGCAAAAGCGATCGCCTTTGCTGGCTTTTTTTATTTATTTCATTCCCCTACCAGTTTTTGACACTAATTAATGCAATAAAAAATTAAGAAAGTATGTAATTATTCATCTAAATGAAAAATATATTAAAAAGTATTAAGAACTGAGTCAAAACGCGAACAGAATGCAGGAGAATATTTGCGGAAGGTAAATGAGTTTACAAGCTTGTGTATAGATTTACGCAAGCGCCTAAAAAGAATTACTGTTGTCATGGCAGTAACAGTTGTGTAGATTGCACGCTGTTTTAGATAAACTCAGTTAAAAATTTAAGCCCAAACCAGTTTAAAAAATTGGTTTATTCTTTTGGAGGAATCGGTTAATGAGTATTGTCACGAAATCGATCGTGAATGCGGATGCCGAAGCTCGCTACCTCAGCCCCGGCGAGCTAGATCGGATCAAGAGCTTTGTTGGAAGTGGAGAGCGCCGTCTGCGGATCGTTCAAGCCCTGACAGAAAACCGCGAGCGGATTGTTAAGCAAGCTGGCGACCAGTTGTTCCAAAAGCGTCCTGACGTAGTATCTCCTGGTGGAAATGCTTACGGTCAAGAAATGACTGCTACTTGCTTGCGCGACATGGATTACTACTTGCGTCTAATCACCTACGGAGTAGTAGCTGGTGATGTTACACCCATCGAAGAAATTGGTGTTGTTGGCGTTCGTGAAATGTATCGCTCTCTTGGCACTCCGATTGAAGGCGTTGCTGAAGGCATCCGGGCAATGAAAAACGTTGCCACTTCCATGATGTCCGGTGAAGATGCAGCCGAAGCTGGATCTTACTTCGACTATTTAGTCGGTGCTATGCAGTAAGTAGCTGCAATACTCAAAAAATTGCTAAAGGAATCAAGAAATGCAAGACGCAATTACTTCTGTAATCAATTCTTCCGACGTTCAAGGTAAGTACCTTGACAACTCCTCAATGGAGAAGCTAAAAGGCTACTTCCAAACTGGCGAACTCCGCGTTCGTGCAGCCAGCACAATCAGCGCTAACGCCGCAGCGATTGTTAAAGAAGCTGTAGCTAAGTCCTTGTTGTACTCGGATATCACTCGTCCCGGTGGAAATATGTACACCACTCGTCGCTATGCTGCTTGCATCCGCGATTTGGACTACTACTTGCGTTATTCAACCTACGCAATGTTAGCGGGCGATCCTTCCATCCTCGACGAGCGCGTACTCAACGGATTGAAAGAAACCTACAACTCCTTGGGTGTACCCATCGGTGCAACCGTTCAATCTATCCAAGCAATGAAAGAAGTAACCGCAAGCTTAGTTGGCCCTGATGCTGGCAAAGAAATGGGTGTTTACTTTGACTACATCTGCTCTGGCTTGAGCTAGTAGCTGTTTTAGCCTGTTAAGGTTAAATAGCATCTTTATTTGAGGTCTGGGAGTTAATTTGTGAGTGCTAGAAAGTTTTGTCGCTTATCTTGACCATATTGAGTCGATGAGTGTTAGCAGTCTAGTATTGACAGGTTGACTCCCAGCTTCGATCGAACTATAGATAAAAGTAGAGTAAAAGCGATCGCATAGGACTTTACTCAAAGCAATTGAAATCAAAAATTTTTCTGATCTAGGAGATTCTCACCGATGCGAATGTTTAAAATAACTGCTTGCGTTCCTAGTCAAACTCGGATTCGCACGCAAAGAGAATTACAAAATACTTATTTTACTAAGTTAGTTCCTTATGAAAACTGGTTTCGCGAACAGCAACGCATCATGAAAATGGGCGGCAAAATCGTGAAAGTTGAATTAGCTACCGGAAAGCCTGGAATGAATACTGGTTTAGCATAATTACTTCAATGTTTTAAGTAATTTTACTTTAAGGAGGTGTTACAGCCTCTTTTTTTGCGTTTAATTATGCACTCAAGCTTGCCTTATTAAGCTTCCAGTGTCAAACTCCTAATTAGTCGTAAAGGTCTGTAAGTTATTGTGGAATTACGTCAATTAATCCCTTTATTCGATCCTTCTGCGTCCAAATGGGCGACTTTGGCACGGATATTACGCTGGCTGACATTTCTGTGGGTATTTATCGGTTTAGTAATCCTATTTTCTGCTTCTTATCCAGTTGGGGAAACAGATTTTAGTAATGGATTGTACTATATCAAGCGGCAACTCATCGCCATAGTTATTGGTTTAGTAATATTTAACTGGGTTGTACATACACCAGTACGCCAAATTTTAGGATTAGCACCCTGGCTTGTATTTCTATTTTTAGTACTCATATTTGTAACTTTAATTCCAGGCATCGGGCAAAATGCCAATGGTTCAGTTCGTTGGATACAAATCGGCCCATTTCAGCTACAACCTTCAGAATTAATTAAACCTTTTTTGGTACTGCAAGGCGCGCGGGTTTTTGGGCAATGGCATAAACTAAAATGGCAATCCCGGCTAATTTGGTTAAGTGTTTTTGCTTTAATTCTAGGTGGAATTTTATTACAGCCTAACTTAAGTACAACAGCATTGTGTGGGATGGCTTTATGGCTAGTCGCTTTAGCGGCGGGATTGCCCTATTCCTACTTAACAGTGACAGCATTAAGTGGTGTTTTACTAGCAGTAGCTAGTGTTCATAGGCACGAATACCAGATGCTCCGAGTAACTTCTTTTATGAATCCTTGGGCGGATGCCAGAAATAATGGTTTTCAATTAGTGCAGAGCTTGCTGGCAATTGGTTCTGGTGGCGCTTGGGGAACGGGATACGGGTTATCTCAACAAAAACTATTTTATCTGCCCATTCAATATACAGACTTTATTTTTGCTGTATTTGCTGAAGAATTCGGCTTTATTGGCTGTGGGTTATTTTTACTGTTGTTATTAGTCTATAGCGCGATCGCTTTACTTGTCGCCTTAAAAGCAGCAAACCCGGTGCATCGTTTAGTCGCTATTGGCGCAATGATTTTTTTGATAGGACAATCACTGTTAAATATTGGCGTGGCTTCTGGGGCTTTGCCAACTACAGGTTTACCTTTACCTTTAGTTAGTTATGGCGGTAATTCAATCATTGCTAGTTTATTAATCGCTGGGTTACTAATTCGCGTAGCCAGAGAAAGCAGCGAGGGAAAAGTTGTGCCTTTATTACAACGTAAAGGAGTTGAGAAGTCGCGCCTTTAAATTAGCCCTAGTGATAAATTTTTGTTAACTAAGTTAAAATTGAGCAGTAATCAGCATTTCATGCTCGAAAAGAATGCAAACCTACATATACGAACTAGAACACTTTGCCAATAATCTAGTTACGGGGCAACTGACTCATCTAAATTTGACGAGCATAGCAATTATTTTTACTGCCGGACTACTGACGAGCTTAACTCCTTGTATGCTGTCAATGCTGCCCATTACTATTGGCTATATTGGCGGTTATGAAGCTAAAAACCGCCTCGATGCTGCGATCGCATCTACTTGGTTTGCGCTAGGACTTGCCACTACTTTAGCGGCGCTCGGAATAGTTGCCGCTATTGTCGGACAAGTTTATGGGCAAGTGGGCATTGGTTTACCAATTATTGTCAGCATTATTGCGATTTTGATGGGGCTAAACTTACTAGAAGCATTGCCCTTACAATTACCGTCTTTTGGGGGAATGAATTGGATTTCTAAAGATTTACCGCCGCCAGTGCGTTCTTACTTAATTGGTTTAACTTTTGGAGTAGTAGCTTCCCCTTGCAGTACGCCAGTTTTAGCCACCTTACTAGCTTGGATTGCGAGTACCCATGACTTAGTTTTAGGTGCGGGTTTGCTGCTTGCGTATACGGCGGGCTACGTTATGCCCTTAATTTTGGCTGGTACTTTTACGGCGGCAATTAAAAACTTGTTAGAATTGCGGCGATGGTCGGGATGGATTACCCCTGTAAGCGGGGCAATGCTAGTAGGTTTTGGCGTATTTTCCTTATTATTTCGGCTTCCCGTAGGAATATTTTAAATGACTTTAGATAATGTCCCTGTAGCCCAACCTTCTATTTGGTCTGCACCACAAAGATTTTTTAAAAAAGAATTATTACCCGTACTTACAGATTTAAGGTTAGCGATTTTGCTATTGCTGGCGATCGCATTATTTAGTATTAGCGGTACAGTAATCGAGCAAGGGCAACCTGTCGCCTTTTACCAAGCTAACTATCCTGAAGATCCGGCTTTATTTGGTTTTCTTAGCTGGAAAGTGCTTTTAGCTGCGGGTTTTGACCATGTTTATCGCACTTGGTGGTATTTAGCTTTACTAATTTTATTTGGCATTAGCTTAACTGCTTGTACTTTTACTAGACAACTCCCAGCATTAAAAGCTTCGCGCAAGTGGAAGTTTTACGACAAGCCCCGTCAGTTTCAAAAATTGGCGTTAAGTGCCGAACTCAATACAGGCACGCTATCCGATTTAACCCAACTATTACAAAGCCGCCGCTACTTAGTATTTGCGGGGGAAAATAATAATTTATATGCCCGTAAAGGCATCGCCGGACGCATCGGACCGATTGTAGTTCATATCGGCATCGTGGCGATTTTGCTAGGCGGTATTTGGGGCGCAATGACGGGCTTTATCGCTCAAGAGATGATTCCGAGTGGGGACAGTTTTACTATCAAAAATATAGTAGATGCAGGCCCTTGGGCAGCACCCCAAATTCCTCATGATTGGTCGCTGCGAGTTAATCGTTTTTGGATTGATTACGCGCCTAATGGAGGCATCGATCAGTTTTACTCAGACTTGTCTGTTTTAGATAAGCAAGGGGAAGAAGTTAAGCGCAAAACAATCTTTGTTAATGAACCCTTGCGTTACAAAGGCGTAACTTTGTATCAAACAGATTGGGGAGTTTCTAGCATCCGCATCCGCGTGAACAAAAGCCCAGTATTGCAATTGCCAATGGCTAAACTAAATACCAACGGACAAGGGCGAATTTGGGCGACTTGGATACCAACAAAAACCGATATGAGTGAAGGTGTTTCTTTGCTCGCTAGAGATTTACAGGGAATGCTATTACTGTACGATGTCAAAGGGCAGTTGATATCTACTTTGCGCCCTGGAATGTCTACCCAAGTTAACGGCGTAACTCTTTATATAGATGAGCTAGTTGGGAGTACGGGATTGCAAATTAAAGCTGACCCCAGCATACCTGTTGTTTATACTGGCTTTGTTTTATTAATGCTGGGCGTAGTAATGAGCTATGTTTCTCACTCGCAAATTTGGGCTTTGCAGCAAGAGGGACATTTTTATATAGGTGGTAAAACTAATCGGGCGCAAGTAGGTTTCGAGCAAGAAATGCTCGATATTTTAGCTCAACTTGCCCCACCGCCACCGATAGAAACACCAGCAACGCTCTCTCTCCCCGCAGCCCCTGTAAAATAGACCCAAGAAGTAAATAATCTTTCCCCCCGATTCCTCAAAGCTTGGGAGAATTGGGGGCGTTTTTAGGTTCGTGCAGGGGGTATGATTTTAAGTCAATAGTTCGTACTTGCCACCGCGTTCTAAAGCCCGCCCGTAAGCTGGGCGGGCGTGGATGCGTTGGAGAAAATCTTTAAGATTTGGATAACTTGCATCTAAATCTATCTGTGCGGCGGCGGCTTCTACAGGAAAACTCATTTGCACGTCGGCGGCGGTGAATTCATCGCCCACAAACCAAGGATTTTTACTCAGTTCGCTTTCCAAATAATCAAAGTGAAGTTTAATTTGGGGTGCAACAAATTGGCTAGACGCGGCGCTATTTCCTAAC
>JAPJOW010000128.1:0-10502 GCA_030826005.1 Aliterella sp. RAGGC_92
AGATCGGCTTTATAGCCTAAGCATAAGATAAAATCTTTATGTCCGTAATGTGCGTAATACTTCATTACGTGCCAAAGTATTGGTCTATACCCAATATGAACTAATGGTTTAGGTATAGCTTCAGAAAAGTCTCTTAGTCTAGTTCCTAGTCCACCGCAAAATAAAACTACTTTCATTGGTATTCCTTATATTATTAGTAATTTTGTTTTCTAGCAGTTAGCACCTTGTAGTTAATTATTAGTAGTATTTTGAGTGATTTTCAAGACCGAACAATATTATCTTGAACATTCATTATTTAATTGTGCTTTATACTGATATAAACAAGTATACTTTTTACAACTATTCCCTACATCTTACTTAAAGTATATTTTAATTCCTCATTAACTTTTTTTTCTCTCTATTCCTTTTTAGAGTAGACTTTGCTAAAAAAGGTGCTGTATAACTGTATACCTAAAATTAACGGTAGGTATGCACGTAAGTTATCTTAGAAATAGAATAAATCTATACAGCAGGCAGCATTCAAGTTTTTATTTGATAATGGTGGGAGTCTGCTTACTTTAAAAAAAGCTATCAAACTTGAAAATTCTATTAATTATTCTTAAGGATTATTATAAAAGACACAGAAATAATCAAGGGGCTGGAGAAATTGTTATTTCTGATATATATTTCGGAAAATTTGCTACAAAAAGGCAAATAATTGCCCAAAATAAAAATAGCACGTAGAAAAATTCTACTTTTATTAAAAAATGTCGCAATCTATTATTTATATCTTTATTTGTCCGAATAGTAGCCCGGTAGAAAGCTCAAGTTAAAAGTTTAGTTATCCAAATAGTCAAACACCATCGTTGATAGTTCATAGCCAAATATGGGTATGTTGAGAAAGAATCTAAGTCGGAGTTAATTTTATGGGTGCTGTTCCCGAATCGTCTCTTGTGGCTGGATTGACGGCGCTAGAAAAAGGTGATTTCGATAGAGCGATCGCACTATTAGAAGCTGTGTGTCAAAGCCCCGCCCAGCCAATGGCTATTAAGGTACAAGCGCAGCAGGGTTTGGTGACTGCATACATAGCCAAAAAAGAAGACAATCGGGCAATTTCTCTCTTGCAAACTCTAAGTCAAAGTAGCGATCCTCAAATCAAAGCATGGGTAGCTGATAATTATCCTCAACTAATAAAAACACCAACCGACGCAACCGGATTTGTAGCTTTTGAAGAACATCTCCCCCAAACCGCCGAAGTAGTAATTGATCGAAATGTCCCCCAAGCGATCGCCAATGAAGATAAGCAAGCATTTGTCGTAACCGAACTACTTACGCCTGTAGAGGAAGCAGTCAAAGAAGATTTATCCGCACCTACACCTTTTCAATGGCGACACGCACCCAGAGCGAAACGATGGCAAGCTTTAAAAGAAGTTAATTTTGCGCCTTTGTGGTTATTAATGGCAGGAAGCGCGATCGCGCTATTTTGGTTGCTGCGGGAAGTGCTAATATTTGTCATGCTTTTTATTAACGATACCCTCGTTAAATTGCCTTACTTAGAGCCATTTCAACCTTTTTATCACGATCCCACTAATTTACTGCGTTTTTTACTTATAATCCTTACAATTACTTCGCCTTGGTTGCTAGATCGCTTATTAGAGCTAAATTATGGCAGCCAAGTTTTAACCATAAGTCAGCTTGGCAAATATAGCCCCGAATCAGAACGAGTATTGCAACGCTTTTGCCGTCAACAAGGTTGGCGCTTGCCTAAACTCATCATTTTTCCGACTTCCGCACCCCTAGCCCTTACCTACGGCAATCTCCGGCGTACGGCGCGAATTGCCATCAGTCAAGGGTTACTCGAACAATTAGCTGATGATGAAATTGCCAGCATCTACGCCGCACAACTAGGACACATCGCTTGTTGGGATTTTGCCGTAATGTCTTTATTTATGGTAATAACTCAAAGCGTTTATACCGTCTATCGCCAAATATCAACTTGGGGCGATCGCGCTACTAATTCAGTAATTAAAATTGCGGCGGCGACAATTGCTAGTACGGCTTATGGTTTATGGTGGCTGCTTTGTCTTCCGGCTTTATGGTTATCGCAGTTGCGGATATATTACAGCGACTTTTTTGCCACTAATCTTACTGGCAACCCTAACGGCTTAAATCGCGCTTTAATCAAAATTGCGATCGGCATTGCTAAAGACGTTCAACAAAAAGAATGTACTAGCTGGCTGCTTGAGAGTACAAATTTATTTATGCCTGTAGGATACTACCAAGCTATTACCCTAGGCAGCCTTCATCCTCATACCAATATTGAGCTTATTCTGGCTTGGGATTGTCAAAACTCCTACCGATACTTACTAAATATCAACAATACTCATCCTTTAATGGGCGATCGCTTTCAGCGTCTAAATGCTTTTGCTCAATATTGGCATCTAGAAACAGAACTAAAGTTACCACCCCAAACTAACAACCTAGCCCCAACTATCCAAGAATTGCTTCTCCAGTTGAAATCTCTACTTACTAATCGTGCTTTGGTACAATTTGCGGCGGTTTTTGGTTTAATTAGTGGTTTAATTAGTGGCGGTTTAACTTGGCTGATTGGGGCAATGGCTTTTATCGTCTGGATTCCTCAGCTTGCTTGGATGTATGGCGACTGGTTGCTGATTAAAGCCTTTATTCCTATTGCTTTAAGTATTAGTTTATTTTTACGGATAAACTTTTTGTTTCCAGACATTACGCCCGCCTCTGTCCGCGCTACCCCAAATTTAGCCCGTCAATTAGCCGCCGTAACAGCTTTACCTATCGACAGTCACCCTGTACGTTGGCAGGGTAAGCTTTTAGGGCGGCGGGGTATAGCCAATTGGTTAGGACAAGATTTACTCTTAAATTCTTCCCAAGGTCTAGTTAAACTTCATTATCAATCGCCTCTAGGTGCTATTGGCAACATCTTTTTTAGGCAATCGCTTGACCCGATGGATTTATTGGGGAGACATATTATGGTTACTGGTTGGTTTCGTCGCAGCGCTACTACGTGGATAGATATTAATCTTTTACAAACCCAAACTGGCAAAGTTAGCCATAGTTCTCAACCTCTGTGGGCGACTATTGCTGCAAGTGCGATCGCTCTATACGGTATGGCTATCATTATTTGGGGTCGGTAGAGCGTAGTATTCTAAGTTGATGGTATATTTAACTACAAAAAACCATTATTCTTAAAAAGATAGATCGGCTTGTAGCAATTGTTTATCTACTCGCTGATTTTCAATTCCTTTTGCCCTATTACTCTACCCGGCAGAAAATACCCTGCATAAGAAGGATGGAATTATCTAAAATAAAGCGCAAGTATTGCTAAAGGCGGAATTATATGCAATTAACTACCTTACCAGCCCTGAGCGTGATATTGTAAAAAATAGTGTCACCGTTACAGGTAAGTAGCATTAAAAGCGTTACTCATGGCAAAAAGGCGATCGACTGAATTAAATCAACAAAAGAAACAGCCGTTGAGCCAAAATGTCTTCAGGAGATTAATAATTAAAATGCTCAATTAACAAACTGCACCTGTACTGTGTAGGTTAGCTGAATAAAATTCAAAAATTAGTTAGTGGCAGTTTATGTCAATTTTAATTTATTATCAGTCAACCTAAACGAAATGGTTCGATGCCAAATTATTTTCAATTTCATTTTGTAGAGGAATAGTTCATGTCAGTTCGTTTATACATTGGTAATCTGCCGAAGGAAGAAGTAGAACGTCAAGACCTGCAAGCAGTTTTTGCAGAGGAAGGCGATTCAGTTGTTACTAAAGTCATCAAAGACCGGAAAACAGGTAAGTGTCGCGGCTTTGGGTTTGTAACTGTTAATGACGACGAACACGCTGACAAAATAATTGAAAAATTTAATGGTTATTTGTTTAAAGACACACCCATAAAAATTGAAAAAGCTTTGCCGCGTACTAAAGGCGCGGAAGAAGAAGGGGAAGTGCGTCCGACAGATAGCGATAGCAATAGTACCACTAACAGCAATATCGAAAAACCAGTCCCCAGTCGCCGCAATAACAATAATAATAAAAAATCTCGTCGCCCAGTTAGTAGTACAACAACTACTAGCAGCGAAAGCACTGAAGGAGTACAACCCGATCCGCGTTGGGCTGCGGATTTAGAAAAGCTAAAACAAATGTTGGCAGCCCAAACTACTAACGGATAATGAGTAATGGGTAATGGGTAATTATTGCCCATTACCCGCACCTTACAAAGCTTAAGAACTTGGTAAAGAAACTTCTAGCCAAGACTCTAAATGCGATCGCAATTGATGAGCAAAATCTGCTCTCTGGTTAAATAGTTCGGTACGAACAGGCTTGCGTTCTTTATCTAACGTCCAACCGTAATCGCTACTAAGTCTTAGTTTATTTTGCCAATCTGCTACAGATACTATTAGTTTTGGGGTGGGGCTATTATTACCATCGCTAACAATAAATACGTAATTAAAATTGTTCTGTGTAGCGGCAGCAATCGTTGAAGGTTCTCCACACAAAAATTCCAAACGCGATCGCACTTTTTCTACTAAATTAACGTCGCCAATGTCTTCTAAGGGTCGTACTGCCAGCGTTAAAGCAAAGTAAAAATTTTCAATTGGCACAAATTCTAATTGCATATCTATATCGTAATCAACTGATTAATACTCTATTAAATTCTCAACTATTAGCTAATACTTAACTTAAGTTGTTGTAGCAAAACAATTATGATTAATTTCACTTATCTTTAATATAAGATAAAGTGTGAATAACAATATTGATAATAGTTTATAATAACAAGTGTAAAAGTTTATACAACAAAGCCAACAATCAACTCAAGATCGCTTAAAGCACCCTATACATACCAAGATCGGGGGATTGACAAAACTTAAAACATACACTTTGTACACAAAGCAAACTCTTAAGACAGACATTTAAAGTTAACAAAATATTTCCCATAGAGGATGCCTAGAGCATAAGTCAACCTTATATTAACAAATAAGAATAAAACGTATTCTTGCATTAACAAAAGCAAAACGCTTAGAGCGACCTCTATCAAAACTTAGTTAAAATCCGGTGATTATCAGCTATGAGTACCTCAAATCGAAAGCATATTGCCTTAATTTCAGTTCACGGCGATCCTGCAATTGAAATTGGGAAAGAAGAAGCTGGTGGACAAAACGTTTACGTGCGTCAAGTGGGAGAAGCCTTAGCTGAACTCGGATGGCAAGTAGATATGTTTACCCGCAAAGCCAGCGCCGAGCAAGCCACAATCGTCCAACATTCGCCTAATTGTAGAACAATTCGCTTAGTGGCTGGGCCAGAAGAATTTGTACCACGAGATAATATATTTCCCTACGCAGAAGAATTTGTACAGAAATTATTAAAGTTTCAACAAGATAACGGAATTAAGTATTCTTTAGTACATACTAATTACTGGATATCTGCATGGGTAGGAATGCAGTTGAAGAAAATTCAAGGTAGCAAGCAAGTTCATACTTACCACTCTTTGGGTTACGTCAAATATAAGTCAGTGGCAACAGTTCCATTAATCGCGAAAAAGCGTTTGGAAGTTGAAAAAGCAGTATTAGAGACGGCTGAAAGCATTGTAGCTACAAGCCCTCAAGAAAAAGTTCACATGAGACAACTGGTGTCGAAACAAGGAAATATAGATATTATTCCTTGCGGTACAGACATACATAGATTTGGTTCGGTAACTAGAGCGCAAGCAAGACAAGAAATAGGATTAGACCCTGAATCGGCAGTAATTTTATATGTAGGTAGATTTGACCCGCGCAAAGGAATTGAAACCCTAGTTAGAGCCGTAGGTCAATCGCAGTTGCGCGGCAAAAAAGATATTAAATTAATTATTGGTGGTGGTTCGCGTCCGGGACAAAGCGATGGTATGGAACGCGATCGCATTGAGAGCATTGTGGCAGAACTAGGGATGACAGATTTTACTATCTTCCCCGGTCGCTTGGGCGATGAAACATTGCACAACTACTATGCGGCGGCGGATGTATGTGTAGTCCCCAGCCACTACGAACCATTTGGTTTAGTCGCCATTGAAGCAATGGCAAGTGGAACGCCAGTAATTGCTAGTGATGTTGGTGGATTGCAATTTACCGTAGTTCCCGAAGAAACAGGCTTATTAGCACCACCTAAAGATGACGCGGCTTTTGCGGAAGCTATCGATCGCATTCTCTCTCTGTCTCCAGAGGAAAGAGAAGCTATGGGCGCTAGGGCAAGAAAGCGGGTAGAAAAAATGTTTAGCTGGGAAGGTGTAGCTGCTCAATTAGGCGAACTTTACACCGATATAATGCAGCCAAAAACGCAACTTAAACCTGTAAAACAAAAAGAAGCAGTTAGTGCTTAATTAAACTTGTCGGGCTTGTTTAGTGGTGTAGTAGTGTTTTCTATTTCGATCTGTGAAAACTGTTTCCGTCCAATGTTGGTTGGGTGGATGAGGTAAATGTAAGTATACAAGTTCTGGGCATCGAGACAAAAACCGCCCATCTTGCAAATATCGTTCGATGATATCTTGATCCTCTCCCCCCCATCCGACAAATTTTTCATCCCAACCGCCAATTTCTAAAAGGCGATCGCGTTGAAAAAAAGGTACAACTCCAAACCTTTCTTGGTGTATTAGCTGCTTCCATAGTGCCGTAGGTTGGTCTTCAGGTGCAATCGCCGTGCGATTAATTGCTTGGGAGTCAATATTTTCCCCTTCTTCTAGCATGACTCTATAACCTGTAGCCAGTAGTAGGGGCGATAACTGGGCTATTTTTAGGTGCTGAGACAAAGTTGAATTTAAAGGAATTAAATCTACATCAAAGGGCGCGATAAATTTACCTTGGGCTAGAGATAAGCCAATGTTTAAAGCTTTAGTTTTATGAAATGCGCTCTTGCAAGGTAAATGAAAGTATTTAAGATTGGGATTGTCAATTTCAGCTAAAATCCGCTTTGAGGGAAATTCATCAGCTTCAATAATTATGATTTCCCAATCCCTTGTTACTTGCTGCGACTTCCACCAAGCAAGCTGAGTTCTGAGGTGATTTTCTCTTTGACGGTAGGTAACAAGTAAGGATAACTGCACAATGACGCTCGATCTATTAAACTAACTCTCTAGATAAAGAACTTGGTAGTTGGACGGTAATAGTGTAGGCTTTTCGCAGGCTAGGAGTTTTTACTTGCAAGTCGCCTAACAAGACTCCTTGGGATAAAGACGAGAGACTGACAACAATGTTCCGGTTTCGAGTTTGACTTGGGGGGAAATTATGACAATACTGATTGCGTTTAGTATCGTCGTGGGAAAGGTGTATGACTTTGCCATCTGTAGCGATTTTGATGCCCAGGAGTTTAGCACGAATTAATAAGTCCTGGTCTTCCCAACCCCAACCATTAAAAATCTCTTTGTATCCACCGAGGCTTAGTAACGTACTTTTTTTAGCACATATTAATCCGCAACCAGGGCGCAAATTGCCAGAATGTTCTGACCAAGGGACAATCTCAATGGTGGCAATATTATTTTTAGTATAAATATTGTAAGTATAGCGATCGCGTTTCACAGACACAGATTGCGCTTGCAATTCCTCCACATCTTGCACCGAACAGATAGTATTATCAGTTACTTTGCTTGCTAACTTATCAATCGCGTCTTGATTCCAGATAATATCAGCGTCAGAAATTAGTAATAATTCGCTAGTAGAGCTTGCGATCGCATGATTTAGCAGCCTAGACTTATTAAATCCTGTAGCGGGTAGATTGAGGATAGAAATGCGATCGCATGATTTAGCCAGTTTTTGGAGACTAGCTATACATTCATCAGTAGAACCGCCATCACAGATTGTCAGGCGAAAAATTGACTTGATATTTAAGAGAGATTGGACGCATTGCTCAACTTCTACTCTATTTTTAACCGCAATTATTGCTTCTAACATCATGCTCACTAAGCAAAGAATCTGTGCGGGAGGTTTGCTTGTACAGAGTTTTATCAAAGAGAAAAACCTGCAATATATTTAAGCTTAATGGGACTTGCGGTAATTAAAGGAGTTAAACAAGGCGATCGCTTGGCTTGCAGCGCGGCATAATTAGCTAATGCTCTGCTTTTTAATACTTTAATCAATTCTTGACGAAGGGGCGAATTTAAACCCGTATCCGCCGCCGTAGTTAAAGATCCCTGGCGCTTGCGGCGATAATAGCAGTAGTAGGGAATATTAACAACTTTTGCAGCTATTGAAGCTCTTAGCAAAAATTCCGTATCGCCGCCAAATCTTAAACCTGTAGCAAATCCACCTAATCGCATTACTAAGTCTCGTTTGACTAAACTACTAGGATGAATTAAAGGATGTCCCGGTTTTTCTTTTAAAGCGGCGTTGACATCTAGGGGATAGCATACAGGGTTTATTTGCCCATTTTCATATACTCGCAATTCTTGCGTCCCTACTAATTCCGCACCAGTAAGAGTTAGGGTTTGTAACAATCTTTCTAGGCGATCGCTACTTGACCAATCATCAGCATCTTGAAATAAATATGCGTCATAATTTGTATCGGTAATTACTTGTTGAATTAATCTATAAGTACCAACATTGACGGAAGATGCGAGTAAAGTAATTTGCGGAAATTGCTCAACGATACTTATAGGCGGATTTTCTGAACCATCATCAACGACAACAATTCTATCAGGCGCTCTAGTTTGATTTACCAAGCTTTCTAAACATCTTTTTAGCCAAGCTTCACAGCGATAATGAGTAACAATTGCCAACACTTGGATGTTTTTTTTATCAACTTCGCCTTGAGTAATATTGTTTGTAGCGGCGACTCCACCCCAAAGGAATGCAACGCCAGCATTTTCTAAAACTTGAGCAATTTCTAAAATTGTCCAATTTTTTAGCTGCGGAAAGTCTCGCGCGTCCGGGTTTCCCGGTGCGAGAGCTTTCAAAGAGAGTGGTAAGGCAAATTTGGCAATGTTTGTTGATGCAATCCACCCCGAAGCCATCGACATTTCTTTAGCTGTTTCTTGGGGTAAAGTTACTTTTGGCAGCAAAGGCGCTAAATACTTTTGAGCTAAAGTAGTATCCAGTAAAGTTATGCTGTCAATTTCACAAGGAAGATAAGCAATAAAATCGGTTTGTACTGTTGGCAGAATTTTGACAAATTCGGAGATTGACGAGACTACTTGTAGGGGAATATCGATAAAATTAGTTGATATTGCGGAATGATCGCTAATAACAACGATTTGCTGGCAACTCTTAGCAAATTCACCTTTTAAAGCCGCCAAGCTATTAACTATTAGTAGAATGGATGCCATAATCGCAAATCGCCGATCGCTTATCGTTAACTTGAAATGCTATCCTGTCAAAAGCGGAAGTACGGGAAGATGGCGGCGCAGAAGCAACTAGACATTGATAAGCCATTGAGCTATTTTCTTGTTTTAGCAAAGGTACAGCTAGAAACCGCAGTATAGGAATCCAAGGCATTATGTCTATGTCATCTGCTAAATTGCAACTAATTACCCCTGCATGAACTTTAATAATTTCTAACCATTCATCGGAATTTAGTTCTTGTCCAGCAATCAGTAAACTATAACCTTTTTCTAAATAAACTCTCGCTTGTTCTTGAGGAGTTGTAGCGACTTCTTGCAGGGTTGATAAATTAATGCGATCGCCGTTAATTATAGCTTTACGCCACTTCAACCAAGCATTTAAAAACTTATCTTGAGGTTCTGGGAATGTATAAGGAAATGGTTGCAAGTATAGTAACTCAAACCAGTGGGCAATTAATAACGGACTGAATCGCGGTGCAAAAAAGTTCAAGTCGCCAATTAGTAATGCAAGGAGGGGGTTTAACTGTCGCGCCATCGATTGAGAACTTCTTTTAGTTACGGCAAATTCAAAAGTATGTAGCAAGTGATGGATATTGAAGGTGTCTAATTGACATTCATCGATAGAGCAATTAAAGGTGCTGTTAGGTAAACATAATGTGGAAATTAATAAATCAAGGGTGTTTACGCAACCAATGGCACGATTATAGATAGATGCGATCGCACTTTCATCGCTAATATTACTACAAGCAAACAGTAACACCCTACAAACCGCCCTTTCTACATCAGGATTTTCACAAACTGGACTTGTTAAAACTTCCTTTAGCAACGCTTGAGTTGTTGGCGATAATCCAGTATTTACTAAGACTTTTGGCTGTACTAATTGCTGCAACAATTGGGCGGCTTTACTCCCCATACCTGTAAATTCTACAGGCTGGTTTAACCAATTTGACCAAGGCTGTTGAGTAATACTTTTAATCCATTCTGCATCGTTATAACTAAGCTTTGGAACAGTATCGAGTAATTGAGTGTCGTCTACAAAAACTTGAGTGGAAATCTCACCAAATATAGATTTAGTCCAATTTTGTAAAGGTTTTAAAGATATTTCATCGTTAGAAGCTTGAATTTTGATCTCAAGGCTGTTTTTTTCCCTGATTACCTGGTAATTTAGAATCCCCTCAAGAG
>JAPJOW010000128.1:10602-12143 GCA_030826005.1 Aliterella sp. RAGGC_92
ATCTCAAGGCTGTTTTTTTCCCTGATTACCTGGTAATTTAGAATCCCCTCAAGAGGAGGCATAATAATCTCACCAGGATATTTAACACCGTCTATTGTCCGAATCTTATCTTCAATTCGTCCTTTAATTTTGGCTGTAAGTCCTTCCCGTCCGCAATCGCAAGTATCTAACTGTAAAATATCGCCGCTTTTGTAACGTACTAGAGGCATTACATAGTTATACAAATCTGTTGTAACTAATTCCCCGTCGATTGTTTCATACAAAGCGCGATCGCTATCTAAATGTATTTTGCCTCTTTCCGGGCAACTTAACCCAGAAATTCCCGTTTCCTGACACCCATATTCGTTAATTACCGGAGCTTGAAACACCTGCTCTAACAGGGCTTTTTGGTAGTCAAACAGGCATTCACCCGTACAAATGATGGCTAAAGCTTGAATTGGATTTAAGTAGCAAGCTACCTCACACAAGCGGCTAGGATAACCCCGAATTACTACGGGACGTTTTTTGAGGAGAGTAATTAATTGGCGAAGAAAGTCACGATCTATTTTTCCGCAAATCGCCATATCAGTTTTTCTCACAGGTAAAAGGCGACTTGCGACATTAATAATTGGTGTATCGTCATCAATTCCCCACCAAGCCAAGGAGCGACGACGAGCGGCTATACGCGCCTCATTCCACTTTTTCCCCGCAAAATACACATAAGATCGTCCCCGACTACCGCTAGTGCTACCGCGATAAACCACATTATCCGCCGATGCTAAAAACAAGCCTGGATTTTGGCGAATAGTTTGTTTATCAATGGGTTGCAGTTGTAAAAAAGCATCGTACCAATTTGTGCTACTGGGTGTGAGTTTACACTGCATAAAGCGATCGCGGTTTCCTAGTGCGATCGCGGCGGCTTGTATTACCCGTTGCAGATTTATAATGTTATCCATATAGCAAACAGATTAAAAAATTACCTATGAATCAATCTACACCTAACCCCAATGTCCGACGCGGTAGAGTTTTTCCAGAGATTCAGTGGTCGGAAGAAAAAAAGGCAGAAAATCGGGCAAGAAGGGAAGCTTTTTATCAACGTTGTTGGGCAATTTTTGAGCAATTGAAGCCGGAAATATTTGATAAATACTACGGTTGGTATATTGCGATTGAACCAGATAGCGGCGATTATTTTATCGACAAAGATAAGGAAGTTGCCAGTCGAAAAGCACAAGAAAAACACCCTGATGTCATTCATCATCTGTTTGGGATTAATGAAACTGGTGTTAGTGGCAGTATATGATCCAAGGACGATTTGGAGCAAATGGTCAGGTATATTTTGAAATTGATTTAATTACTGAAGATGGATTAAGCTTTTCAACCGAAGCAATTTTAGATACTGGCTTCACAGAATTTTTAGCGGTGAGTCAGCAAGATTTAGCAGGTCTTGATTGGAGGTTTCTAAGTCAAGATAAGGTCAGGACAGCACAGGGAGAAGCGACTTTTGATATTTACTTAGGCAAAGTAATCATAGATGAACAAGAGTTTGAAATCCCAGTATTTGC
>JAPJOW010000129.1 GCA_030826005.1 Aliterella sp. RAGGC_92
GTAATAAAACTTACATATAACAACTTTATTACTTAAAGCAATAGACCTCTTGCATAAATCCAGGAGCGCCCCCTAAATTCCCCAAGTTTGGGGGACTTTAAACTCCGATTCCCCCCAGAATTGGGGGTTAGGGGGCAAAAAATTATTTATGTGCATAAGTCTAATATATTTTATCTATACAAAAAACTTTACTTAAAGTTTATTTAATTAAAAAGTTCATAAATTATGCTTGTTATAGCTGCTGTATGCTTTGTACCAAAGTAAAATTATAATTAGGCTGCAAAAACTAAGCATCTACAAATTTTGCAGGTTCAGATAAAAAGCATTTACCAAGTTGTTTTAAGTAGAAAAGCTATTTTTACTTAATTGAATTATTTAAGGGTTGATTTTCGCAAAAGAGGGTCATAAATCTTTAAGCTTTTGACGCAAATCAATCGCAATTTTTATTTTGCTTTTCCAGGGTTGTAAGTAGCACCCTTAATTACTTTGTCGCAAACAGATCGAGCTTTAAAAAGTTGACTTTGAATATTACTCATCACTCTTATTCAAATAAGAGATGTCGATATGAAAAAATTTACTAGACGAGAATTACTAGAAATCGGTGCGATCGCTGGTGGTTCAATTTTATTGCCTACCCTATTTCATTCCCGTAGCTATGGTATAACGGCAGGCAGCCCGCAACCAACTCCGTTTGCTGTAGAACTTCCCATTCCGCCAGTGTTGAAGCCTGTACGCAGCGATGCTACAACTGATTACTACGAAGTGGCGATGAATAAAAGCCAAGTTAATATTTTGCCAGGACTAACAACCCAAGTTTGGGCTTACAACGGCAAAACCCCTGGTTCGACAATCGTACAGCGTCAAGATCGAAAATCGGTCGTTCGCTTTATCAATAACTTAGATACGCCAACCTCAGTTCATTTGCATGGAATGGCGGCGCAACCGCAGTACGATGGCTACCCAGAGGATCTAATTGCTCCCGGCTACTACAAAGATTACCTTTATCCAAATAACCGTGCTGCAACACTGTGGTATCACGACCATGCAATTCACAATACAGCGCGTAATGTGTACATGGGACTTGCGGGAATGTATATCGTGCAAGATAAACTCGAACTCGACTTACCTTTACCAAAAGGTAAGTACGATGTCCCGCTAATTATTCAAGACAAGATATTTGCAAGTAACGGCTCGTTAATTTTCGATCACGATCATCATAACGGCTTAATGGGCGATGTAATACTCGTCAACGGTGCGCCGTATCCAAAAATGAGCGTAGCTAAACGCAAGTATCGGTTTCGAGTTTTAAATGCTTCCACTTCAAGGTCTTACAAACTAGCGCTTAGTACAGGCGATGACCTAGTTGTAATTGGTAGCGATGGCGGACTATTAGGCGCACCCGTGAGAACTAAAGACTTACGGATTGGGATGGCAGAGCGCTATGAGTTCATAATTGACTTTTCTAAGTACGATATAGGAAAAAAAATAATTCTCCAAAATCTCGGTCTTCCGAATAATAAAACTTACGACGGGACAAATCAAATTATGCGCTTTGACGTAGTAAGTCAAGAGTCCGATCCAAGCTCTATTCCTAATACGCTACGACCTTTTCAGCCTATTTTACGTTCTGCGGCGGTGCGCGAAAGGCGATGGAATTTCGAGCATAGAAACCAAATGTGGGAGATTGACGGCAAAACTTGGGATAAAAACCGCATCGATGCCAATCCAGGTTTTGAAGATACGGAAATTTGGACTTTTATTACCAATAGCCGCGATTGGTTTCACCCCGTCCACGTTCACTTAGTAGACTTTCAAATTTTAGAACGCGATCGCCAACCGCCGCTTCCTTACGAACGCGGTTGGAAAGATGTAGTATATGTCGGCGAAGGCGATAATGTCCAAGTTATTGCTCAGTTTAGACCTAACAAGGGTAAATACATAATCCACTGCCACAATACGGTTCACGAAGACCACGATATGATGACTCAGTTTCAAGTGGGTACTGGTGGGATAGATCCAATGTCAGCCCCCGCAAAACCGCTCCCAGCAACACCCCTATAAAAGTTGGATTGGTTGGAAAAAAATTTTAGGGTGCAGCTACTATTCGATCGCTTAATTAATTTACCTAAGTACAAAAGCCAGGGCTATCTATACAAATCATTTTTTGAATAACGCAAGTAAAATATACTTGACTACTTGCCTACGGCTCTTGTAGCTTTTAGAGCATATTATAAAAAGTCCTATCGGTACGACCTATTATGTGTGGAATCGTTGGCTATATTGGCACTCAAGCAGCTACACAAATTTTACTTTCGGGATTAGAAAAATTAGAGTATCGGGGCTACGATTCTGCGGGAATTGCTACCGTTTTAGAAGGAGAATTACATTGCATCCGCGCTAAGGGTAAGTTATGCAACTTACGAGAAAAGTTAGAAACTATCGAAAACCCGGCAAAAATTGGCATTGGACATACTCGTTGGGCAACGCACGGTAAACCGGAAGAATACAACGCCCATCCGCACATGGATACCGCCAAGCGCGTAGCAGTAGTACAAAATGGCATCATTGAAAATTACCGCGAACTGCGGGAAGAATTAAAACACCTTGGGCATGAATTTCGCTCCGATACCGATACCGAAGTCATTCCCCACCTGATCGCCCAGTATTTGCAAGGCTCGGATTCTTTTTTAGAAGCGGTGCGACAAACGGTAAATAGACTTACCGGGGCTTTTGCGATCGCCGTTATTAACGCCGATTACCCCGATGAATTGATTGTTGCCCGTCAGCAAGCACCTCTAGCGATTGGTTTTGGACAAGGAGAGTTTTTTTGTGCTTCCGATACTCCGGCTTTAGTCCCCCACACTAGAGCCGTATTAACCTTAGAAAATGGAGAACTAGCAAGGCTTACACCTCTTGGAGTCGAAGTATATAGCTTTGCGGGCGATCGCCTCAAAAAATACCCCCGCACCTTAAGCTGGAATCCGGTAATGGTCGAAAAGCAAGGCTTTAGGCACTTTATGCTTAAAGAGATATACGAACAACCGGGAGTTGTTAGAGCCGTATTAGAAGCTTATCTAGATGCCGCAGATGTTATAAATTTGGCATTGCCAGAAACACTATACGCAGATATCGAAAATATCCAAATAGTGGCTTGCGGTACTAGCTGGCACGCTAGTTTAGTAGGTAAGTATTTGTTAGAACAAGTTGCAGGTATTCCGACATCGGTGCAATACTCCTCAGAATTTCGCTACGCGCCACCACCTATTACCCCTAATACACTCACAATTGGCGTTACTCAGTCAGGAGAAACGGCGGATACTTTAGCTGCGTTAACTATGGAAAAAGAGCGGAGATTAGGTTTAAAACCAGCCTATCAGCCGCGTTTACTAGCCATTACTAACCGCCTAGATAGTACAATCGCCGCGATCGCAAATAACATTATTGATACTCATGCGGGAATTGAAATCGGCGTAGCTGCAACAAAAACCTTTATTGCTCAATTACTAGCTTTTTATTTATTGGCGTTAGATTTAGGCACTCGTCGGCAAACTTTACCAGCGCCAAGACTGACAGAAATTATTACGGGTTTGCGTCAGTTACCCGCTCAAATAGAGCTTATTTTAGAAAGTCAAGAGCGGTATATTCAAGAATTGGCTCATCAGTTTACCGAGACTCATGACTTTATATTCGTAGGGCGGGGGATAAATTTTCCGATCGCTTTAGAGGGCGCATTAAAGCTTAAAGAGATTAGTTATATTCACGCTGAAGGCTATCCGGCGGGAGAACTAAAACACGGGCCAATAGCGCTATTGGATGCCAAAGTTCCAGTAGTTGCGATCGCAATTCCCGGTAGCGTGTATGAAAAAGCTTTATCTAACGCCCAAGAAGCTAAAGCCCGCGACTCTCAATTAATTGGCGTAGTGCAAATGGACGATCCGCAAGCGGCGGAGACTTTTGACGATTTGATTCCTTTGCCTAAAGTAGATGAATTGCTTTCGCCAATTTTAACAGTAATTCCTTTACAACTCTTGGCTTACCATATTGCAGCGCGGCGCGGCTTGGATGTCGATCAGCCAAGAAATTTAGCAAAATCGGTGACCGTAGAGTAATAAAAACGGCAAAATCGCAGTAATTACGCTCAGTAAATACATTCTAAATTAGACCTATCGCAAAAGTCTAAAATGTTTTCTTCAGTCGGCTTAAGCCGACTCTAGCTTATTAGCCTAGAGTTTTAACTCTAGGCAAGCTATATAGGCTTTGGCAAGAGTTAAATTTTACTCCTAAAAAATAACAGACGCTAAATGTAACGTCTGTTATACAGGGATTATTAGTTGTTTGCCCCTTCGTAAACCTCTCAGGACTAGATCGATCAACTCAAGCGGTCTCATACCTACCCGGTTATTACACTTCTTGGAAGTCCCACCGGGAAGACCGGGTAGGTATGAATGACCGTACAGTCAAGATCGAGCTAGTGATGCGTGCTTGAACTAAACGCAAGGATGGCGATCCACCATCCAGATTGCAAGGCTGTTGCCAACTAAAAATCATCAATTTAATACTGTCGGGCGTGTTGCATTCGCAACGCTAAAATGTGTTCGCAAGGGCCTTTGTACAGCTTGTTTTGCTGATGCCAATTGCAAGTACATTCTGCTTTAATTATCCGCTCATCAGAGTCTACTGTCAATGATGGATGGTAGTTTTTGTTTCGTTCTGTCACGTTGCCTTGCAAGGTAAAAGCCCCTGTAGCATCGTTACTAATGTTTAATACTTGTACAGCGTTATGAATTAAAAAACGGGTAGCTTTTTCTTCTCTATCGTTAGCAAAGCGCAATCTTTTCATTGGCAAAGGTTCGCGGCTAAGTTCTCGGACACGGTAGACTTGCTTGTTTAAGTCGTAAATAGCCCGTCCGGCTTGGGTGTATGCGCCTAAAGCGCCGAGAATTACTACTCGATTGAGGTTTAAGCGTTCGGCGAGACTACTGGCGCTTTCTGCCCAGTTTTTCTTAAGTTCGTTATAAATATGCTGCTGCGTCCACTTGTCAATATCGGCGCGAGGGGCCATAAGATCGAAGTTACCAGATTGCGCCCAATCGTTTGCTGTCCATCCCGATAAGCCGAGAGTGAAAGACATATCGCCTAAGTCAGCGACGTAAAACGAAGGCATCCCCGTACCTAGTAAATAAACAGAAAACTTTTTGGCAATGGGAATCAGGCGTTCTAAAATATTGATACGGCGACGACCCCAAATGCGGATTTCTTGCTCTTGCGTGCCATTGTAAGGCGATCGCGCGCAAACTAATTCTATTCCCCAAGGTTCAAATATTACTTTCACTGGTTGTCCTGGTTTGAGAATATAGCGCATACTGCGAGGGCCTTTTTTCTCTTTATGGCGGCGGAGAATAAAGCAGATATTATAAATATCCATTGGGTGCAAATCGAAGTGAGTTGCGGGTAAAGACATCGCTGAACTAACTTGTAAAAAGCCTCTTACCCAACTGTCCGGTAAATCAATTTTGACTTCTTTATAATCGGCTTCGTTGGTAGTTTGGACTTCAAAGCCGGAGGGGTCGATTTCAAAGCGCGTATTTTTATAACTGCGGATTTTTTGAAATTCATCGTACAAAGCGGCGGAGTAGTCAATATTTGTCGTTCCGCAAGCAAATTCGCTGATGTTTTTAAATATTTCGTAGCTTGCGCTGAGTCGCCCGTAGCTTGATTCGTCTTGACTAAAACATTCAAAAAATACTTCGTCAGGATGAACGGTAATTACCGGATCTAAAACAAACCAAGCATCTCGATCTTTTTGATAAAGGTAATTAAAGTAATGGCGTTGAGCATCGTAAAAAGGTGCGCGTCGTTCGTAACTTAAGTGGTTTAACTGTTTAAGTTCTTCTTGTAATTTGTTGAGGCGATTTTTTACTTCAACACTTTGAGCAATAAGTAATTCTATATCTAAGTTTTGTTGATTTGCTGCCCATTCTTTGTAAGCGGTTTTATCTTTTGGTTTAAAGCGCATATCAGAAACAACAACGTTATGTAAGGCGCTGATTGCTTCTCTAAACGCGACATTTTGCCGCACTTCTCCGATAAAGTAGGTAGGCTGGCGCAAAGTATCGGGGGAAAATGACATTTGTGTATTTGCGCTACTTTCGTTTACTATGGTGTTGCCTTTATAGTTGTAGTTAAATTCCATATTAGTTAGTTATTTTTAAAGTTTTTTACTTGCCAGTTACCTAACTTTTACGACGGGTTTAATTGCTATTGGCAAAGATATTTGCGGATAAAGCTTGTGAATTTTGAGCATAGTTTGTAAGGCGGTGGCTTTGTCGTTAATTGCTATAGTTGCCGATTGTCTAGTAAGAATTTCCGCAACAATTCGGGCTGCGGTTTCGCTCTTTTGAGCTTCGGTTTCAAGAAAAGAAAAAATTCTTTGTTTAGCAATTCTCCCGCGATTAACATTAGATAAAACTCTGACAAAATACGGGGTTAATTCTCGCAAGCGTTCGGGATTATCTGCGCCATAATTTTCTAAGTAATTAGTAACAAATATCTGCATATCTGCTGAAGGATGTTCGCTAAGTTTTAATAGATATTCTTGCCCAAAACTCTCTTGAAAGTTGCGAGTTACTAAGTCTCGCCCAAATTTACGCACGTCTTCTCTTACGCTGTCGCAAATACTTACCATTACTTCTGGTGTCCAATCTTGGGTGGTAAATTCTGTTGTAAAAATTTTGGTGGCAAATTCCCTTGAATCATTCCATTTTGATTCTAATAAACGTACCGCCGATCGCATTTGTTCCGAGTTACTACGAATTTGCGGTAAAGCAAGCTGAAACATTTGTCTAGCTGCTTCCCGAATTGCTACTATTTCGTGATTTGCAAGTTTGACAATTTCATTAATTGAAAACTCTGGTAAAAATTTGTTGGTACTTGCTTGCAATATAATTCCTCCCAATTCTTGCGCTAAAGCGGATTTAGCGCGGATTAATGACATTGTTGTATCTTTGCTAGTTAGAGACATCCAATTTGGCAAGTCTTCGCGCAATAAATGCACTAAATCTTTATGAACTCCCTCATGATTTTCTGGTATCAGGAGAAGTTCGATTAATTCAGATGCGATCGCATTTGCAAATTCTGGGTTATTATCGGCCAAACGTTTAATTACTGGGCGTATGGCGTGGCGTATCTCTGTAAGAGCGTTAATTGCCATTGCTACAAGTAAGGTACGATTATTTAAGAGTTTTTGATCGGGTAATTGCCCAAAAATTCTGACACCAATACCTCTAACTGATTGATGGGGAGAAGCTAAAAGCGATTCTATTAACGCTGGTGGTAAGTCTGCGGCTTTGATATCGTGATTGAGTAAAATTCGCGCCCCTAATTCTTGAATTACTGGCATTGGATGCTGTAATAAGTCCAAAATGACATCAAAACCCAAGCTTCGTAGTTGCGGAGTAAAGCTAAGTAGCAAGGTTTCGCTAATCTCTGGCGCTATTTCTGTTTGAGTTGGTTGTAATGCAAGTAAAATGGCAATAATTTGCCCGATTAATAACTTGGCTGTTGCATCATTTAAAATTGCTGAACTTAGCAATCTTCTGGCAAAAGCACGAGTTTCGGCTTGGTTGCTAGTAACTAAACCTGCTATTAAGTTATTTGCTGAAGTTAAAAAGTATTCTCTTTTCGCTTCAATCCAACGATAAGCCTGGTTACGGGCATTTTTTAAAATGCAGTTGGCAACAGCTAATACTAATTGTAAATTTGGTTGTGCGGGGTTGTAACGAGTAAGGGCAAGTTCAAAGCCCAATTCGGCGGTTACTTCGTAGGGTTTGGCGAGTAATTTAATTGTGGTGTCTGCGTTTAAATTATGATAAAAGTCCGGGCAACTACGCAAGGCTTTGACAGCAAACTGATGTACGGGGCGACATTCACTCCCTAGTATTAGTTGTAGTAAGGCGGTGGGGTGGTTTTGCCATAATTCCTTAAATGCTTCCTCTCTACTTGTTGGTTCTGCCCCTCCTGGTTGGTAAGATGAACTGCAACGCCAAGCTTGACGATGATGGATGTAACGTTGGCTATGTTCGTAGAGAATATGGTTAAAAGTTATGTAATTTGCGTAAGCATCCCAATTTATAGTAATGCGATCGCGTCTACGAGTTTGGGGATTCCACTTAAAATAGCTTACTTGACGCACTGGTAAAGCATCGGCATCAACGTACTGTAAAAGTACACCAACGGCTAAATTGATATAACTCGCATCTCCTTCTTTTCCCAACTGTTCAAGGGTACGCCATACCCGCCGCCGTAAATATTCACGAGTTTGTTGGCTGTAGGCTTTGGTTGATTGGGGACTTTTAAGTTCTTTATCATGCAGTCTTTGTTTGCTGACACGGATATATTTGCGCTTCACCGCATCCCAACGTTTTCTACCTGTACGCTTATTATCAAAGGTGCTTGGTTCTTTTTCAAAGGCATAGGCAAGGATACCAAAAACTTCCGCATCGTGGCGATACTCGGCGATTTTAAAGATGTGGCGCAAACGTTGGAAATAGTTGGGTTTAAAGGGTGCGTCGCAGATAGTATCTAGCAGTGCAGGGCGGACAAATTCGTTATCTATCTGGTAAATTGTGTCTAAAACGGCAAAACGTTGGGAATCGCTTGTTGTTAAATAGTTTTTAAGTGCGATCGCAAACTCTGTACTATTTTGGGCTGAATCCCTTAACTCTGGCGGTAATTGAGCAATTTTTTGGGCTTTCATTTCCTCCCGCCTTTGAGTATCTGATAGTTTGTATAGGGCTTCCCAGGCGATGCGACGGACAAATTCGGCGGAATTATTAGTAAGCTGATTTAAAGGTGCGATCGCGCTATTATCGCCACACCAGCCCAAAGCCCAAGCTATGCAATAATCTCGTAATGGTTCGCCTGTGCCAATTAGTTGAATTAGTAGCGGTGTAGCTGTTTTAATTTTTAATTCTCCCGCCCGCCAAATTGCTCGATCTAAGTTCCATTTGCTACAGTTTCTATTAGCCAAGCAATTGAGAATTGCAGCGTGTCTAGGAGCGTTGCTATTTGTTATTAATTGCGGTGTTGAAACTGGAGGAGAAATTTGCTCTATTGGTCTATTATTTGGCTCGTAATAACCTTTTTGTATTTGGGTTTCAACTAATTTATTAAATACTTTTTGCGCTTCTGCTTCGGCTACGGGCTGAATAGTTTTAGCGCCTTCTTTTAACGTCGTACCGCGCCTTCCGTAGCGAAAGTTGACTACAAAGCGATCGCCTATTTGACATAAGTCAATTTCATAGATTTTATCGGAACTACCTTGCTGATAAATTAAGGTGGTTCTTTTAATTAATTGCATAGAAATATATATAAAAGCTTATTACTAATTATATTCTCAGTTAATTGAATGTTTTGAGATTATTATAGGTAGCTTTTGTTAATTATTTATAAGTTCAACTTTATAATTAAAAAATAGATTTTCTAGCTTATTTAGGAGCTAGAACTCTTGCAAAAGCCAAATTTTTTCCTTTAGTCGGCTTGAGCCGACTTTAACTATTAGCCTAGGGTTTTAACCCTAGGCGAGCTAGGCTGTTACACGATGTTTGCTACAGCCCGTTTAGGAACAAAATCTTTGGTTAATCGCTGAGAAATAAAATCTCTGGTTGATTGATAGCTACAGCCCGTTGAGGAATAAAATTTCTGGTTGATAGCTGAGAAATAAAATCTCTGGTTAATCCTACAGCCCGCCTAGGGTTGAAACCCCAGGCTAATAGCTCAAGTCGGCTCAAGCCGACTATTCAATTTTTGGCGGAAAATATGGTGGGCGATCGCTCACAACTAAAAGTTTAATGCAAAAAGTGTCGAATCCCCGTAAATACCATAATTAACCCCAGTTCGTTAGCGGCTTTGATAGAATCCGCGTCGCGCATACTTCCGCCTGGTTGGACGATCGCATTTATTCCGGCGGCGGCGGCGGCTCTTACAGAGTCATCAAAGGGGAAAAAACCATCGCTGGCAAGAAAACCACCCTTGGCGGCTTCTCCAGCTTGCTCTAAAGCAATTTTTACCGAGCCAACGCGGTTCATTTGTCCTGCGCCAACACCCTTTGTAGTGCGATCGCCTGTGACTACAATTGCGTTTGATTTGACGTGCTTGCAAACATTCCAGGCAAAAAGTAATTCGGCAAGTTCTGTAGGGCTAGGGCTGCGATCGCTTACTATTTGCCAAGTGCTAGAATCGGCAGCGTGATTATCCGCGTCTTGAACTAAAAAACCACCAGCGATTACTTTTACAGTTTGTTTAATGGTAGTGCGATCGGGTAAAAGTAAAACTCTAAGCTTTGACTTTGTGGCAATAATTTCTTTAGCTTCTGCTTCAATAGCTGGTGCAACTATACATTCTAAAAAGGTTTGAGTTAATGCTTTGGCTGTCGCCGCATCAATAGGACGATTTAAGGCGACAATTCCCCCAAAAGCTGATACTGAATCGGCATTAAAAGCTTTGTTGTAAGCTGCTTCTAAACTATCTGCCAGGGCTACCCCGCAAGGATTGGTATGTTTGATAATGACGGCGGCGGGGGTGTCGGGAAATTCGCTAACTATACGCTCTGCGGCTTCTAAATCAACTAAGTTGTTATAACTAAGTTCTTTGCCTTGCAGTATACTTGCTGTTGCCCATCCTGCAAGTGTATCGCCCGTTTGATACCAGGCGGCGGATTGATGAGGGTTTTCACCGTAACGCAATGGTTGCAATGTTTGCCCTGTCAGCGTAAAACTATCTTTACTGAGGTAAGACGCGATCGCGCTGTCATAACTTGCAGTATGCGAAAATGCTGTTTGAGCGCACTGTAACCGAAATTCTAAAGATACTTGCCCTTGATTTTGGCGCAATTGTTCTAAATAGGAATTATAGCTATTAGGATTGCTAAGAACGGTGACGTGAGCGTAGTTTTTGGCAGAGGCGCGAATTAAAGTAGGCCCGCCAATATCTATTTGTTCGATAGCTTCAGCTAAAGTTACGTCTGGTTTAGCGATCGTTTGCTCGAAAGGGTATAAATTGACTACAACTAAATCGATAGGACGAATTTGATTATTTTCTAAGTCGGTTAAGTCTTGAGGAACATCTCGCCGCGCTAAAATACCGCCATGAATCCGAGGATGCAGGGTTTTTACTCTCCCACCTAGTATCTCTGGAGAACCCGTATAATCGGCAACCTTGGTAACGGGGATACCTTCGGCTAGTAAGGCTTTGGCAGTTCCACCACTACTAATAATATCAAAGCTAAATTCTTCTACCAATGTCCGGGCAAAGTCGATAAGTCCGGTTTTGTCAGATACGCTGAGAAGTGCTAAACGTGCCATATAGTTTTTTTAGTTGCTGATTTAAGGATACGAGACGCGAAGAATTGGTTATTGTTACAATAAATTAAGAGAGTTATTTATAGTAGGAGAAAGTCTCTGCCATTACAAGTTATTAATGTACCCCCAACTACGGGGAAAGAACCTGCGGGGTTAGTTGTGGTTTTGCACGGTTGGGGTGCGAATGCTCAAGACTTGGCTTCCGTCGTGCCGTTTTTGAATTTGCCCGATTATCAGTTTGTTTTACCCGATGCGCCTTTTAATCATCCTCATGTAGCCGGAGGTAAAGCTTGGTACGATTTTCAACAAAATAATCAAGGTTACGCGCAAAGCAAAGAGTTACTACAAGATTGGTTGAAATCTTTGGTAAAAGATACGGGAATCCCTTTATCTCGAACAATTTTAAGTGGCTTTTCCCAAGGCGCGGCGATGACTTTGGATGTTGGTTTGCATTTACCTTTGGCGGGTTTAGTAGCGTTAAGCGGTTATTTGCATCCGGTTACAGAATCACCAAGTAGCGCGATTCCACCGATTTTGCTAGTACATGGTAGACAAGATTCGGTAGTACCTTTAAGTGCGGCGCAAAAAGCGCGAGATAGTTTGCTGAAGATGGGTGCAAAGGTGCAGTATCAAGAATTTGATATGGGGCATGAAATTCGCCCGGAAGTTATTGCTTTAATCCGCAATTTTA